>JBAVUP010000093.1:0-4016 GCA_049696835.1 Desulfobaccales bacterium
GGGTAAACTGAGCCATGGTTGCTTTAAATCAATCCTCTCATAAAAAGTGTCTCACTTTTGGGGGCATCTCAAGGATACCTGATATCAGCGGAAACGGACAGGCTGTCGATTAGTTTGGATACTATAAGAAAAATGATAAAAGCCCTCTCGCAAAGCCTGAAATAAAGGCACGAAAGGCTTCTTACAGAAAACAGAAAACAGAAAACAGAAAACCGGCATCTACCCGATCCTCTCCATCCCTCCCATATAAGCCCGTAACACTGAAGGGATCATTACGCTGCCATCCTCCTGCTGGTAGTTCTCCAGGATGGCCACCAGGGTGCGGCCCACGGCCAGGCCGGAGCCGTTCAGGGTGTGGACCAACTCCGTGCCCTTGGCGCCGGTGCGGCGGAAGCGGATAGCGGCCCGGCGGGCCTGGTAATCTTCAAAGTTGCTGCACGACGAGATCTCCCGATAGAGGTCCTGCCCCGGCAGCCAGACCTCGAGGTCATAGGTCTTGGCGGCGGCAAACCCCATATCCCCGGTGCACAGCACCACCACCCGGTAGTGCAGGCCCAACTCCTGCAAGACTTCTTCCGCATCCTGCCGCAGCCGCTCCAACTCATCGTAGGAGTGCTCGGGCAGGGTAAACTTTACCAGCTCCACCTTGTTGAACTGGTGCTGGCGAATCAGGCCCCGGACGTCCTTGCCGTGGGAACCGGCCTCGGACCGGAAGCAGGGAGTGTAAGCGGTGTAATATAAGGGCAGGTCTGCGTGTTTGAGAATCTCATCCCGGTGGATATTGGTGACCGGCACTTCCGCAGTGGGCACCAGGAAGTAATTCCACCCCTCCAGCTTGAATAAATCCTCTTTAAACTTGGGAAGCTGCCCGGTGCCCCGCAGGGAATCTTCATTGGTCATAAAGGGCGGCAGCACTTCCGTATAGCCGTGCTTTTTGGTGTGCAGGTCCAGCATGAAGTTGATGAGGGCGCGCTCCAGTAAGGCCCCGGCCCCTTTCAACAGGGCAAAGCGGGCCCCGGTGATCTTGGCGGCCCGTTCAAAATCTAGGATGCCTAAATTTTCGCCGATGTCCCAATGCGCCCGGGGCGGGAAATCGAACCGGGGGGCTTCGCCCCAGGTGAGCACTACCGGATTGTCGTCGCTGGATGCCCCGATGGGCACGGAGGCGTGGGGGATATTGGGCAGATTGAGGAGAAAATCCTGCACCCAAAGATCCTGGGCCACTGCCTGCCCCTCCAGGTTTTCTCTCTCTTCATTGAGGGCGCTGACCCGGTCTCGGAGTGGCTGGGCTTCAGCCTGCTTGCCGGCTTTCATCAAACCGCCGACCTCGTGCGACAAGGTGTTGCGTTCGTGCCGCAGCTCTTCCAGGCGGGTCAGCAACTGGCGACGCTCGGCCTCCCGGCGGCGAAACTCATCCAGGGAGATCTCCTGGCCCCGGTTTTTCAAAGCCCGCTCCACGTCTTCCAGATGTTCTCTCACAAACTTGGGATCCAGCATGGATAGCTCCCGGTGTTCGAATATAGGGGAAATGGGTGGTCAAGAAGGTTGTTGAAAAACTAGCCATTTCCCTCAACTTGTCATTCTGAGCGCAGCGAAGTATCTAGTCAATCTCATACGTTCTAGATCCTTCACTTCGTTCAGGATGACAAAAAAACCATTTTCAACAGCCTGATAGAGGTCTTACTCAGGCTCTGTTTGCCGAATCTCTTCGATCAGGCGGACCAGCCCATCGGCGTCCTGGCGTTGAATAAAATAGAGGATATCAGCCACCGCGTCCTCGAGGGCCCTGAGGGCAATGCGGTTGGCCGGATTCTGCAGTTGAATGCAGGCGTACAGCTTGGCATCCTGGCGCAGCAGGTGGCGGGTCAGATTATGCAGGGTGGCGAAGGTGGGGGTGGCGAATTCCTCCAGATCTTCCAAGGAGACCCCCAGGTCGCGGATGACCGCCCCGAAGGCAATGAGCATGAAATGGGCCAACCCCTGCACCACGGCCATGAGGCGGTCGTGTTCCGCGGCGGAGGTGATCTTCACCCGGGCTCCGGACTGGGTCAGCAGGTCTTTCAGCCACTGAAACCACCGCTCCCCCCGCCCCGGGCAGAGCACGACGGTCCGTCCCGCGATGCTCTCTTCCCCCGGGCCGAACAGGGGGTGGGTGCCCACCACTTCCCCGGCGAACGCCGCCAGCATGGCCGACATGGGCCGCTGTTTCACAGACGTAAGATCCATCAGGGCGGCGTGGGGCTGCAGGTACGGGGCCACCTCCCGGACCACTGCCTTGACCTGGGGGATGGGCACCGCGATGATCACCACATCCGCCAGGGCGGCCACTTCCCGGGGCGTCTGGGGGGTGTCCAGGTCCGCCACCAGGACGGGAAGCCCCTGGCCTGCAAAGAAGCGCTGGAACCAGCGGCCCATCTGCCCCTGACCGCCGATGAGGGCTATCGTAGGTTTCATACCCACGGCCGTACCCGGGGGACACAATGAAGCTTTGCCATAAATAACCGATGCCCCTGACCTTTCTGGTAATGCAGCATGGCGGGCGGCGCCCACCCTGCGTTGAGATTGCTTGCGGCTAAGGCGTAGTCTTGGCTGAAAGCTAAAAGCTGATAGCTATTCACATGTAATGGCCCTCTGGCGCAGGAGAAAATCCGCCAGGGTGAGGCGCACCATAGCGCCGATGACGGGAACGATGCGGGGGATGGCGCTGATGTCGTGCCTGCCTTTGACCCTGAGGGTGTAGGGCCGGCCCTCCATGTCGATGGTCTGCTGCGGCAGGGAGATGGAGGGAATGGGTTTCACCGCGGCGGTGAGCACGATCTCATCGCCGTTGGAGATGCCCGCCAGGATGCCGCCGGCGCGGTTGGCGGCAAACCCGCCGGGGACCAGGGGATCATTGTTTTCCGAGCCCAGCAAGCGGGCGGCGGCAAAGCCGGCGCCGATCTCCACGCCCTTGACCGCGCCCACGGACATGACCGCCCCGGCCAGGGCCCCATCCAGTTTATCGAAGACGGGCTCCCCCAACCCCGGGGGGAAGCCCCGGACCCGCACCTGGACCAGCCCACCCAGGGAGTCGCCCTGAGCCCGCACTTCCTGGACCCGGGCCTCCATGGCGGCCACGGCCTCCGGGTCGGGACAGGCGAAGGGGTTATCCCAGATCCGGTCCTCCTCCACCTTTTGGGCGCGCACGCCCCCCAGTTCCAGGGTATAGGCTACCACCCGGATACCTTCCCGGTCCAAGAGCTTCTGCGCCACGGCGCCGGCGGCCACCCGGGCGGCGGTCTCCCGGGCCGAGGCCCGCCCCCCGCCGCGATGGTCCCGGATGCCGTACTTGGCCTGGTAGGTGAAATCGCCGTGGCCGGGACGGAAGACGCGCCGCAATTCGTCGTAATCCTGGCTCCTAACGTCCCGGTTGTATATGATCAGGCTGATGGGGGTGCCGGTGGTCAGCCCCTCGAAGACCCCGGACAGGATTTCCACCTTATCTGGCTCCCGGCGGCTGGTGGCGTGGGCCTGCACCCCGGGACGGCGCCGGGTCAGTTCCGCCTCGATGTCGGCAACGCTCAGGGACAACCGGGGCGGACAGCCGTCGATCACCGCGCCCAAAGCCGGACCGTGGGATTCGCCCCAGGTGGTCACCCGAAAAACCCGTCCAAAGGTATTACCCGCCAAGGTCGCCGGTCTCCTTAGATGTTAAGGCCGCCAAGACCTGTGCCACCACCTGGGCGATGGATCGGCCGGTGGTATCCACGATGATCTCGGCTGCGGCCTGATAGAGGGGGTGGCGATGCTTAAGCACTTCCGCCACCTCCTGGATGGTGTCTCCCCCGGTCAGACTGGGGCGGTTGGCGTCCCGGGGCTGATCCTGGGCCAGACGGGCCTGGATGACCGTCGGGTCCGCGGTCAGCCAGATGAGGATGCCGTTTTCCCGGAGGGCCGCCACATTGTCCGGGTCCAGCACGACGCCGCCGCCGGTGGCCAGCACCTGCCCCCGAGTGTTCCGGAAGCGGGCCACCAAG
>JBAVUP010000094.1:0-7670 GCA_049696835.1 Desulfobaccales bacterium
GCGCTCGGCGCCGACATTGAATATTTGAATGACGCCCTGCGCGTCGGTGGCGATACTCGAGAAGTTGGCGCTGTTGAAAATCGCCTTCTGCAAGGCCCCCGCTTTAAGCAGAGCCTCTTCCGCCTGCCTACGCTCAGACTGCGAGACCATCCAATTGGGGTCAGAGTAATTTGGCATTTCTCATCTTTCCTGGGAGGTCACAGCCTGTCTTCGAGGCCGTTCAAGCTAAAATAAAGTCACAGGGCACAGGGGCCCGAAGGCCCCCATGGTTATCGCCAGTAAAATTGTCTGCGTACGATTCCGAGATCAGGTAACGCTAAACGGGAACAGCTTCCTACCTTAAATACTCCCTTTATTAGAGATTCTTCGGGGGGGCAAATTTGGGCAGCATAACGGCGTCGATACCCTGGGCCACGCCATTGGTCGCCATCATGTCAGGTTGGACGATGGTAGCGCCATTCACCATATATTTGTCGCCCATCTTGGTGAATGTCATGATCCCGGCGTTGTCGGTGGGGCACATGGTCTTGCATTCTTTCAGACCCGGCAGATCCTTTTCCACGTACTTGCCCGGGGTGATGTGAAAGTACACCACGTCTCTGACGATGGCCGGATCGCCCATAATCTTGTCCAGGGTTGCCTTGGGCACATTGGCGAAGCCCGCGTCAGTGGGGGCAAAAACCGTGAAGGGGCCCGACATCGACTTCAATTCCTGTATATTGGCTTTATCCACGAGACTTAAGAAAGTCTTATAGTTCCCGGCGGCTGCCAGGGTATCATACAGGTTTGTGGGTTTTTGCGCCATGGCCATCCCAAACGGGACCAACACCAACAGCAGGGTCACTAAGGCAATTCGTACTTTCATTGTTTTCCTCCTGGTGAAATTTATGTTTGTTATGAGCCTTTCATCCCGTTGAGCGTTACCTGATCTCGGAAAACGCCAGCCTGTTTCCTCAATAAAGCGCCATAAAGCCAGCCACCTTCCCTGCCCTGTGCACCTCCCTGTCGATTCCCTCACTTCTCTTAAAGACGCCCAAGGAGATACAGTATGAGAACCACGATCAGGATCGTCCCCAGAATACCACTCGGGCCATAGCCCCAACTTTGGCTGTGAGGCCAGCGAGGGAAGGCCCCCACGAGCAAAATGATGATAATGATGAGCACAATCAATCCCATTTTCATCTCCTTTTGCCGGAAGCCCGGCGTGTAGATTTGGTTCACGCCAATTTTTTATTGCTTTTTGCCCTTCATCCGGCTTTCTCCATATTCAACCCGCTGGGTCTAATGGTCCTTTTTTTCCTCAGCCGGAGGAGTTTTTGCCGGTTTTTGGCCGCCAGAACCAGCGGCTCCCGGGGCGTGCTGCGCCGGACCAGGAGGCCCAGGAGTGCGAACCGCCGGACCAGTGGTTCCAGGGGGATGGCCGCCAGGACCAGTAGCCCCAGGGGTGCGAACCGCCGGACCGGTGGCTCCCGGAGCGTGCTGCGCCGGACCAGGAGGCCCAGGGGTGCGAACGCCCGGACCGGTGGCTCCAGGGGTATGCCCCCCAGGACCACTGGCTCCAGGGCCAAAAACCCCAGGGGCGGGTGCTCCAGGAGGACGAACGCCAGGGCCGGTAGTTCCAGGGGTATGGCCGCCGGGTCCAGCGGTCCCGGAAGGACGGACACCAGGTTTAGTGGCTCCGGGAGGACGGACACCATGGAAGCCTTGATTCCAACCGCTACCCTGGCCACGATGGTGCTGATTATAAAAATTCTGGTCATAATGCTGACCAGCGTGGTGTCCGCGCCAATAGGGATACTGTCGCTGAAAATTATTCCAGTAATTCGGATGTCCCTGATACCACGCATTCCACCTCGGCGCATACCAGTCATTGGGTCTTACAATATAGATAGGAGGATAAGCATAATACGGGGCCCAGCCATATCGATTGCCGAAAAAATTATACAGTAGGCCATTTAAAAACCAATCACCCTGGTAATAGACCCATGGCGTATTATTCCCAACCCACGGTGTCGCGTACATATTCTGGGGCGGGGGTGGATAGTTATAGCCTCCATAACCCTGAGCATAAGAAGGTGCAGACATGGTGACGACCGCGCTTCCAGCCAGCATAATTGCTACTACCAAAACAAAAATTAGCTTTTTCATACCTACCTCCAAATGTGTATTCATTTTCCAAATGATTATTGATTCATAATTATTGCTCATGATGAATCAAGCCTAAAGACGCCCAAGGAGGAACAGGATAAGAACCACTATCAGGATCGTCCCCAGAATACCACTCGGTCCCGTTGGTAAGAGTTTTATCTTGTGTTTATGCGGCAGCCCATCTTCGTCTGTCCAAAACTGCTGCTTGCCACCGGCCCCACCTTGCCCCTTTCCCTTGCCGTCAATTCCCTCCCTTCCATGGCCCCAGCCCTGAATGCCAAAATCATAACAGCATCAAAGCATCTCTTTCTTCGGGGGTGAGTTCGCTAACCAAAGAGTCCAGGTGCATTCTTTCGAATTCGAATCCGGCGCTCTTGATGATCTCTTTTCTCTTGGCAGCGGACTCGGCGGCCAGGATTTGCTTCTTGAATGCCAAATCTTTCCTCAGCTTTTCCACAAAAGCTCTGGCTGATTCAACGGACATGCTACCCTCCTTGGGTCTGAATTTTTTGATGAAAGGGACTTTCTGTCCTTCAAAGGTCAAGGGGTGATCAAACCTGACGCTTCTGAGGCCCGCGGCCTGGCCGGAACCTGCACCTGGGGTAATTTTACTCCGTTGTTACCCGGGTTCGCCGCACATCGAGCTTAGGCCCCCTAGCTGAAAAGTTTACCTGATAGTGATGGACCTCTCCATCCTTGATGGTCATATGGGGGAACCGCACATCCGAGGTGCTGCCGCTTTCGCTATAAGCCTTGAGGAACAAGGTGTAATCCCCGCTTTTCAAACCGATTACCCGCAGGTTATAAAGGCCGCTCATCGGATTACGCAGGTGGATGTCCGTGGCCTCAGGACCCGTCCTGTCTCCGGAAGGATCGGTGAGCATCAGCTCCCCCGGGGGGGAGCCCCCAGTATCGGATTGGATGCGGATGTCCAAAGTCTGGGCGGCTGCGGCGGCGCCTGGGAAAATAGCCAAGGCCGAGGCCATGAAAAGGCTGATCGCCAGCCACGCTGATATGTTGGTTACTCGGTTCATGGCAATTTCCTCCGGTAGTATGGTTGAGGCGGTCTTATTTCTCTTCTTCCTCGAGTTCCCGCAGGCGCTGTTCGGCGGCTTTCTGCCGCTTATCGGCATCCTGCTGACGCTTGATGGCGTCTTGCTTACGCTGACCGGTATTTTGCTGTTGTTTCCCCTCCCGTTCACGCTCTTGCCATTCCTCTTGCCGCTTCTGCCGTAACTCTTCCTGGTGCTTATCTTCAATCGTCTGCGCATCGCTTTGGGCCAGGACTTGGCTCGCGAGCCAGAGATTGCCGGGGATTACCAGTAAACCTGCCAGGAGTATCGCCCCCAGTCCCATGATCTTTTTCATCTGCCTCTCCTAAATATCTAAAGTCGCTTTGCGGCGGGGAGCGGCCAGGCAACGACATTCCGATCAACTGATCATCGTTATCAGGCTAGTCAACTGGCCCCAACTTGCCTCTTTCCCTTGCCGTCAATTCCTTCCCCTCCATGGCCCCCAGCCCTGAATGCCAAGAAAGGCTGCTTTTTTATGCGGCGCAAGGATTATCGGCCCCACCACCTCGTGGGCCGCGCCCCCATCAGACCCAGTATGCCTATGACAATCAGGTAAACCGCCACAATAATGCTCAACAGGCTGGGTTGAATCAATATCAATATCCCGGCGATTAACGCCACGACTGGCCCCAGGTATGGTTGGTATGGCATGTGCTCCTCCTTTAATTCGAGATTACTTCGTCGGTCCAAAATTGCTGCTTGAAACCAATCTGAACCAGGACAGTTACTTCCCCACTCGGATCTTGGAGATTTCACCCATGAGCCCAAAAACGCTCAGGAGCCACAAGACCACGGCAATGACTACGACAGCATTCAAGATCGACTTAATGGAGCCCGCCATCGGGATGTATGAGTTGACGAGCCAGAGAAGCACACCAACTACGATCAGAACCACCACCACATGGATTAAAGGCATGATTTACTCCTTCCTTTGTTTGGAGATTGCACCTGCTATGAGGCGGCAACCCATCTTCCTCTGTCCAAAACCGCTGCTTGGAACCTGGTTCTTGAGCTTAACCCCAAAAGCTGACCCTATTCTCGACGACAAGGCCATGAACTGTAGCCTCATAAGCGTATGCCCTTGGCGGGGGGGGGCGGCCAGGCAACCCACCTGGCGAGCCCCTGGTTATCGTTATCGGCCTGGGCAGCCGGCCCCATTTGACCCCGTTCCCTAATCGTCAATTCCTTCCCTTCCATGGCCCCTATCCTTGAAGGCAATCGAAGGCTGCTTTCTTACCTTGCCTCGAATTATAATGGTAAACGATAGAATGTCAAGGTTTATATTGAATTATAATCAAATATAGATTTATATAGTGTTTTAAATAAATTAATAATTGCTTATTAATAAATATATAATTTTATATTGACTTTTATTGCTATATATAATAATATCTGAAGGCAAAATGGAGGGAGGTATGGAAAATAACCCGGTGCTAACCACAGAGGAAGCGGCGGAGTTTTTGAAGCTGACGCCCTTCACGGTGCGGAATTATGCCAAGCGGGGGATTCTGCCGTCCCGCAAGGTGGGCAAGGGGTGGCGGTTCTATAAGCCTGACCTGGTGGCCTGGTTAAGGGACTATGAGGCTCCACCTTGAGGGGGGGAAGCTATGAGGCATTGACCATGGAAGAGGACAATTCATGGGGAAAATACCTATTAAGGTCAAACGGGGTGCGCCGGATAATTTTGGGCGCGGCATTAACTCTATCCCTGACTTTATCACCCAATCCGGCCCAAGCCCAAGCCGGCAGTCGGGCGAGCCTATCCGGCGATGAAACCCTGGTGCAGGGCCGGACGGGAGAGAGATCTGCCAAAAGCTCCGGCGTCTCAGAAATTCTGACCACGAAGGTCATTCCCCCGCGGGACGGACGCTTCTTGATGGCATCCTTAAGAAGTCCCCCAAGACCGTTCGATCGCCTGCCGCGCCTCACCTCGCCATTACATATCGTATCGCCGCCTTCAGCGCAGCTCTCTATCCGGTCTGAACCAGAGACTCTTCCGGACCGGATCCTGACCCTGGCCCGTCATTATTTAGGTACTCTCTACAGGTGGGGCGGTTCCTTACAGACCGGCCATACCACCGATTGCTCAGGATTTGTGCAGTTTATATACAAAAAATTCAGTATTGCCCTGCCTCGCTCCAGCCCCGAGCAAGCCCGGGTAGGTATGATAGTGGCCAAAATCCTGGATTTTGCCAAAATGCTGCCCGGAGATCTCCTCTTTTTTGGCCACAGGGGTCGCCATATCGGCCATGTGGGAATTTACCTGGGCGACGGCAAGATGATCCATGCCTCCAGCCGCCGCCGGGGCGTGATCATTACCGATCTGCGCCAAACCTTTCACGAAGGCGCCTTCGTAGTGGCCAAACGCCTCTTTGAGCTGCAATATCCTCAAATAGTGTCCATCCGGAAACTCCTCCAAATTCCCCCCTTTGGAAAAGGGGGACTTTAAGGACCGGTGGTCGGCACGAGGCTTTTCCGGATGAAAACTAAATAGACTATCTGGGCAGGCTAGCTCTTCCAGGCCTGCGAGTAAGCGACTCCAGCCTTGCAACCTCTATCAGGATTTTGACCTCGCCGACTGACGCAATCCATGCTGCCGGACAGCAGGCCCAAGGCCAGGCAGGGGACGGCGGCGGCCAGGCGGAATCGGGTTCTCAAGGGGCATGGTCCTCAACGTGGGGCTTGAGGGACGGGGCAAGAGGAGGGGGGTAGGCCCAACAGGCCCTCCTTCTTGATATCGCCGGGGTTCACCAAGCGCCCCGCGAGCTTGCCAAAGAGGGTTACCCGGGTCCAGGCCAGGGTGGGGACCCGTTCCGGGTTGAGAAAGATAAAATACTGATCCTCGTCAACCGCGCCCGGCGAGGAACTGTTCACCATTACCTTGAGCCCCTGGTCGGTGACGGCGCCGATGTGAAAGACCAACTCCTGGGGTTTGGGGTTCGGCAGGACCATTACCCGCAGGGTGGCGCCGCCGGGCGCCGGTCCCAGGGCGTCTAACCGGACGTTATAAAACAGGCTCAAGAGGTCGTAAACCGGGCCGGTCAAGGGCACTTCCCACTCCTTGATTTTCTCGCCGCCGTCAACCTGGCGCCAAAGGGTCAGTTGGCTATGGTCATAGTCGAAACGGTACTCCTTCAGGACTTGGTGCCCTTTCTCCTGGAATTCTTCACGATACACCACGGGTTGCAGCCACCCATCCCGGTAGAGCATCTCAGTCTGGTATCGTTCGGGCAGCCACCGGCTCAACAACCGCCACATCCCCTGGGCCGCGCCGGAAAACTCCGCCAGGTAATGTCCCGGCTTCAACTCCTTGAGAATCAGGTGAACTCGGGCCACATCCGACCACGGCCCCAGGCTTATTTGATATTCCAGGTTTTCCCGGATGTCCGGCGCGGCGGCGAGCGTGTCCGGCGCCAGACGCAGGAGAAACAGTATAATGATGAGCCAAACCCTCGCGGCACGCATCAATCAGTCTCGCTATCTTGATCTTTCGGGGGCGGGGGCGCACACCCCGGGCGCACTCCACCCAAAGGTCCCCAAGCATGACAATGGCAACCACCAGGCCTTTTGTTCAACCACCTGCCGATAAATCGACCGATTCCGCCGTCAAAATATTTATTATATGATATCAAATGAAAAGTATCCAACCTGATAGACCTTGGAGGAATTTCATGAACCTGACTCGCTGCCCAAAGCTGGTGAATTTAACCGTAATCGTGCTTTTCTCCTTATGCCTTGCTGCCTGCGGCACCTCGCAGCTTACTCAGGAAAATTTCGACAAAATCGCACCGGCATGACCCAGGTGGAAGTGACGGCGATCTTGGGGGAGCCCACGGAATCGTTCAGTGCGGATGTGGCGGTATTTTCCGGCACCGCGTCCACCTGGAAAAAAGATGGCACCATCATTACCATCCAGTTTGCCAACGGCAAGGTAGGGGCCAAACAATTCTCTAAGGAAAAAAACGTTTAGGTATTATGGAGGGCCCGGCCCCGCCGGAGAAACCCATTGAAGGGGATCAGAGGGATGAAAGGAAACGGTTGGATGTCGGCTTTGGTGCTCCTCCTGGCTCTCACCATGGCCTGCGGGTCCGAAAACCAGGGGGGTCTGGGGCCGGGAGGCGGGGCCGGATACGACCGGATGTACGACCCGAAAACCGTGGAGACGGTAAGCGGCGAAGTCGTATCGGTGGACAAGATCACCGACCGGGGCAGGGGTTACGGGGCGAGCCTGACCCTGAAGACGGGCAAGAAGACCATCCTGGTGTACCTGGGTCCCGGTTGGTTCATAGAAAAACAAGACCTCACCTTTGCGCCCAAGGATCAGGTAGAGATCACCGGCTCCCACATCACCTTTCAAGGCAAACCGGCTATTATCGCCGCGCAGGTGCAAAAGGGCGACAAGAGCCTGAAACTGCGGGACCCCGCCGGCATCCCGGCGTGGGCCGGCGC
>JBAVUP010000095.1:0-2140 GCA_049696835.1 Desulfobaccales bacterium
AGTCCATGGCCCGGATCAAGGACTATCTCCAGGAGCGCCCCTACTTCCAGGTGGAGCAGGAGCTCATCCCCGAGTCCGCCATCGGCGAAATCTCCCCCGAGGCCGAGGCCCTGATGCGCAACGCCCGGGAGATGTCGGAGAAGATCCTCACCCTAAAGGGCATCATGTCTCCGGACCTGCTGGCCATCCTGGAGTCCATCGAGGACCCCGGCCACCTGGCCGACCTGGTGGCCGCCAACCTCAGGCTCAAGATCGACGAAGCCCAGACGGTTTTGGAGGAGACCGACCCCATCCGCAGCCTCATCATAGTCAACGACTTCCTGCGCAAGGAACTGGAGGTCTCCGCCATCCAGGCCAAGATCCAGTCCCAGGCCCGGGAGGAGATGGACCGCACCCAGCGGGAGTATTTCCTGCGGGAGCAACTGCGGGCCATCAAGAAGGAACTGGGCGACATCGACGAGACCAGCAAGGAGATGGAGGACTACCGCCTCAAGATCGCCCGGGTCCGCATGACCAAGCAGGCCGAAGAGGAGGCCCTGAAACAGCTCTCCCGCCTGGAGCAGATGCACCCGGACGCGGCCGAAGCCTCCATCGTCCGCACCTATCTGGATTGGCTGGTGGAGCTGCCCTGGAGCAAGGGCACCCGGGACAAACTGGACGTCAAGGAGGCCAAGGCCATCCTGGATGAGGACCACTATGACCTGGAGAAGGTCAAGGACCGCATCCTGGAATACCTGGCGGTGCGCAAGCTCAACAAAAAGATGAAGGGCCCCATCCTGTGCTTCGTGGGCCCGCCGGGGGTGGGCAAGACCTCCCTGGGCCAGTCCATTGCCCGGGCCCTGGGGCGCAAATTCACCCGCGTTTCCCTGGGGGGCATGCGGGACGAGGCGGAGCTGCGGGGCCACCGGCGCACCTATATCGGCGCCCTGCCGGGGCGCATCATCCAGGGGGTTAAGACCGCGGGCTCCAATAACCCGGTCTTCCTGCTGGACGAAGTGGACAAGATCGGCATGGACTTCCGGGGCGACCCCTCCGCCGCCCTGCTGGAGGCCCTGGACCCGGAGCAGAACCATTCCTTCAGCGACCATTATCTCAACGTGCCCTTCGATCTGTCCAAGGTGATGTTCATCACCACCGCCAACCTGATCGACCCCATACCTTCGGCCCTGCGGGACCGCATGGAGACCATCCGCCTGCCGGGCTACACCGAGGACGAGAAGCTGGAGATCGTCCGGCGCCACCTGATGCCCCGGCAGCTCACGGAAAACGGCCTGCACCCCGAAGACCTGAACATCGGCCCCGAGGTCTTGAAACGGATCATCCTTTATTACACCATGGAGGCGGGCCTGCGGAACCTGGAGCGGGAGATTGGCTCCCTGTGCCGCAAGGTGGCCCGGCGCCTGGCCGAAGGCGAGAAAGGGCCCTTTTCTATCACCCGGGGCAACCTGCACCGCTACCTGGGGCCGCCCCAGCACCTGCCCGAAGGCGAGGTGGAAAAAGACGAAGTGGGGGTGGCCACCGGCCTGGCCTGGACCCAGGTGGGGGGCGAGACCCTGGCAATCGAGGCCACCTTGATGAAAGGCAAGGGCCAACTGCTCCTCACCGGGCAGTTGGGCGACGTCATGAAGGAGTCGGGCCAGGCGGCCTTGAGCTATGCCCGTTCCCGGGCCGAACTCCTCAACCTGCCGGAGGATTTTTACGAGAAGCTGGACATCCATATCCACGTGCCCGCCGGGGCCACCCCCAAGGACGGCCCTTCCGCCGGGGTCACCATGGCCACCGCCCTGATCTCCGCCCTGACCAAGATCCCGGTGCGCCGGGACGTGGCCATGACCGGTGAGATCACCCTGCGGGGCAAGGTCCTGCCCATCGGCGGCCTCAAGGAAAAGGCCATCGCCGCCCTTAGGGCCCGGGTCAAGAAGGTGATCATCCCCGAGGCCAACAAAAAAGACCTGGTGGAGATTCCCGCCAACGTCAAGCGGCGCCTCAAGTTCGTGCCGGTGAGCGACGTGGACCAGGTCTTGGAAGAGGCCCTGACCCGTTCGCCCTTTCAAGCGAGGAAGAAACCCCGGTCCGGCAAAGGCAGGGTAAGGCCGGCGGCCCGGGTGCCGGTGGTTTGAGACAGTAGTCAGTGGCCAGT
>JBAVUP010000096.1:0-52967 GCA_049696835.1 Desulfobaccales bacterium
ATCCTGGGCTACGACATTTGGGCCATACTCTTGTAAACGCCGCGCCGCTTCTGCTTCGGTCAGGCCTTGGCTGGAGGTCCGGAGTTTCTGAAATACCTTATCAGGCTCACTGACACTTACTTCCAAAATTTCCGGAGAAACCCGAATCTCGGAGGGATGCCTGGGAGGTCCGAATTTTTTAGGAATTATCATGGCTCAGCTTTCTCAATGGTCGCCGATATCCAAGGATGACAGTTGATTATCTCTAATAATTATAATATATTACCCAGAATATGGAAAACGAGATTATCATTGGCAGAGCAGAGCATAACTTTTCCAGGATAACCGGCCAACCCATCTTGGAAAGTTATCTCTCAAGCCTCTCCCCAGGTTTATCAGAAATGTTCTTAACCACTTGTGGTTATCTATGAAATATTATTCCAGTGTGGTTTAGTATCCGGTAAAGCACCACTTTCAAGGGATCGGTGATCAGGAGTTCCAGCACCGCCAGGCCCCAAACCAGGCCCACCAGTTGCCAGCTGATTTGAGGTACCCACCAGCCGAAGAGGGCGATGGCGGTGGCCAGAGCTCGACTTACCACTCCGGACCAGACCATCAGGGCACTGGGTTTGAGAGACCAGAACATCCCCCGGGTGCGGCCCATGTAGATATATAAATAGCCGGAGACGGTGAATTTCAGAAAATTGAGGGTCTGGAGGGGTCCCTGGTCGAGGTGGAGGATTTCCAGGCCGATATAGAACAGTACGAAAGAAAAGATCACTCCCATGAGGCCCAGATAAGTGGCGACACTCATCACTACCCGCATGTCCCATCTTACCGGATCGTTGTCAGGCCGGACATTATCGTAAGCAATGGAGAGGATGGGGATGTCGTTGAGGAGCACCTGTAAAATGACCATAATGGCGGTCACCGCGTAAAAATTGAAAATCACCAGGGACAGGGTGATGAAAAACAGCACTCGCAGGCTGCCGCCGATACGATAGATAGCGTAACTGTTCATGCGCTGGAAGATTTTGCGGGCCTCCCGGATGGCGTCGATGATCACCGAGAGCCCCGGTTGGGTCAGGACAATGGCCGCGGCGGATTTCGCCGCATCCGTGGCGCCGTCCACGGCAATCCCCACATCGGCTTTCTTTAAGGCCGGGGCATCGTTGACCCCGTCACCGGTCATGCCCACAATGTGCCCTCTGGCCTGCAATAATTCGACGATGTGGTACTTATGCTCCGGGAACACCTGGGCGAACCCCTCGGCTTCTTCCACCACGCGCTCGGCCACCCGGTCGGGCTGGTCCAAAAAGGCAGTCACGAGTTGGATGTCCGTCCCCAGGTGCACCTCCCGGGCGATCTCCTGGGCAATGGCCACATGATCCCCCGTGACCATTTTTACCTGGACGCCCAAGTCCTGGGCGGTTTTAATGGTAGCCGCCGAATCTTCCCGCGGGGGATCATAGAGGGCAATGAGACCCACGTATTGCCATGGCCCCGGGGTACCCGCTCTGGCCACCCCCAGAGCGCGATATCCCTTGGTTGCAAATTCCTCCACCAGCCGGTCGACTTCCCCGGCGATGGGGGCACTTTCTTCCAGCAGGGCCAGGATTACCTGCGGCGCCCCCTTGGTCACCCGGAAGGAGTGGCCGTCTTTAGCCTCCACCAAGGCTTCCGTGCGCTTGGATACGGGGTCAAAAGGCTTGAAGGCATGGATTGAATAGTCTTGTGGGGGACCGGCTGCGGCCATCTCCTGGGTTTTTTTGATGATCGCCACATCTATGGAGTCGTTGTCTTCTTCCCTTGAGGCCAATGCCCCGAACCGTAGCACGTCCGGTTCGCTGAAACCGCCGATGGGTTTCACCTCTCCGACGGTGAGGGCATTCTGGGTGATGGTGCCGGTCTTATCGCAGCACAAGACATCCATGCCCGCCAGTTCGTCGATGGCGGCCATCTTGCGGGCGATGGCCCCCCGGGCGGCCAGGACCCCGGCGCCCACCGCCAGGGTGACCGACAGTACCGCCGGCAGGGTCGCGGGCACCGCCGCCACCATCAACACCAGGGCATACTGTAAGGTGTGCAAAATATTCTGGTGGCGATACAGGGACACTAAAAAAATGATCAGCACCATGCCCAGACCCACAAGCATCAGGTAATCGCCGATCTTGAGGAGGGCCTTTTGAAAGTGGCTCTTGGTCCGGGCCTCATCCACCAGCTTAGCGGTTTGGCCAAAATAGGTGTTCATGCCGGTATTGATCACCAGGGCATCCATTTCTCCCTGGCGCACAATGGAGCCGGAGTATGCGACCTCGCCCACATGTTTTTCCACCGGCAGAGATTCGCCGGTCAAGGTGGATTGGTCGATGAGCAGGTAATCGCCGGATAACAATTGCAGGTCGGCAGGGACGATTTCCCCCAGGCGCACCCGGACAAGATCGCCCGGCACCAGTTCCCGGGTGGCCACTTCCAGCCATTGCCCGTCTCGCCGCACTCTGGCGACCAGAGCCAGTTTTTGTTTCAGCAAGTCAATGGCATGGTCCGCTTTTTGCCTCTGCCAGAAGCCGACGCCGGCGTTGAGCAGGAGCATGGCCAGGATGATATAAAAGTCATCCCAGCGATGAATAACCGCGGCGATAACTGCCGCGACTTCGATCATCACGGGGATGGGCCCCCAAAAGAACCCGAGGAATTTCAGGATGGGATGGCTTTTCTTTCCGGCAATTTCATTCAGGCCGTATTGCTGTTGACGTGCTTCAACTTCGGCGGCAGATAACCCCGCATCTGGGGTGGGAGCAGCTATTTGCTCCGGAGCCGGCTTTAGGGCCTCTGGCAGAATCTGGTTATCGTGCTCCATAAGATTTTCCGACCCTCTGATACGCCGTAGTCACGGAAATGGCAGGCTTTTCTACGCTTTATTTTAGCCCCAGCAAGGGGGCCAGGACAATCCCTATAAAGTCCTGGAGGAAGTGCATCACCATGGGAGCCACCAGACTTTGCCGCCATAGATAGATTACCGCGAACACCAATCCCATGGTGCCCACGGTGACTACCCCGGAGGTTCCTTCATAGCCGTGCCCGAGGGAAAAGATAACGGCCGATAATACTGCCGCCCAAGGAGGACTCAAGTTAAGGCTCCGGAAGCGCAGCAGCAAGTAGCCGCGGAAGATGGTCTCTTCCGCGATGGCCACCAATACCACCAGGAAAAAGGCCAGCAGCAATTCCGCCCGGCCCCTGGCCTCCAGGAACGACGGCAGCGGCGTCGCCGGAACGGAGAACCCTGCGGCCTGCAGGGCGCCATCGAGCCAACCGGCTGCGAGGAACATGGGTAGGAACAAGCCTATTCCCAGGACAACGTCTTTCCAGCCGTTCTTGAAGTTCCAGCCCAGGCGCTCCAAAGGTTCGCCGTTGCGCCAGAGAAAGAAGAGAATCAGGCTGACCAGGGCCAGGTCCCGCAGAATTACCGAGAAGGCCGTAAACACAAACCCCAGGCTCCCCTGCCGAATGATGAAGAAGGAAAGGACCATGGAGGGGACGATAAGAAACAGGAAAACCGCCACTTCAAGTACCTGTTCCTTTTGACCCACCGGCCAAGGGTTTCCGCCGGAGGGACTGGGTTTGGAGGAATTACTCTGCATGGCGTTCCCCTCATAAAGATTGGTACATCTGCCGCAAAGGGTTTTCCATACTTAGATTAAGAACTGATTCTTTCTTCCGCAACCGTGAGGCTGCATCCACTCTTCCCTATTCACATTGATCATGACTCTCGCACAGCTAAAGGAGAGGATCACATCGCTCGTTTGCTTTAGAATTGGCTCTATCAGGGGAAAAAGCGTAAAATGACTTAGAGGCACCCATGGACCCCGCGGAACGAATAGCCCTTTACTCTATCGCGGTCAATTTCAGCCTGGTCATCTGTAAATATGGCCTTGCGGTCTTTTCCGGTAGCCTTGCCCTCAGGGCCGACGCCATTCATTCGTGTGCGGATATTGTCTCAGCCGCCTCCATCTGGGCCGGCATCAGGATTTCCCGCCGTAAAACCAGGCTTTTCCCTTATGGGCTTTATAAAGTAGAAAATCTGATGGCCTTGTTCACGGTGGGATTATTGGCGTTGGGGGGCTTTGAGATTGTCCAAAGCGTCCTCGCGGCAACAGGTCGGCTAAGGCCGACGCACCTGCCCGTGGCCATGGCGGGCGTAGTCTTGATTATCGTTATCACCCTGGCTTTTTCAAGATTTGAACTCAAGAAAGGCAGAGAACTCGGTTCACCCAGTTTGGTGGCGGATGCCAGGCACATCGGTACAGATATGTTTTCTGCCGCCATAATTCTCGTGGGCCTGATAGGAGAATACTTCCGGATTAAATTTCCCCTGGACAAGGTGGTGGCCCTGGTTATCGTCGTTTTCATTGCCTGGGTGGGCATAAAAATCGCTCTAGATGCCATCCGGGTGCTCCTGGACGCCTCTGTGGATTTCAGCACCTTGAACGGTATCCGTGAACTTATTTTGGAAAACCCGGAAGTCGTTAAGATTAAGTCATTGACGGGAAGGAACTCCGGAAGGTTCAAGTTCATCGAGGCGGAACTGGCTCTAAAAATCAAAGACTTTCAAAAGGCCCACTTGGTGACTGGGCGCATCGAGGCTCAAATCAAGGCGAAGATTGCCCATGTAGACCGGGTACTGATTCATTATGAGCCGGTAGTGAAAGATAACCTCACCTATGCCTTGCCGCTGGCCGAAGACCGGCAGACCCTGTCGGAGCATTTTGGTGAGGCGCCTTATTTTCTCTTGCTCATAATCCGGACCAATGACCGGAAACTTTTGGAAGAACGTCTCCTGGTGAACACTTTTTCCCACCTCAGCAAAGGCAAGGGCATCAAAGTGGCTGAGTGGCTTTTAGGCCAAGGGGTTGATGAGGCCATGGTCCCTAAGAGCTTTGCCCATAAAGGCCCTTACTATGTTTTTGCCGATGCCGGGGCTGAGATGCACCCGACGGAGATGCGCACAGTCGCTGAAATCAAAACCAGCCTGACTGCGGTGGCTCCCAACCCATGAATCATCTATCGCCCCTAAAACGATGCAGGATACCTCGTCCCCGCAATACAAGATTCCCGCAATGTTAAGCCCCTCTCGGTCGGAAGCAAGAGGCCGTACGCAGTAGAAATATTACGCAGTCGGATAGAGATTATAGGTGACCTGGAGGTTGTTGGGGAAATTCTAAGATAAAGGCGGCTCCGGCGCCGGTCTTATTCAAGGCGAACAATTGGCCGCCAACTTTCTCCAATAAGTACAACGTTACCCGGAGGCCCAAATGGGAGCTTTCTGCACTCCGATGACCCTCCCCACTCACCAGGTTCCGTTTAATCTCTTCCAGGTCAAAGCCGGGCCCATTATCGACGATTTCCACTCCCACCATGCCATTGTGCTCAGTCACCCTCAGCTGGATGAAATCCCCGACGCGCATGGCGTTGCTCAAAATATTCTGCAAGATGACCTCCATGGTATAAGGCTCAAAGTCAAATACCAAAGGGGCGCAGGGTTCTGCCAGCGGTTGGCCATTGATTTCCACGCGGATCTTTTTTTCTTGAAAACGCAACTCCAGGAGATCCTGGATGGCACGCCGTAAAACAGGGAAAAAATCTTGGGACGATGGGGTTAAACCTTTGCTTTGCAGAGCCTTTAAGAACCTCAGTTCCTCCGTCAAGATACTGGAAAGGCGTTGCGAGGCTTCTGCCAAAATAGTGAGGCTTTGCTCCAGAGCATCGATCTCGACCTTGAGATCAGCATCCGGCAAGGCACAATTATGGAGCTGTGGCTGCAATTTTTCCAGTTTGCGTCTGGCTCTGGCGGAAAACCCGTTTATCCCCAAAGCCAGATTTTTGTAATGGTGCCGTAGGGTCGCCACTTGGATTTCAAACTCCTGACGCAGGTTTTGGAGACGTTTCTGGTTCTGTTTCAGGCGATAGAAGACGAACCCCAAGGCAGCCCCTAAAATAAAGCCGGTCAGGCTGAACGTCGGCCATTCTCCTGGGCGGCCAAGATGGGCCAGGGCATAGTGCAATCGGATAGGATTTCCCGCAAAAATGTACTCAAATAGATTCCGGAATACCGCATCCAAGGGCAAAATTAGCAGCATTTCGATCCCGGCGCCGAAGAGCGCACCTAAAAGTATATAAGGCCAGGGGCTGCTCCGGTGGTTCAGGAGTTCCAGACGCTCTGGCTTCACCGGCTCGTCAGTCACATTCAATCTCATGGAGAGTCCATTTAACTTTGGTTGAAGGGAAGGATGATTCAACCTCAGTTCAGGCTATTCCACAGCGGTCATCAGGCTGCCGGTAAGGCGGCAAGGAGGCAAAGTAAAAGATGGCGCTAAAGATCCGGCCCAGCCGCTCCGAGTCCATGAATTTCTCCCAGGTTTAATAGCCGTGGGTCTTTCGGAAATTAAACTCGTTTATCGAGACTCACCACCAAGACGGGCAACACCATCAAAACCAGCGGCAGTTGTAAGCATAACCCAGAGATGATGGCGATGGCCAGGGGTTGTTGCATGGCCGCGCCCTGGCCGATCCCCAGGGCCAGGGGCATCAGGGCAAGGATGGCGGCCAGGGTGGACATGGCGATGGGCCGCATTCGGTTTTTTCCCGCCAGGATTAAAGCGTGGTGGCGCTCCAGGTCATCAGGCAAGGCGTGATATTCGGAAAAGTAAAAGATAGCCACCTCAGTGACGATGCCCACGATCATGGTCAGGCCCATCATGGAAGAGATGTTCAGTTCCGTTCCGGTGAGCCAGAGGCCGATGAAAACGGCGCTCAGCGCCATCAAGGTGGTGCAGAGGATGGCGATGGCGCCGAGGAACCGCTCATACAGAAAAAGCAGCAAGGCGAAGACCAGGACGACCGCGGCCAAAAATACCACCACCAGGCCGGTAAAGGCGATCTGCTGCTGGGCATAGAGGCCGCCCAGGCGGTAGTACACCCCCGAAGGCAACAAGCCAGGCTGGTCAAGGGCGGCCTGGACGTCGCGGATGACCGAACCCATATCCCGGCCGCTGATGCGCCCGGTGACGGCCACCAGGCGCTTCAGGTTGTCCCGCATGATCTGCGGCTGTCCGGTGATCACCGTAAGCTGGGCGATGCGCTTAAGGGGGAACAGGTGCCCGTCCGAGGCCCGCAGGCGCAGATGTTCCAGATCGCGGATGGTGCGGCGGCTCTCCGGGGGCGTCCAGACGCGCACCCCCACCATTTTGGGGCCTTGCTGAATCTGGGTGGTAACCACGCCGCTCATGAAGTTGGCCGCCATGCGGGTGACTTCATCGGGGTTGACGCCTTCCAGGGAGGCCTTATCCCGGTTCACCCGGATGTCCAGGGCGTCTCCCGCCAGCACGATACCGTCCCTGACGTCCACCACTCCCGGGATCTTGCCGATGGCGGCGGCCACCTGGGGGGCCAATTTTTGCAGCAGTGGAGCATTATCTGAAAAAATTTTAATCTCGATGGGCTGGGGCACTGCGGTGAGATCGCCGATCAGGTCTTCCATCAGTTGGGCCATTTCCACGTGCAGGCCGGGTATGGCGTGCTCAACGTGCCGGCGCACTTCGTCCATCACGGTCTCGATGGGTTTCCGGGGGAAAGGTTTGAGGCGGACAAAGAAATCGCCTTCATTGGCTTCGGTGAGGCCCACACTGCCCAACCCTAACCCGGTGCGCCGGGAATAGGTGTCCACTTCCGGGATTTTCTGCAAGATCGCCTCCACCTGGCGCACCAGGCGGTCGGTCTCCGTCAGGGAGGTGCCGGGAGGGGCACGGTAATCAATGACAAAGCCCCCTTCATCCATTTTGGGCATAAAGCCCGAACCCAGGTGCTGATAGGCCAGCCAGCCCAGGGCCAGCAAGGGCACTATCCCCAGCAGGACCAGCCAGTGGCGCTTCAGGAGACGGCGCATAACTGCTTCATAGGCGAGGTGGCAACGCAGGGTCCAGGCGCCACCTTCCTCGTGGCGAGCGTCTTCGGGGCGGAGCAGGTGCGCGGCCAGGAGCGGCACCGCCAGCCAGGCCATCAGGAAGGAGATAATCAGGCTAGCCGCCATGGTCAGGGACAGGGACTTGAAAAACGCGCCGGTGACCCCGGAGAGGAAGGCCATGGGGGTGAAGATGATAATGGTGGCCGCAGATGATCCCGACAGGGGCTGGAAAAATTCCTGCATAGCCGTCATCACGCTTAAGCGGTGGTGAGCCGCCGACTGGCGCAATCTGCGCACGATCTGCTCTTCCATGACGATCATATCGTCAATGATGAGCCCCACCGCCGCGGCCATGCCTCCCAGGGTCATGATATTAAAGCTCATATGCAGCACATAGAGGAGCAGGATGGTGGCTCCCAGGACGCAGGGCACGATGACCGCGGCAATAAAGGTCATGCGCAGGTTGCGCAGGAAGAGCCATAAAATCAGCACCGCACAGAGCACGCCGATGAGAATGGCGTCCCGGACGCTGGCGGCGGACGCCAGGATCAACTGGCTCTGGTCGTACCAGTTGGCGATGGTAATGCCGGCGGGGAGGTGAGAGCGGAACCCGGCGAGTTCTTGTTTGATATCCTTGGCAATTTGCACCGTGTTGCCGCCGGGTTGCTGATAGACCTGAAAGATCACGGCGTCGCGGCCATCCGCAGTGACCCGGGTCCACTGGGGGGCCGTGGCCACGGTGACCTGGGCAATATCCTCCAGGCGCACCAGACCATCTTTCCCTGAGCGCAGGATAGTTTGCCCAATTTGCCTCAGCGTGTGGAAGCGCGTATCGGACACCACCAGGAAGAGTTTATAATGGTCTTCCAGCCGGCCCACCGCGGTAATGATATTGGCGGCGGAAACGGCCCGGGCGACTTGGTCCAGGGAGAGATGATAGCTGGCCAAACGGGCCGGATTGACCACCACCTGGTATTCCGCCTGGGCGCCACCCCCGACCCCCACCCGGGCCACGCCGGGGACTGCCGAGAGCAGAGGGCGCAGTTGATAGAAGGCGATGTCCCGCAATTCCACTAATGAATGGGTTTTCGAAGTCAGGCTGTAGGCGAGCACCGGGAAGACGTTGGGGTCCATGCGCCGCACCCGGAAGGCGGTGCCAGCCGGCAGCCCGGCACGGACCTGGTTAATGGCAGACTCCACCTGGAGCATGGCGGCCACCATGTCCTGGCCCCACTCGAAATTAACCGTGATGTCGGCGCTGCCCCGGCTGGTGGTGGAACGGATATCGAGCACGCCGGGAACGGAACGGATGGCCTCCTCCACCGGGTAAGTGACCTCAATAGCCATCCGTTCGGCGGGCCGATCGCCTGCGTCCAGGCTCACTTCGATCCGGGGAAAGTTGGTCCGGGGGAAAAGGGCGACCGGCAGGCTGAAACTGCTGACCAGTCCGGCCCCGGCCATGACCGCCATGAGGAAGAGGATGGAGCGGCGGTGCGCCTGAATCCACTCGGTTATTGTCATGGCGCCGCCTTGACTTTTACCGCCATACCGTCTTTGAGTTCGTAATTACCCAGCACCACCACTGGTTCTCCGGCTTTTAATCCTTCACCCTTGATTTCCACTTCCTTATCATTCCGGAGGCCGACCTGGACCAGGTGCTTCACGGCCCGGTTATCTTTGATGGTGAACAGGCTGTAACCCTGGCCTTCGGGCAGGACCGCGGAATGGGGCACGATAAGCCCTTGGACAAACGCCACGGTTATGGCCCCGGAGGTGGACTCGCCCAGTAAAAAATCCGCCGTGGCCGGTAGAGTTACAAACACATCCGCCAGGCGGGTGGCGGTGTCGAGGCCATAGGAGATCTTGCGGATATGGCCGGTAACCGCCGGGGCCTTAGGGACGTTCACTCTGGTCAATGACACCGGCTGATGGGGCGCGACCCGGTTGATATAGTCAGGCTCTACCCCCAGGCGCACTTCCAGACGATTTTGCGCCACGATTTCCAGCAAGGGGTTGCCGGCCGGAACTATGGCCCCCTCCTGGGCGAAAACTTTCTTAATCAACCCCCCCGCATCGGCATGAATTATTCGGGGAGCCCCAACCCCCCGCTTTTTCATACTCTCCAGGCGCAGTTGGGCCTGTTGCAGAGCTTGCTTGGCCTGGAGCACCTGGTCATTGGTGGCCAGCTTTAGTTCGAATTTCCTTTCCACAAATTGGAGGCTTTGCCTGGCAAGATCTAAGGCCTGAACGGCCTGCTCCAGTTGGAGGGCGGTATCGGGGCTGGGCTTGATCTCCAGGAGATCATTCCCCTTGGAAACTTTTTGGCCGTTGCTGACCATGATCTGTATCACCTGGCTCTCGAACGGCACGGAGACGGTCTGCAAGGCCCCCGGCGCCGGGATGACCGAGCCATAGGCGATAATCTGTTCGGTCAGCGCCCCCTGTCTGATGGGGGCGGTCTGCACCTGGGCCACCGGCCCCAAGACCTCGCCGGCGGTCTTTTCCAACTCCGAATGACGCAGCCGCCACACCGCGACTGCCAGGATGACCACGAGGATGACAAAAATCGCGATAATTCGGCCCCATCTCATTTGGGTGACGTCTCCTGTTCTCGGTTCCCCAGATATTCGCCGGCGGCGATTTCCAGGGCGATGAGCTGGTCCGCCAGGTTCCGCTTTAGGGTGAGGAGGTCTATCTGCCGGGCGATCAGTTCATCCCGGGCATTGTAGTAGCTGATCACATCGGCATTGCCTTCCAACAAGGCGTGGTAGTAAGTCTGCACCAGGTTGCTCAAGGTAGGAATGGAGTTTTCCGTAGTTTTGATCTGTTGGCTTAAGGAAGCCATATTGGCCAAGAGCCGCGCCACGTCGGCCCGGGAGGTGAAAAGACGGCTGGCATATTCATCGAAGAGCTTTTGCCGGGTCGCAGTCTCAATGGCGATCCGTCCCTGGTTGCGGTTAAAAATGGGCAAGTCGATAGTCACCGCAAAGCCCGTGGTAATAACATGGGTGCTGTCGCTGGCATGGGCAAAACCGATATTGATTTTGGGAACCTGGGCCAGGATGGCCTCCCTTAGGCGCTCCTCCTGGCTCTGATACCCCATTTTGAGGGCCAGGAGATCCAAGCGCCGCGCCTCCAGATCCCGGCTGATTTCCTTGAGGGATGGCAGCGTCTGGGGGGAAGGAGGCTCCAGCCGCGCCGGCAGGGGAATGTGCTGCTCCGGAGGCAGACCCAAAGCCTGGTTCAACGCCAGGCGTTCCTGCTCGCGCTGCTGCTCGATGGTCAACACCTGGAGATGGACTTTTTGCAACGAGGCCTGGGCTGCTGCCAGATTGATGATTGTAACATATCCCAGGTCCAGGGCGCGCTTGACGGTGGCGACGTTGTCCTGCAAGCCCCTTTCTTCGTCTTTAGCCACAGCCAGTTGCCGGTCAAGGAGCGCCACCCGATAGAGGTGGAGTCGCGCCGCCTGGGCCACCTGCCATTCCTGCCAGGCCACCTCCAAGTCAACCGCCTGCGCCTGATTGCGGGCGCCGGCCATCTTGGCACTCCGGGTCAGAAGAGAGACAATGTCCCAGCTCAATCCCAGGCCGTAGGCCTTGACCGTCCCTTGGGTGGCCCCGGCCATGGGGAGGTCCAGACTGTAAGAAAATTGGGGGTTGGGCAGAATCCCCGCCTGGATGAGTTGCGCCTGGGCCAGGCCCTTTTGGTCCCGCAGAGCCCTTAGCTGAGGGTTGGCGATCACCGCCAGAACGGCCGCTTCATCCGGGGAAAGCCCGTCCCGCAGATCGAAGTTCACCGGCCGCAGCAGGGGATGGTGGATCTGCGCTGCCTTAAGGGAAATCGATTCCAGGGCCGGGGGAGCCAAGGCTTTATCAACCGCGGCCTTATTCAAGGGCAAGGGGTGATAAGTGGCGCAGCCGGTGAGGGTTAGGGTCAGAACCAGGAGCAATCCGAGCATATCAGTCGCCGATTATTGGACTACGCAATATTCACATGTGCGTAACGAACTTGCCGCCACTTTGACTATCTTCATCGTCTCAGCCCAATCCTTCTTTTTTGTGTTTATGATAGGAACGAGAATTATAAAAAAAAATCCCGCCCAACAGAAGTACAATGAGCAAGGGCTCGCCGATGGCCACCGGCAGTACCCGGCCGGCGACGAGCGTCGCCTTCGGTTGGATCTCAAAGGGCACCAGATCGCTGACGATGGGCCGGGGTTCCCGGGGGTCCACCACGGTCAGAGCCACACCGAACTTGCCTGCGGCAATAAGGCGCATGCCCCAATTGCGATAATCCGCAGCGCCTCGATTCAATCGGTCAATGCGCACCGCTTTCTGGGCCGACCAGTCCTCCAGGTCCACCGGATGCTCGTCGCCGGGCGCCATGGAAACCAGGGAGAGATAAACCACCAACCCCTGAACCGGTTGCGGACCGAGATTCGTAACTCCACCGAGGAAATTGGGAGTGTCACCCATCTTCAAGGCGCCCGCCGGGGCCTGCAATGACACCCGGAGAGCCGGCCCCACTCCGGCTGAGGCGGCCATTTGACCGGAGATTAACCAGGCGCTCGCCAATACAATGATGAGCGCCAGCCTTTTTAAGTGTAGCACTTTCATGGTTCAAGCCTCCTGGTGGCCGCATATAACCACCACAGGACCGCCAACGCATAACTCAGCATGACGGTCAGGCGGAGAAGTTGCCAGGCCAGTCCCTGACTATCGATGATGACGCTGTCCAGGGTATTCAAGGCGGCCGCGAAGGGATTGGCCAGGTCCAGCACGCGCCCCACGGCACTCTGCCGGAGGGATGGCCCGAGGAGCACCGGACTGCTCAAAAGCAGGAGCACGGTCAGCCCCAAAGACAGCACGCCTTTGAAAGTTCTCATGCGAGCGGACAGGGCCAGGGCCGCCCCGCCGAACCCGAGGACGATCAAGGTTCCGGCGAGGAACAGATACAGTATCGTAGCAAAGAGATTTTGCCCAGTGCTTCCCACTGCCCAGAGATAAGGAATCGCCAGGATAAAGAGAGTGAGCCAGGAAAATAGTATGCCGCACAGCTTGGCCGCGGCCAGCCCGGAACCGGTGATGGGCGCCAACAACAGCGGCTCCAGGGTCTGCCGGTCCCGCTCTCCGGCAAAACCGTCGCTACCCCGGATCACCGCCACCAGCGCCGCCAGAGCTACGATGATGCCGGCCATCATGTAGACGGCCTGGGCATTGTCCAACAAGCTCAATTCGGTATTGCTGACCAGTAAGACGGCAAAGGCGCTGAGCACCAGGGTGGCTATCACCAAGAAAACCGCGACCCGGCTGGCCTTAAAGTCCTCCTGAAATTCTCGTTTTACTAAGGGCAGCCAGGGGTTCATAACGCACCTCCCGTAGTGTGGTCCAGGTATAGGGCTTCCAAATCGTCGGTAAAGGCCGTGGCCTCGACAATGGGAAGACCCCCCGTGATCAACGTGTTAATGGCTTCCGTCGGCGATCTGCCCTCGATCGCACAGGTGATCCAGCTATCCTGGTGGTCAAGCAAAGAAATTCCTGGAAAGTTCCAAGGTGAAGGAATCATGCCTTCATTTCCCAGGTGAAAGCGATAACGTGGATGACCTCCGGCTTCGGGGTGCACCGGCCCTTCATACCGCACCAGGCCATGGTCCAGGATCGCGATGCGGTTGCACAGCCGCTCCACGTCGTCCAGGATATGGGTGGAAATCATGATGGTCAGGTTTCTTACCCGGTTAAGCTGCAAGAGAAGATCATGAATCTCCCGGCGGCCTCTCGGGTCCAGGCCGTTGGTGGGTTCATCCAGGAACAGCACCTCCGGGTCGTTGATCATGGCCCTGGAGATACCCAGGCGCTGCTTCATGCCCCGGGAAAAGGCCCGGATAGGGCGGGAATCATCAGGGTCCAAGCCCACCCGGCGCAAGCGGGCGCGGTAATCACCGCCGCTAAACTCCATGCCATAGAGCCGCCCGAAGAAGACCAGGTAGCTTAACGCCGACATCCAGCCATACAGGCCGTGGGATTCCGGCAAGGCGTTGACCCGCCGACGCAACTGGGGGCCGGAGACGGTCGGGTTCAGGCCCAACACCAAGATCTTGCCCGCATCCGGGGGGAAAATCCCCAGCAGAATGCGCAAGGTGGTGGTCTTGCCCGAGCCGTTCGGCCCCAGGAAGCCGTAGATATCTCCATGACTCACCACCAGCGAAACGCCGTGCAGCACCGGTTGTCCCTCAAAGCTCTTTTTTAACTCTTGAATTTCTATGGCAGGCATGGCAACCTCTCCAAATAGTTCCGGGGGTTCCGGATAATCCTGGAGCCCCCGGAAAAGGTAACGTTAGTCCTCTTCTTCGCGGCCTTCATGGCCTTCCTTGCCGGCCTTCTCGTGGAAGAGGACGCTGCCGTTGCCGGCGTCCACTTTCACATCCAGGCCGTTGCTCAGGAAGACGCTGTACACCAGGCAGCCGTTTTCGTTGTCCAGTTCGACTTTTTTCACCTGGGCGCCGGGGAAGGCGGTCTGGGCCGCGGCCATGGCCTGGTCAGCCTTTATCTTGGCCAGGGTGGAAAGGTCCGCCGGTTCCGGCTCCGGCACCTTGATGCTGCAGGTGTAGGTGGGAACCTGGGCATTGGTCTGCTGATTCGCGGCCAGGGCCGCCTTGCCGACCCCTCCGGCTAACAGCAGGGCCAGGGCCAGGCTCGCGCCCTTCCAAAAACCACTGTTTTTCATAATTCGCACCTCCTTTTTGAACTTCATCATAATCAAGTAGGATTACCGGAACCTTGCCTGGAGATTACAAATAAGTAAGGATGGCGGTTGCCGCCAAAAGTGCAAGGAGCCGGAAAACCTGGCGTTTCCGGCCCCTGCGGACGACGTCGGCCGCGGGTGGGGGAACCTGGGCGGTTTTACCTGCCGAAGAGCGAGACGTCCTTGGCGGCCTTCCAGTCCGGGAGGATGGAGCCGTTTTGGCCATGGACCGACATTTCGGTAATCACGGCGCCCTGGTAGAGCAAGGGCACTTTCCATTCCCCTTGTTTGCCCAGCCAGGCGGACCCCACTTGCAGGTTAGGCAGGATTTTCTGGACCGCCGCCGCGGCTTGCTCGGGAGAGACGGAAAGCTTCTGGGCCTGCAGCTTCTGTCCCTTTATCAGGACCTCCCCGGTCAAGGGATTCAGTCTTACCCTGCCCACCACTTTACCCTCCAGCATCATGGGAACTTCCAGCTTGATATCCCCCCTTTTCCCCTGTTTGGTAAAGGGCTTGCCGAGGCTAAGCTTGGGCAGGCCGGCTGTGACCGCGGCTTTAGCCTGCTCCGCGGTGATGGTCGGTTGGGTCTGGTAGGCTTCCCCCTTGTCTTTCTTGGCATAAGCGGGCAAGCTCAATAAGACCGATATCGCCAGGATGCCGAGGCAGGCTGACACGGTTTTCATACAATCTCCTCCTTTGGCATTGAAGTCTGAATGATTGGATACCATAAGAAATATTACCAGAACCTTGCCACAACATTACAAATTAGTAAGGTGGATTTTCGCGAGGGGGATGGGGGGAACCGGGGTCGGGAAATTATTGGGGCAGAGCGATTTCAAAGGTGGAACCGACGCCGGGAGTGCTGGTGACGGACACCTGGCCGCCGTGCGCCTGGATAATGGCCCGGACCAGGCTCAGACCCAGGCCCAGGCCCCGTTGCGACCGGCTTTTGTCTCCGCGATACAGGCGATCCCAGATCCGGGGCAGATCCTCCGGCGGAATCCCCACCCCTGTATCCTGAAAGACCACCATCGCCTGCCGGTCCGCCTCACGGGCCTTCACCTCGATGTGTCCACCTGAGGGGGTGTACTTCAGGGCATTGTCCAGCAGGTTGGCCAGCGCTTGGCGAAGACGACTCTCATCGGCAGTTACCCAGAGCTCCGGGGGATAGGCGGCGGCAACTGCGATCTGCTTTTCTTCGGCGACGTAGCGGTAAAGGTCTAAAACGTCGTCCAGCAGCCCGGCAAGATTGACCCGAGCCCTTTTAAGCGGCAGTGTCCCCGTCTCCGCCTCGGCAATATCCATCAGGGTGTTAATCATAGTGATAATCCGCTCAGACTCTTCCAGGCAATCACCCAGGGCTTCCCGGCAGGCCTCCGGGTCTTTCGGGGCTTGCAACGCCATCTCGGCAGTCCCCCGCATCCGGGCCAGGGGGGTGCGCAGATCATGGGCCACATTGTCTAAGGTTCCCTTCATACCCTTGATGAGGGCCTCGATTTTCTCCAACATCCGGTTGAAGAGCCGAGCCAGCTCACCGAGTTCATCCCCGGAGGGGGAAGCCGGCATGCGCGCCTCGATATCGCCCGTGGCAGTGATGGTCTGGACCGTCTGGATGAGCTGCCGGATAGGGCGCAAGGCCCGGGAGGCCAGGAATTGACCTCCCAGAAAGCCCAAGAGGATGACCGGCAGCATGACCCCGAGAAAGATGCCACGAAAGCTTTCCAGAAATTCCTCCCGGTTTTCGGTGTCGCTGCCCACCTGGAGGATTAAACCATCGGAAAGCCGCAGCGAGATAATCTCTAAGACGTTTTCATCATTCCGGGCCTTGAGATGAATCCAGGCTTGCCCGCTGAGGGGACTGCCTTCCAGGGGCGCCAGGTCGAAATCGGCCCATTGATCGGGAAGGCTCAAGAACAGCGTCCGGTTGTGTGGCCCCGCCAGGCGGACGAAATATTCATGGCGTTTGCCGGCATATTGCTGAAACTTGATGTCGTTTCTCAGGGCGATAATCCCCCCCGCCTGGTATTGGGCCTGGTAGTCTTTGAGTTTCCCCAAGATTGTTTCGTGGTCTTTTTGGCGCAGGGAAGCGGTGAGAAACAGATAGGCGGCAACAAACAAGACCAGGGAGCTAATGACAAAAATGGCCGAGTACCACAGGGTCAGACGCAAGCTGAGGGTTTTGCGGAACCGCCTAAGAGGCCTTAAGGGCATAGCCCACTCCCCGGATGGTCTGAATCAGCTTGGGCTCGAAATCCCGATCAACTTTGGTGCGTAACCGGCAAATCAGCACGTCCACCACGTTGGTCTGCGGGTCGAAGCTGTAGTCCCAGATGTGCTCCAAAATCATGGTCTTGGAAACCGCCTTGCCGGCGTGGCGCATCAGGTATTCCAGCAAGGCGAACTCCCGGGGTTGCAGGTCGATCTTCACGTCACCCCTGATCACTTCCCGGGAAACCAAGTCCAGCACCAATTCTCCAGCCGTCAGGCGAGTAGGGTGAGTCATGCCGCCGGCCCGGCGGATGAGCGCCTGAACCCGGGCCAAAAGTTCAGTAAAGGCAAAGGGCTTGGTGAGGTAATCGTCGCCACCGGTTTGCAGTCCCTTGACCCGATCATCCACCGAGCGCCTGGCGCTCAGAATGATCACCGGAGTATTCACCTGCTGCCGCCGCAGTTCTTCGATCAGACTCAGCCCGTCCCGTTTCGGCAACATGATATCAATGACCGTGACATCATAAGGCTCATTCAGGGCCATATGCAGGCCGTCTTCACCATTGGCGGCATGGTCCACGGCAAACCCCGCCTGCTCCAGTCCCTTAATGACAAATGAAGCGATTTTTTGATCGTCCTCTACCACCAATACCCGCATCGATAAAATTTCTCCCCTAACAAAATAAGTTGTGCAGCGGGATACCACATCTGAAAGCAGAAACCGAGACGTTTCGGCCGAACCCTAAATCGCGTTGGCTGGAAACCCTCCTGCAAGTCAGTGACCGCACTGCCTCCCAACTCCTTCCACCCTTAGCTTTTTTGTCGCAGCTTCATTATACCGAAGACGCAAGAAAATATCTTTTTAAGAGTTATATCCAAGACTATCCTGAGCAAACGAGACCGTTCCCATGAATTTTCGCCCGCCTAACTGGGCTACCTCTCCCCGCTGATGACCGATTCATTTTGTAATTTTGAAGGGTCGCACTATCTGCTATATATGTGCAGTTTAATAGCCAGTAAAATTATTGGATATACTTATCATATCTGCATCTATAAACCTGCCGGATGACAGTTTGAACTCCCGAGGTCAGACCTGATTTAGGCCTGGCTTGATGATTGTCAGGTTAAATCGGTTTAATTCCCCTAATTTTCTGCTTGCATCCTGGGGGCGGGCTGGCTTAAATGGGCTCAGTGCAGATTACCGCTCAAAATTGGAGCGCAGTATCTTGACCGTGTAAAGGACTGGTGGGTTTTGCTAAAGATCTTAGCCGATGGCGGGTGGTAATATGCTCCCTCCGGGCGAACCGGCCGCCGCGTCACCCTCCAAGCCGCTGCGCCGCGCCCTGCTGTGGGTGCAGACGCTGCGGCCGGAGTGGGCGCTGGCCCTGGCCCTGGTGCTCAACGGCGCCTTGAACATCAACAGCGGCCTGCGGTACAACCTGGTGCCCTTCAGCCAGATCGGGCCCCTGTCCAGCCTGGGCGAGTCGCTGTCGGTGCTGGGGAGCAGCACCCAGGCCATTCTGGGAGCCTTCCTGGTGCTGTTGGGCCTCGGCGTGCTTAAGCGCCTGGCCACGGCCTGGGCCTTCGCCGTGCTCCTGTTGGCGGTCACCGTGGCGATCAACCTGGCCCAGGGGAACCGGGGCGCCAGCCTGATTATCTCCGGCGCGATGCTCCTGGCCCTCCTGGTCTTGCCGGCACCGCTTCACCCGCCGGACCACTACCGCCAACTACGTCTTCTCCTTGATGGGCATCCTGGCCATCCTGGCCTACGGCACCTTCGGCGCCTACGTGCTGGGAGAAGGGTTTCGCCCTAAAATCCATGAACTGGTCTCGTCCTTTTACTTTACCATCATCACGTTGGCCACGGTGGGCTACGGGGATATCGTGCCGATTACCCCGGAGACCCGGCTCTTCGTGGTGTCCCTGCTGATCGTGGGTTTGAGTGTTTTTGCCACCGCCATCGCCTCGGTTTTGGGTCCGGCCGTTTCCGGAGAAATCGACCGCTTTTTCAATCCCAGGGAAGAAAAAATGAAACCGAAAGATCACGTCATCCTGGCGGGGGAAGGCGGCCTGGCCGTCAACACGGCCCGGGAGTTCATCGCCCGGGGTATCCCCTTTGTGCACATCATCACCGCCGGCGCCACCCCCCCTACCCTGCCCGATCACCCGGTGGTGCGGGGCAACCCCGGAGATGACCAGGTACTGAAAGACGCGGGGATCGACGCCGCCACCCTGGTCATCGCCGCCCGGGAGGACGATGGCGAGAACGCCTTCATTTCCCTGGTGGCCAAGGATTTAAATCCCCACATTCGGGTCCTGGCCATCGCCGGCTCGGCCGGGGCCATTCGCCGCCTGAAACTGGCGGGGGCGGAGATCGTGTTTGCCCCGTCCGTGGTGGGCAGCCGCCTCCTGGCCAATCTGGTGGAAGGCAAGGAAATCCCCCCCGAGTTCAAGGACCTCCTGGAGAGTAAGCGCCACAAGACCTGAGCCCCGGTTTACTTTCCCCCGATTGGTAACTGGCCGGATCAATAGGGCTATAATCGTAAGTGATTGAATGAATTAAATAGTCATGGATGTGCCCAAGCAGAGCTTGGGGCAAAACATCCGTTCCCAAGCAAGAGCTTGGGAACGAGGATTATAACTTGCCAAGCTGTAGGGGCGGTGCACTCACCGCCCCGCCGTTTAGCCGCGCCTTGATGATCGAGCCCGAAAGGCAGGAAGTTAGACCTGCGGAGGGAGTGAGTCAGAACTGAAATTACCGGCAACCCGCCCGCGGCCGCTTCAGGCCGGCTGGGTTTGGGGCTCCTCCTGGCGGGCCGCCACGGGCGCGGGCAGCAGGAAGGTTTTCAGGGCCTCTTCCACCTGCTCCAGGTTCACCAGGGTATCGTAGCAAGGGCCGTTGGGGCGCTGGTTGATAATGCCGAAGACCGGCAGGGGGTAGCTGTCCTGGATGCCGCTGCTGAGATCCCGCTCGCAGGCCACCGCGATGATCAGGCGGGGCCGGCGCTCCACCACGATGCGCCGGGCCAGGGTGCCGCCAGTGGCCACCGCCAGGCCCACGTGGTATTTCTCCGACAGCTCCACCAACCCGGTAATGGGACATTTGCCGCAGCGTTTGCAGTGCACCGTGTTGCCGGTGATGCGGAACTGGCATTCGTGGAATTGCAGACAGTGGGGCATGAGGAGCAGCAGCTTATCCGAGGTGGTGCGGGGGTGCTGGGCCAGGACCAACTGATTGTTGATTTCGATGAAAGAGCGCCGCACCTGATCTTTGGACACGCCGCAGAGTTTGCCCACCACGCTCATCAAGGGGAGCAGCAGCTTAATCACCAGCCCCCGGAGTTTGCGGGAAAAGAACAGGTCCCGTCCCAGGACCACGGTGAGGGCCAGCATGACCAGCATGCCCACCACCAGGAACAGGAGGACGCCGAAGGAAATCCCCAGGATCAGGGGGAGTTTGGGGGAGATCGTAGTGAGGCCGACGTAGGGCACATACCAGAGGACGCCCAGAATGAGGGTGAACAGCAGGCAGGTAACCACCAGCAGGCCCAGAAAGATGCGCTTCTGGGGCCGCAGGGAGTTGCCGCCGTTGATGATGGTGACCGGCTCATCCATGCGTGTCTCTATCCCAGTACCTGGCCGATCAGAGGCTGCCCCCGTAAAAATTCGGCAACCTCGAGGCGCTTGTGCCCGGCCAGTTGCAGCTCCTTGACGGTGACGCTGCCCTGCCCGCAGGCAATTTCCAAACCTTGAGGGGCCAGGCGGAGCACCGTTCCCGGGGTCGACGGTCTCCCCCCGGTCTTCTTGACCCTGGCGCCGAATACCTTGAGAACCTGGCCCTGCCAAAGGGTGGCGGCTCCCGGTCGGGGGTCCAGGCCCCGAATCCAGCCGGCCACCTCCGCGGCCTCGAGCTCCCAGTGGAGCCGGCGCATATCCCGGGAGATGGGGGGGGCCAGGGTCGCCTCCGCCTCGTTTTGCGGGATTTGGATGGCTTCCCCCCGCCGCAGCATATCCAGGGCCTGCACCAGCAGGGCGGCGCCGCGCTCCGCCAGCCGGGTGTACAGGGAGCCGACGTTGTCCTCCGGGGTAATGGGCACCCGTTCCTGGAGAAAGACGGGGCCCGAATCTACTTCGTACCGGAGCCACTGGATGGTCACCCCGGTCTCCTTATCCCCCCTGATCAGGGCCCAATTGATGGGGGCCGCCCCCCGATAGCGGGGCAGGAGGGAGGCATGGACATTGAGGGAGCCCACGGACGGCAAGGCCAGGATGTCATGGGGGAGAATCCGGCCGTACGCCACCACGATCATGAGCTCCGGTTCCAAGGCCTGCAATCGCCGCATCAGGTCCGGGTCTTTAAGACGCGCCGGCTGCAGCACCGGCAGATTCCAGTCCAGGGCCAGTTCCTTCACCGGCGAGGGGGTGACGATCTGGCCCCGCCCCCGGGGCCGGTCCGGCTGGGTGACCACGGCCGCCACCTCTTCCCCGGCGCTCAGCAGGGCCTCCAGGGACGGCAGGGCGAACTGCGGCGTGCCCATGAAAATGAGGCGCCAGGGACCTGGTTTCACCTGGCGGCCACCTGTTTCTTCAGACGTCTTAAATAGAGCCCCCGCTTGAGTCGGCTGATATGGTCGATGAACAGGATGCCGTTGAGATGGTCGATCTCATGCTGTAGGACCACGGCCATGAGCCCTTCGCCGGTGATCTCCACGGGTTTGCCTTCCCGGTCCAGCCCCTTGACCACCACCTGGGCTTGACGCCGCACCTCGGCCGAGAAGTCGGCCACCGACAGACAGCCCTCTTCGTGGATGATCTCGCCTTCTCCCGCGGTGATGCAAGGATTCAGGACCACGTGGAGTTGCCGGGGCTTGCCTTCTTTGTGGGCTACATCGAAGACAATCAGACGGCGGAGTTCCCCCACCTGGTTGGCGGCCAGCCCGATGCCCGGCGCGGCATACATGGTCTCCGCCATATCGTCGATGAGACGCTGTAGGTTGCCGTTGATCTCGATGACTTCCCGGGCCTGCCGCCGCAGCACCGGATCGGGTAATTTACGGATCGGTAATACCGCCATGAGCTTGATAATTCTTTGAGAAATTAGCCTTCCCTTATAACTTTAAGGCAAACCTGGAAATTTTTCAAGAACTCACCGGGCTTCGGGGGGAAAATTGTGGCTGTGGCTGCCGAAGGAGAGAAAAGCAAGGTGAGGGGCCGGTCAAAGCGCCCCTCACCTTCAGGAGGTGGGTTAGTGGATGAGGGAGATTAATTATTTGGCCGGACCGGCGGGGCCGGGGCCGCCACCGGGTACCGGACACGGACCGCCGGCGACACAGACCCCGCCGCCGGGACCCATGCCGGCGCCGGGGCCCATGCCCCAACCCCGGCCGTGGTGGAAACCTTGTCCTAATTGCGGGGCGATCTTACGGGCCGCCAGCCGGAAAGCCACACTTTTTTCCTGCATCTGGCTCCGGAGGGCGTTGACTTCTTTCTGCTTGGCGACAATCGCCTTCTCGTCGGGCGTTTCGGCCTTCCAGAGGTTTGCCAGTTCAATGCGCTGGATCATCATCTTTTTACGCACCTCAGCGGTATCGTTCATGAACTTCTGCCTGAGGTCAAAGAGCTTCCCGGCCTGATCGGGAGTAAGGTTCATGGCTCCCATCATGCCGCAACCCATGCCGCCACCCATACCGCCGCCCCAGGGACGGGCCCAGGAGGACGCGGCCAGGCCCAGGCACAACGCCAGGGTCAACAATACCACCAAGGACATTTTCATTGCTTTCATAACGGATATATCTCCTCTATCTCGGGTGAGATTCTTAAGCCCGGTTTTCCGGCCTTTAGTCATAAAAACCCCAAAAAAAAGGAAACCCGGCGCGGCCGGGTAATTTTTTTTCATGGGGCCGGGAAAAGGCATTTTGAGGGGAGGGCCGGGGAACAGCAGGGGCCAGGGGCCAGGGGTCAGTATTTTGGTCGTCTTTTAACTGACTGAAAAACGTTTCAATACCGGGATTTAGCGGGGATTATCAAGAGCTTAATGATAACCCCCTTGCCCCCCTTTAGGAACGGAGGTAAAGAATCAAGGTCTAACCGTCGTATTCATTATGGAAGGCCACGCCAGCCTGGCGCGGGGCTCAGGGTGATAAAAAAATAGTAATACTGGTACCTTGTACCGGCTACTAACCACTGACCACTAACAACTGACCACTGCCCCTAAGGCGTTGCCTCGAGCCGCTGGATGAATTGGTACACCTCCGGGGACACGGAGGTGAAGCGGATATCCGCCTCTTGGGGGCCGTCCTCCCGGGCCCGCACCGCGATGACCTTGCCGTAAATCTTGCCGGGCAACTCCGCCTGATGGTCATCCAGGAGTTGCAGACGTACGTCCGTCCAGGCCGGGATGTCCTCTTCCAGGGTGATTTGGGCCGAGGTATCACAGAGATGGGTGACCCAGGCCTGGCCGCCGGCGCCCCGCACGATCTTCTCCTTGATGACAAACACCTGGGCCGCGATGGGCTTGGCGAGGGCGATGAGCACTTCCCGCCGGGCCTTGAGGCGGAGCGTAAACGGCCCGCTGATGGCCCGGACATCATAGAGGGTGGCCGGCAGAGTCACGCCTTTCATCTGCACCTCCATGGACCCCTGCACCTCCACCAGGTCCCGGACCCGCTCATAGGTGGCGGCGCTGATGAGCACCTGGCCGCCCACGGAATACGATTCCATGCGGCCGGTGAAGTTGACCGCGGAGCCCACCACACTATACTTGGCCCGTTGTTCGGAGCCGATGTTGCCCACCACTACCAGGCCGGTGTTGACCGCGATGCCCATCTGGAGATAGGGCAGCCCGTCGGCGTCGTTGAGGCGGTTGATCTCCTCCATGGCGGCCTGCATCTGCAGGGCGCAGGCCACTGCCCGGGCGGGATGATCTTCCAGGGACACCGGGGCCCCGAAAAAGGCCAGGATGCCGTCGCCGATGATTTCATCGATGGTGGCCCGGTAATCGATCAGCACCTCGATCATCTTGCCCAAGTAGCGGTTCAGGAAGGTGATCACCTGCTCCGGATGCATGTCCGCGGTCAGGGCGGTAAATCCCCGCAGGTCCGACATGAGGATGGAGAGTTCCCGGGTTTCGCCCCCCATCTCGAGGGCCTCCCGGTCTTCCAGGAGTTTTTTCACCACTTCGGCGGTGACGTAGCGGCCGAAGGAGTCCCGGATGAAATCCCGCTTTTCGATGTAATCCGTGAGTTGGCGGCCCATTTCGTTGAAGGAGGCGCCCAGGTCGGCGATCTCCCGGGCTCCGGTCTCGGGCACCGTGGCGTTAAAATCTCCCCGGGCGATGACCGCGGTCTGGCGGGCCAGGCCCCGCAAGGGTGCGGTAATAGAGCGGGAAATTACGGTAATTACCAGAGCCAGGAAGCCCAGACCCAGGATGCCGATCAGGAGAATCTTACGATGCAGCGCCAGCACCGGCGCAAGCAATTCATCCTCGGGATAAACGACCCCCAGGGACCAGCCGGTGTCCGGCACCGGGGCATAATACATCCACACCCGCCTGCCAGACATAAAGTCCTGGATCGGCACCAGGTTTTCCCCGCCCCGGACCATATCCCGGCCGATCCGCCGCAGACGCGGATCATGCCTGGCCTCGGCGATGCTGAAGATACTGCGCCGCATCATCAGCCGTTTGTCCGGGTAGGTTACGAACACCCCGTTGGGCGATAGCAGGAAGGCGTAGCCGGTCTGGTAGACCTTCACCCCCTGGACGATATCCTTGAGCCACATGAGAGAGATATCGGCCACCACGATCCCCTGGAAGGTTTTCCGCCCTTTGATATTCCGGTAGAAGGGCACGGAATAGGAAGACATGATGATATTGCCGCTGCCTTCATCGAAGTAGGGTTCGCTCCATATGGGGCGGCCCAACTCCTTGGGGATTTGATACCAATCCCAATACCAATACAGGTAATGAGGGTCCCCGTCACTGTTCGGGTCATAGGTGAGGCGGCCGTTTTTCCGGTAGTAATAGGGGGTGAAATATTCTTTCTTGGGGTTAAAGGCATATTTTTCATAGGCCACGGCCACGCCGTAAACTTCCGGATTGGTGGCGACCGTGCTCTTGATCAACCGCAGCAGTTCCGGCCGCTTGAAGGAAAAATCATCCATCACCGCGGCCAGGTTGAGGGGGACTTTTTCTACCCCTTTCAGGACCACCGCAATTTTATAGGCCGTGCCCCGGGTCAAGTCGCGGGCGCCATTGGCCACTTCTTTCAGAACCGCCTGCCGAGACTCATAGTAATTGTAGGCAAAGGCCGCCAGAAAGATCACGGCGGAGCTTGAAAGAATCGTGATGATCAGAATGGTGGCCAGGCTTCTATTTTTCATCGGATATCGCACAATCATGGTAAAACGCAGCGTAATCCGGGATGGCCTCGATTAACCCGGCGTTCTTCAGTCCTTGGGCCACGCGCTCATAGGCATCTTGGCCGAGCGTCCCCATGGGGCGATTCCAGCCCGGCGGCTCGATGATCTCTTGCATCTTCTCCAGCATCCATTTTTGGTGGACCCGGTCCGTGGCCACGTTGGCCGCGACCACGTAGCGCATGACGATATCCAGGGCTTCTTCGGGATGGGCGAAGGCATACTGCCAGCCCTCCAGGGAAGCCGTCACAAAGCTGTGGCAGCGCTGCGGATGATCTTTGAAAAAGGTTTCCAGGCAATAGATGCCGTCTTCCGGATAGTTAACCCCGTAATCGGCCAAAAGAAAGGTGGTTAATTCGTCCGGATTGACGCCGGCATTGATGATCAGATGATACTCGTTGTACCACATGCCCGAAGCCACCTCCACGCCGCCCCGCAGGAACAGGTTCAGGGTGGCCGATTGGGGGACCTCCCGGACGGAGAGATGATATTTGCGGAAGAAGGCCCGGGGCTGCAAGCGGAATTCGTCCCCCCAGAGGCCCACCCGTTTGCCGTTGATATCTTCCGGGGTATTGATGCCGCTGGATTTCCTGGCCACCAGCATCAGGGCGGAGCGCTGCACGATCTGGGCAATATTGACCACTTTGACGCCCTGGGCCTGCTTTTCGATGCCGGTGGCGAGGAACATGGTGCCGAAGGTCGCCCGACCCCGGGCCAGCGCCTCGGAAGCCGGCGCGGTGGGCCCACCCCGCAGGATCTTTACCTCCAGGTGATGTTGCCGGTAAAAGCCCTTCTCATAGGCCACGTAGTAGCCGGCGAACTGGGCCTGGGGCAACCATTGGGGGATAAACGACACTCGAGCGAGGGGGGCGTCTTGGGCCCCGGCCGGGAGCCCGCCCGCCAGCAGCAGGGCCGCCAGGGCCAGCGCCGCGGCGAGAAGCCGCCCACAAAAATGGGGTATTTTCATACAAACACTCGTGGCCATAAGGACGCGAACGCCACCTGAAAACGCGGAACAGTAGTCCTCGGCTGTTCTCGGGAAAGCCATGGTGCGCAGTGCACACCCTTCAATCGCTGGGTCGGTTGTAGGGGCGGTTCGCGAACCGCCCCTACGAAAACTTTATGAAAAGCATACGCGGCATTACGCCGCCCCCGCGTACCTGCGCAGGACCTGGAGGAGGTCCGGGGGTACGGACGTGAAGCTGACGGCAGCCTCGAACCGGTCAGCCCCCAGGGACTTCACCTTCGTGACCTTGCCATAGATATGGCCCGGTATCTGCTCCTGGTGCTCGTCCAGCACGGTGAGGCGGACGTCCTGCCAGGCCGCCAACCTGCCCTCCGAGGTTACCCGGGCGGCGGTATCGCACAGATGGGTGATCCAGGCCTGACCGGCGGTCTCGGTGACGATCTTGTCCTTGAGGTGGTGCAGGTGCACCGGGATTGGTTTCGCCAGCTTCTTCAGCTTCTCGGACTTGTCCCGGAGTCGAATATTGTAAGGCGGTCCCAGGCCGTGGATGTCATAGAGAGTGGCCCGCCCCGGCACCCCTTTCATTTCCACCTGGACCACGTCCCCCACTTCCACCAGGTCTTTGACGCGCCCGTAGGTGGCGGCGCTGATGAGCACCTGGCCCGCCAGGGCAAAGCCTTCCATGCGGGAGGCAAAATTGACGTCGGAACCCACCACGCTGTACTTGGTCCGCCTCTCCGAGCCGATGTTGCCCACCACCACCGGGCCGGTGTTGACCCCGATGCCCATGGTCAGGATGGGGAGCCCCTCGGCTTCGTTGGCGGCGTTGATCTCCTCCATGGCCGCCTGCATCTCCAGGGCACAGGCCACGGCTCGGGCCGGATGATCCTCCAGGGCTTCGGGGGCGCCGAAGAAGGCCAGAATACCGTCTCCGAGGATTTCGTCGATAATGGCCCGGTGGTCCAGGAGGATTTCGATCATCTTACTCAGATAGCGGTTCAAGAAGGTAATGACCTGCTCCGGCTCCATCTCGGCAATGATGGCGGTGAAGCCCCGCAGGTCACTCATGATGAGGGAAACCTCCCGGGTCTCCCCGCCCATTTCCAGGGCGCCTTCGGATTCCAACAGCTTTTTCACCACTTCGGCGGTGACGTAGCGGCCGAAGGTGTCCCGGATAAAATCCCGTTTGTCGATGTATTCGATGAGTTGCTCGCCCAGATGATTAAAGGACGCGGCCAGTTCCGCCACCTCGCGCACGCCCCGCACCGGCACGGCCATGGCAAAGTTGCCTTCCCCCACCTGCTGCACCCCATCCCGGAGGCGAGAGATGGGCCGGGCCAGGGCGCTGGCAAACCACAATCCCGAAAAGCCCCCGATAAGGCACAGGGCCAGCCCGGCAAAGATGCCCCCGAGCATCATTTCCCGGTTGAGCAGGGCATAATGCGCCTCGATATGTTGCCGGGCCGAGACGATAGCGGTCAGACAGGAGTTTTTCATGCGCTCATGCACGGGCAAGAAAAATTCGTCCAGGTTGACGATGGCCGCCACAATAAAGGGGGTGCCGGGGACATGCACCCGCACCGAGAATCGCTTCCTTTCCCGTTTGCCCTTATCGAAAAACGTGAAATAGCCCTGAACCTGGTTTTGGGTAAAGGAGCGCTTGATCAACTCGGTGGTCTCCGGATATTCCTTTTCCCAATCCAGTTGGTTGCGACCTTCCACGTTCTTATCGGGATGAAACAGGATGTAGCCGTGGTTATCATATAAATCCGTATACCCCGCCGGGCCCTCCGGGGTGTAAATCTGCTGGAGGGCGATGGCCCGCAGGGTGGGATCACGGCGCATTTTGGCGTAATTGTAGGTTTTTTGGCCTCCCAAGACATAGGCCAGCTCCCGGGCCACGTCTTCGGCCTTGTCCTTGACGATGTATTCTCCCACCTGGGTGAGAATATCCGTCGAATGCTGCACATTGGCGGCGGTGACGTTGCCCACGGCCTGGTCCGCAATGCGGATGGCGCTTTTGGTGAGGTCGCGCATCACGTAAACGTTGATGAACCAGGCGCCGGCCCCCAATATGGCGATGAGCGCCAGATAGGACAAGATCAGATAGGTGCGCAGTTTCATGGCTACTCCACGTTATCCTTACCCTGAGGGCCGACGACCCCGCCGCTGAGGCCAATGCTCCGGAGTATACAATAGAATCGGCATGGTAAGGGGAAAAATGCAAATACGGCGAGGGTGCGGGAAGGGGCGCGGGCGGGCCGCGCCATGGTCTTCCGGGGGCGGCACGTGCCCGGCTCAGGGGTATAGCCGGTCCAGAAGCCGGGGAAAAGGGATGGTTTCCCGAACATGGTGCAGGCCGCAGAGCCAGGCCACCAGGCGCTCGATGCCCAGGCCGAAGCCGCCGTGGGGCACGCTGCCGTACCGCCTCAGGTCCAGGTACCACTCCAGGGGTTCCTCGGGCAAATTATGCTCCCGGATGCGAGCCATCAGGGTATCCAGGTCATCGATGCGTTGGGAGCCCCCGACAATCTCCCCGTAACCCTCCGGGGCCAGCATATCCACGCACAGGACCAGCCGGGGGTCGGCCGGGTCCGGTTCCATATAAAAGGCCTTGGCTTCCTTGGGGTAGCGATGCACCAGCACCGGCCGGGGAAACAGCTCGGAGATCACGGTTTCCTCATCCCCACCCAGGTCTTCCCCCCAGGCCAGCTCTTTGCCGTGCTGCCGCAGGAGTTCCAGGGTCTCACCATAGCTGAGGCGAGGGAAAGGCCCCACCACTTCCCGCAGGGGCGCGACATCCCGCTCCAACAGGCGCAATTGGGCCTCCTGGCGCTCCAGCACCCGGAGGACGACGGTGCGCACCAGGGCCTCGGCCAAGGCCATGACGTCCTCCAGGGTATAAAAGGCCGCCTCGGCTTCCACCATCCAGAATTCCGTCAGGTGGCGCCGGGTCTTGGATCTTTCCGCCCGGAAGGTGGGCCCGAAGCAAAATACCCGGCCCAGGGCCATGGCCGCAGCCTCCAGGTAAAGCTGGCCGCTCTGGGAGAGATAGGCCTTGCCCCGGTCCAGATAGTCCGTCTCAAAGAGGCTGGTGGTGCCTTCGCAGGCAGTGGGGGTGAGGATGGGGGTATCCACCAGGACAAAGCCGTGTTCGTGGAAGAAATCCCGGCAGGCCCGGCAGACCTCGTCCCTGATCCTCAAGATGGCCTGTTGCCGGGGTGCCCTCAGCCAGAGGTGGCGGCGGTCCATGAGGAAGGCCACCCCGTGTTCTTTGGGGGAGATGGGATATTCCTGGGCGATGGCGATGGGGGCCAGGCGGGTGACTTCCAACTCATAGCCGCCGGGGGCGCGGGGCTCGGCCTTGACCGTGCCGGCCAGGACCAGGGAGGATTCCAGGGTCAGCCGGTCGAATTGCTGGAAATCCTCGTCCGGCAGATGCCCCTTGACCAGCACCCCCTGGGCGAGGCCGGTGCCGTCCCGGAGCACCAGGAAGCGGACCTTGCCGCTGGAACGCAGGTGATAGACCCAGCCCCGGAGGGTCACGGTGCGGCCGAGGTGCCGGGCCAGGGAGGCGATATCCACCACCGGGGCCTCACCGGACGTCAGGTCGAGTACAGGCATGGGTCAGCCGCCGCCTACAACATGATCTTGATGTGGGCCTTAACCCGCAAGGTTTTGACCCACTCGCCGAACTGCTTTTGCATTTCCTGCTGCATCAATATGCGCCGGATCTCCGGGGCGGCTTCCTCAAAGGGACGGGCCTCCCCGCTGCGGCGGCCCACCAGTTGAACAAGTTGAAAGCCTTGGGGGGTTTCCACCGGGCCCACTTCCTTGGGTTGCAGTTTCCCCAGGAATTCCGCCAGCCGGGGATCCAGGTCGCTTTGGGACACAAAGCCCATATCCGTGACGTCCAGGGAGAGTTTCCGGGCCGCCTCGGTAAAGGACCCTCCCTGTTTGACTTCTTTGAGGAGGGTCTCAGCTTTCCCCTTGATCTCCTCTCTTTGCGCGTCGGTGGCCCCGGGCGGGTAGGGCATCCTGACGGATCGCAGGTGGAGCTGGGTGCCGCCTTGCTTGAATCTTTCTTCATAGACCTTCCTGACCTCGGCGTCACTGATCATGATTTTGGAGCCTACCGTCATGGAGAGCAACCGGTCCTGGATCATTTGATCCTTGATTTGTTGTTTGAATTCTTTGAAGGAAAGGCCCTCATTGGCCAAAGCCTTGGCCAGGGCTTCGTCACTGGGTATGTTATTGCGCTGCTTGAAGTGGTTCAGGGCCTCATTCACTTCTTTATCCGACACCGTGATTCCCCGGCGCTTGGCTTCGGCCTTGGCCAGTTTCCGGTCGATGAGCGTGTCCAACATCTGGCGCTGGATTTGCTTTGTCTGCCCGGCTGTGGGTTTAACCCCGGATTGCGCTTCAATGGCTTTGGTCATCTGTTGTAACTCCGACATGGTGATGATATCGTCGTTGACTTCGGCCACAATGCGATCCACCACTTCCGCCGCCCCTGTCCTCGCCAGGGTCAACTGGAGCAGGATGGCCGCGAGCGCGATCATCCAGCACCGCTTACTTTTGGTCATATCGTTATCCCTCTGCATCAGCCTTAACAAAAGTCTCCACTTCTTTCAAGCAGTTTTGCAGGCGCTCAAGGACCGGGCCGCTCTCCGGCAGTTGGACCCGCAGGGTTTGTTCCGGAGTGAGGCGATAGCGTTGCGGCCGCCGCTTGAGCAGGTCGATGAGTCGCGGCAGATCCAAACGTTCCGGGTGAGCAAAGTGCAGCACGGCGCCGCGGTCTTGCATATCCAGACGTTTGATCCCCATCTGCCGCAGCCGGTATTTGGCCCGCACCACCTCCAGGAGATTGCGCCCTTCCGGCGGCAAGGGGCCGAAGCGGTCGAGAAATTCTGCTTCCAATTCCGTCACCATGTCCGGGGTCAGGCGGCCCGAGAGGCGCCGGTAGAGCGCCAGACGCTGCTGCACGTCGGGGACATAATCTTCGGGGAGAAACGCGGCCAGGGGCAGATGGATCTCCGGATCCGGCGTCCCCTCCTCCAGCGGTTCGCCTTTATACTCCCGAATGGCTGCCTCCAGCAGTTGGAGATAGAGTTCGTAGCCCACCTCCGCCAGGTGGCCCGACTGGGCCTGCCCCAGCAGATTGCCGGCCCCCCGGATCTGGAGATCATGCATGGCAATCCGGAACCCCGACCCCAGTTCCGTGAACTCCATCAGGGCCTTCAAGCGCTTCTGGGCTTCGGTGCTTAACGCCGCCTCGTCCGGTACCAGCAGATAGGCATAGGCCTGGGCCTGGCTGCGTCCCACCCGGCCCCGCAGCTGATAGAGCTGGGCCAAGCCCATGGCATGGGCGCGGTTGATAATAATGGTGTTGGCCGCGGGGATATCCAGGCCGGCTTCGATGATGGCGGTGCACACCAGGACGTCCACCTCCCCGCGCCAGAAGCGCACCATGACGCGCTCCAACTCCCGTTCCGGCAACTGGCCATGGGCTATGGCCACCCGGGCTTCCGGCACCATCTCCTGGACGTACCGGGCCCAGGTGGCCAGGCTCCGCACCCGGTTGTGCACGAAAAAGACCTGGCCTCCCCGGGATAGCTCCCGGCGGATGGCGGCCTGGATCACCGCGGCCTCCGGCCGGCAGACATAGGTGCGAATGGCCCGGCGGTTCTCCGGGGGGGTGTTGATCAGGCTCAACTCCCGTAAGCCGGTGAGGGACAACTGCAGGGTGCGGGGGATCGGCGTGGCGGTGAGGGTGAGGACGTCCACGGTGCGCCGCCATTCTTTCAATCTCTCCTTCTGGCGCACCCCGAAGCGCTGCTCTTCGTCAATGATGGCCAGTCCCAGGTCCCGGAAGACGACGTCCTTGGACAGCAGGCGATGCGTACCGATGAGGATGTCCACCTTGCCCTGGGCCAGGTCCGCCAGGATGCGTTTCTGCTCGGCCGGCGACTTGAACCGGCTGAGGGCCCGCACTTCCAGGGGATAATGGGCCAGGCGCTGCCGGAAGGTGTCGTAATGTTGCTCGGCCAACACCGTGGTGGGCACCAGCACCCCCACCTGCTTGCCGTCCATGGCTGCCCGGAAGGCCGCCCGCACCGCCACCTCGGTCTTGCCGTACCCCACATCCCCGCAGATCAGGCGGTCCATGGGCTTGTCCGTGGTCATATCCGTGAGGACGTCGTCGATGGCCTGCAACTGGTCCGGGGTTTCCTCGTACTCGAAGGTGGCCTCAAACTCCCGGTAAACCGGGTCCGGCGGCGAAAAATGGTGGCCCGGCAGCACCCGGCGCAGGGCATAGAGTTCCACCAGTTCCCGGGCGATCTTTTCCACCGCCTTTTTCACCCGGGTCTTGGCCCGCTCCCAGGATTTCCCTCCCAGGCGCTCCACCCGGGGGCTCACCCCTTCCACCCCCAGGTATTTCTGCACCAGGTTAAGGCGGTCCACCGGGAGATAGAGGCGGTCCCCGCCCTGGTATTCCAGTTCCAGGAAATCGTTGACTTCGCTGCCCACCGTGAGTTTGACCAGACCCCGGTAAATGCCGACCCCATGGTCCAGGTGGACCACGTAATCGCCTTCGGACAGATCGGCCAGGGAGGTGAGGTCCTGGAGCGGCGGAGCCGCCTTGCGGCGCCGCCCTTCCGGGCGGAAGCCCAGGGCCTCGTCTTCGGTAAGGACGATCAAGCCCTCGGAGAGCAGCCGAAATCCCCCGGTCAGTTCGCCCACGGTAATTTCCATCCGGGCCCCGGGCTCCCAAGTGGGAGCCGTCGTAAACTCCACCTCCAGGCCTTCCTCCCCGAGCAGGCGGGCCATACGTTCGGCCCGATGCTGACTCAAGGATACCAGGATGACGTGGAACCCGGAGGCGCGCCATTCGGCCAGGCGCTGGGCCAGGGCCGGAATCAACCGGCCGGCTTCGCCCCCGGCCTGGGCCAACTCGGCGGCCAGGTGGTCGTTTTTTTCCACCTCCAAGGTGATATCCCGTTCCTGATCCGGGTGGCCCCAGGCCAGGGCGGGGCAGTACAGGTGGATGAAATGGCGGCAGCGATCTTCCCAGGGGGTTTGATCCAGCCAGCCCTGGGGTTCTCCGGACGCGGCGTCTTCCAGTTTCTGCAACTCCTGGCCGATGGTCAAGGGATCCCAGGCCACCACGAGCGTGTCCGGGGGCAGCAGCTCCCACAGGGTGGTGGGGCGCGCGTAGAATTCCTGGAGATGACGTTCGATGCGGGGAAAATGCCGCCCAGCGTGGACATGATCCCAGAAGTCCGGGTCCTGGCGCCGGCTGCGGCGCGCCAGGGCGCGCTCTTTGGCCGCGGCATCCAACACCACCTCACTGGCCGGCAGTACCGCCAGATCATCCAAAGAGCTCTGCGACCTCTGGGTGGCGGGATCAAAGAGGCGGATGGATTCCACCTCATCCCCCCAGAACTCGAGGCGCACCGGCTGGGGATACAACGGCGGAAACAGGTCGATGATACCGCCCCGGACACTGAACTCTCCCCGTTCTTCCACCACGGGCCGGCGCTCGTACCCGCCATCCAGGAGGTGTTGGAGAAAATCCGAACGCTCCAGGGTTTCCCCTGGCACCACGTAGGCCAGCAGGTCCCTGATCCTGGACGCCGGGGGCAGCTTCTGGCGCAGGGCCAGGGCCGGGGCCACGATGATAAACGGCTCCTTGGAGGTCAGCGCCACGTACGCCGCGCCCATCCGGGCGCTGCTGACGTCGGCGTCGAAACTCAATTCGCGAAAGGGCAGGACTTCGTGGGCCGGGAAGATGAGCGCCTGCGACTCGGGGCTGGCGGCCCGGACGACCTCGCTGACCAGAAAAAAGCTTAAGTCCTTGAAGAAGTGTTCATAAAAATTAACGTTGGGGGTGAGGACCAGCATGGGGCGCCGGAGTTGTTGAAAGAGCCGGGCCAGGAAATACGCCCCGGCCCCGGGAGTGAGGCCCTGGAGATAAACCGGTCGAGGTTCCCGGGAGAGAGCCACCGCCAGGTGCTGTACTCCCGTATCTGAGGCTTGCGCGGTTACCACTGTATAACCATATCCCGAAGGCGGAGAATTTTCAAGCCGGCCCTCTGGCAACGTGGTCCCCCAGGGAGAATCGGACGGAACTCCCCAGGGTGTTCCAGGCAACCCAATCGGTGAGTTGAGGGGCCGCCTCGACGGGTGGCTGCAGAAATAACCGCCAATATCTTTAAAAAATTAATTTTTACAATGGATTGATTCACATTTTAAACATTTATGCATTTTCCTGACCTCCGGGATAACCATAAATCCTGTTTGGAGCCGCCGGCCATGGTTAGATGTCTGGACCTGCCGGCAAAATTTTTTTACCGAACCCCTCAAAAGTCACCTTTCGAACCGGTCATCTAGCAGATTCAGCCACTGCCTCGACTCGACTTTCCCGGTGACCGCGGGCGGCGGCCTGCGAGTAACCTGACAGATTTCCTGGATTTCCAGATACTTGGCCATAGTGCGGTCAGGTTTCGTAAAGTTTGGCCTCCTGAGACAGTCATGCCAGTCTGGCAATGAAATTGCAAAGAATACTTCAAAGACGGTGACATGCCACCGGCGCCCCGGACCAGGATGTACCCGCCGGGGAGACGGGCCCCAGGAATCAGGCCATCATGCATGATGACCCTTAGCGGTTGCCTCCCCTGCGGGAACTCAATCAGATAGGTTCAGGATGGAACTATGACCAAAGCACGGGTGAACGATTTTTTAGGCCGAGATGGCTCATGCCTCTTAAGGAAAAAACGGTGCTGATACTTACTCGCAAGGTTGGAGAAAGCATTCTTATAGGGGAAAATATCCGGGTGGTGGTGCTGGAAGTACGCGGCCGGCAAATCCGTCTGGGCATCGAGGCCCCGTCCGATATCGTGGTCTTAAGGGAAGAGATTTTTCATCGCCTCACCAATGAAAACCTCGAGGCCGCCAAGTTCAGCCTGGCGGACCTGGATCAGGCGGTCCAGATCCTGGCAGGCCGGGTCACTGCGCCTATCCCGGCGCCGTCCACCCACCCCGGACCTCCCCTGTCCATGGACTCCGGGATTTTCGGGCGGATTGAGGGGACGGCAGACCAGGTGATCACGTTTCAGTCGGGACTGCCGGGATTTCCCGATTACCCGCGGTATGCCTTGCTCTCCGATCACCGGCTGGCACCGTTTTTTCTCCTCCAATGCCTGGATGATCCTTCCCTGGCGCTGCTGCTGGTCAACCCCAACGCCCTGGTACCCGATTACGGTCTGAAGAACTGCGCCAGCGCCCTGCAGGAACTTCAGGCCGAAAGTCTCGAAGAGTTGCAGGTCCTGGTGACCGTGACCATCCCCCCGGGGCGGCCCCGGGAGATGACCGCCAATATGATGAGTCCGATCCTGATCAACCCGGTTCCGAGGTTGGGCAAACAGGTGGTTATCGAAAAGCCCCTGTATTCCCATCGCCATGCGCTGCTGGAGTCCGGCTCTGATTGTCATGGCTGCCGGTCTCACGGAGTGTCAAACCTGCGGGGCTGAATCATCCCCGGGATGTTCATGGGTTTGAACAGCGTTGCCCCTGACCGGGACAACACGATTATTAGTGAATGCCAAAAGTTTTTTCCGTTATTGGGAATGCTCCAAAAACCAAAATCCCCCCTAACCCCCCTTTAGAAAAGGGGGGAACTATAAGGAATTACTTTTAAAGTTTCCCTTTGAAAAAGGGGGATTTAGGGGGATTTATAAATCAGCAATAGGCATAAATTTCTGGCAAACGCTATATATCTCTCCCCTCCGTCAGCTTCACCAAAAAATAAGGCGGGCCCCTCCCACAGGGCCCGCCTTATGCTTTGATGACCATGCCAGCCTTACATGGGCTTGGTTTCGAGATGGGATTCCTCTCCCAGATACTTCCAGGGAGACACGCCGGATTCGAGCGAACCGGTCTCGTAGCCGAATAACTCCTTTACCAGGGCGTTGCCTTTCTTATAGAGGACCCGCAGAGGGATGCCCGCCGGGCAGTTTTCTTCACACAGGCCGCAGTCGATGCAGCGTCCGGCCATGTGGATGGCCCGCACCAGTTGAAAGATGTTGTCCGGGGGGATCTTCCCGGTGCTCATCAGATCGGGATGCTCGAGGGAGCATTCCTTGCAGAAGCACATGGGGCACACATCCCGGCAGCCGTAACACTTGATGCAGCGGTTGAACGACTCGAGCCACTCCTGAAAGGCCTCTTCTCCCGCCAGGGCCTCGATGCGGTCCACCCGCAGGCTCCGCAGCACCGGCTCACACTTTTCGCCGTAGTCGATCACCGAGGCCCAGGGGCCGGGGCATTCGCAGTAGTTGGCCTGATCCTGGGTGCAAGCAATGCCCACCAGGACCACTTTCTCGGGGTCCAACTGACCCCATTTGTACAGTTCATTGAGGCCCCGCTCATCGCAGCCCCGCACCTGGATGGCAAAGGTGGCCTCCGGATACCGTTCGGCCAGTTGTTGCAACAGCTTGTCCAGGGGGTAACGGGCCTCGTCCGGGGCGACGATGGCCTGCTCCACTTCCTCCAGCCGTTCCGGGGTGAACAGATACGGCAGGGGGTGACCCTCCTTCATGATATATCCCAGATATCCCGCCACCTTGCCCTCTTTGAGCAGATTTCGGACTTTTTCACGCAGCCTATCCATGTGGTCGTATCCTTAGCGTTTGGCAGTTATGCGGTTTAAGCCGCCCGGGGGGCCAGCTTCAGGCGTGACGGGCCCATTTTCTTGATTTTGGCGGTAAAATCCCGCACCGTCTGGGCGAATTTCGGACCTTCGGCCGCGGAGATCCATTCCAGGTGCAACCGGCCGTCTTCCAAGCCGGTGAACTTCAGCAGATCCTGGAGGAACCGCATGCGTTTGATGGTCATGAAATTGCCCCGGAGGTAGTGGCAGTCGCCGATGTGACAACCCCCGATGAGGACGCCGTCCGCCCCTTTTTGAAAGGCGCGCAGCACGTGATGCGGCGAGACCGTACCGGAGCACATGACCCGGATGACCCGGATGTTGGGGGGATACTGCAAGCGACTCACGCCCGCCAGATCGGCGCCGGCATAGGTGCACCAGTTACAGAAAAACCCAATGATTTTCGGTTCGAACTCTTTGTCTGCCATGTGGGGACCTTTTCTCTTGTAAGTTGCGTTGCCTTGGCGCCTTGGCGAGAAACCCCCGCGCCAAGACGCTCAGGTGCAAAGTTGCTCAGCCCGCCGCCTCTTCCATGGCCGCTTCCAACTCCTCCAGGGCCTCGTCCACCTGGGTGTAGATCTGCTTGTGGCTGAACCCGAAGAGGGTGATGCACTCGGAAGGACAGGTGGCCGCGCAGGTGCCGCAGCCCTTGCACAGGGCCTGATTGACTTCGCAGACCCCCTTATCTTCCAGATAACCGATGGCCCCGAAGGGACAGACCCCCACGCAGGCCTGGCAGCCGGAACACGTCGCCTGGTCGATCTGGGCCACCACGCCGCCGGCGCGGATGGCATCCTGGGCCAGGACCAGCGCCGCCCGGGCCGCCGCGGCCTTGGCCTGGGCGATGGCTTCATCCATGGGTTTGGGGTAGTGGGCCAAACCGGCCATAAACACGCCTTCCGTGGCGAAATCCACAGGCCGGAGCTTCATGTGGGCTTCCAGGAAGAAGCCATCGTTGCTCAGGGGCACCTTGAACAACCTGGCCAGGTCTACCTGGTTTTTGACGATGATGGCGCTGGCCAGGGTCAGGACATCCGGATGGAGATGAATGGGGATGCCCAGGATATGGTCTTTCACGGTAACCGTGAGGTTACCCTTGGCGTCCTGCTCCACCTGCGGCTTGTGGTCCAGATCGAAGCGGATGAAGATCACGCCCTTTTCCCGGGCCTCCTTGTAGAGGTTCTCCCGGAGGCCGTAGGTGCGCAGATCCCGGTACAGGATGTAGACGTCCATGTCGGGATTGAGCTCTTTGAGGCTGATGGCGCTTTCCACCGAGTGGGTGCAGCAGACCCGACTGCAGTAAGGCCGCTCCGGTTCCCGGGAGCCGACACACTGGATAAACGCGGCGCTCTTGGCCTTGGTGACCAGCGGGTTCTTCTCCCGCAGGGCTTGGTCCATTTCCAGGGACAGCAAGACCTTCGGGTTCTGTTTGTAGAGGTATTCCGTGGGCTTGTAAGAATGGCCGCCGATGGCGATGATGGTGGCGCCATGGGCGATTTCGGTGGCGCGGCCTTCCGAGGTGACGGTGGAGATGAAGTTCCCCACGAACCCTGTACCGTTGGTGACCTCGGCGTTCAGGTGCACGTCGATTTTGGGGTGCTCGGTCACCCGGCGCATCAGGTCATCCACATACGGCTGCACCGCTTCGCCGTTCCAGGTATGGTTGAGCTTCAGGGCGTGGCCGCCCAGGAAGCCTTTTTTCTCCACCAGAGCCACGTTATAGCCCTGGTTGGCCAGGCCCAGCGCGGCCTCCATGCCGGCCGCGCCGCCGCCGATCACCAGACCGGCCTTGGTGACGGGCAGATCAAATTCCTGCAGGGGCGGCTGCAAGCTGGCGGTGGCCACCGCCATGCGCACCTGGTCTTTGGCCCGCTGGGTGGCCTTTTCCGGCTCATTCTGGTGCACCCAGGCGCCCTGATCCCGGATGTTGGCCATCTGGAACAGGTACTTATTCAGGCCGGCTTCCTTAATGGTCTCCTGAAAGGTGGGTTCATGCGTACGCGGCGTGCAGGAAGCCACCACCACGCGGTTAAGATTGTGCTCTTTGATGCGGTCCTTGATGAGTTCCTGAGTGTCCTGGGAACAGGTAAACAGGTTGTTCTCTACGTGCTGCACAAAGGGCAGCGTCTTGGCGTAGTCCCGCACCGCCTCGACATCGACGACGCTGGCGATATTGATGCCGCAGTGGCAGACGAAGACGCCGATGCGGGCCTCTTCCTGAGACACATCCCGCTCTTCAAATACCGGCTTTTTCCGGGCCAGGGAGAAGCGGGCGTCAGCCAGCAGTTCGCTGGCGGCCGAAGCCGCGGCCGAAGCCTCCATGACGGATTGCGGGATATCTTTGGGCCCCTGGAAGGCGCCGCACACAAAGATCCCCGGCTGGTTGGTGGATACCGGGGTAAAGGAGGAGGTTGCGGCGAACTTATCGCCGTTGACCTCCACCCCGAGGGTGCGGCCCAGTTCCAGGACTTCCGGGGCCACTTCCATGCCGGTGGAAAGGACCAGCATATCAAAGGTCTCGGTCTGCAAGACCCCGTTTTCATCCAGGTAGCGGATCTCCACGTCCTCGGTACCCGGCACCGCCTCCACCGAATGCACCCGGGAGCGGATAAAGCGGACGCCGAACTCGTCCTTGGCCCGCCCGTAATATTTTTCGAACTCTTTGCCATGGGTGCGCATATCCATGAAGAAAATAGCGGCATCCAGGGGCTCTTTGCTGTGCTCCTTGGCGATCACCGCCTCCTTGATGGCGTACATGCAGCACACTGCGGAGCAGTAAGCATTATCGCAGTGGTTTAAGTCCCGGGACCCGACGCACTGGAGCCAGGCGATCTTCGTGGGCTCTTTATGGTCCGAGGGCCGGACCAGGTGTCCCGAGAAGGGGCCGGCGGCGGCCAGGATGCGCTCGAACTCCATACCGGTAACGACATTGGGGAAACTGGCGTAATGATAGGCCCCATACCGGCTGGGATCATAGGGTGTGAACCCGAGGGCCAAAATCACGGCCCCCACGGAGATATCCTTTTCCACATCCACCTGGGAGAAATCCACCGCGCCGGTGGGACAGAATTTTTCACAGGCCTTACACTTGCCGCCCCGCTTAAAAAAGAGGCAGACGTCCTGATCGATGGCGTACTTGGGAGGCACCGCCTGGGCATAACTCAAGTACGCGGCCTTGCGTTTGGCCAACCCCACGTTGTATTCATCGGGCACTTTCTTCGGGCATTTTTCGGCGCAGAGACCGCAGGCAATGCACTTGGCCATATCGATATAGCGCGCCTGTTGCTTCACCTTGACCGAGAAATTACCCGGCTCGCCGCTGATGCCGATAACCTGCGCGGGTGCCAAGACCTCGATGTTAATGTGCCGGCCGACCTCGACCAGCTTGGGCGAAATAATTCACATGGCGCAGTCATTGGTGGGGAAAGTCTTATCAAGCTGCGACATGACCCCGCCAATGGCTGGTTTAGCTTCTACCATGTGAACGAAGTACCCGGCATTGGCCAGATCCAAAGCGGCCTGCATCCCGGCGATACCGCCGCCGACCACCATGACGGCGCCTACCGGTTTATTGCCCTGTTCGTGTGCGCTCATAAACATTCACCTGTAGAGAAAGATTATCTATTATTTTAGCCAAAAAGAGGGGGGGCCTCAAGGAAAAAGCCCAACGGGTCCTATGCTTATTGTGATTTATAGAACAAGCAGGCAGTGGGCGTCAAGCAAAATCAGCCTAGAAATCGACCACATTGCCATCTTGATTTTCCTCAAGCAATCATTATTGTTAGTACACAAGTGCGAGTCCAATTGCTCAAGGTTTGAGGAGGTTATAGACCATGCGTGTCAAGTTAACTGCCATTTTGATAGCCCTGATCCTGGTACTGGGTTTGGTCGCCGGCGTCTCGGCGGCAATTCTCCTGTGTGTCTCCAACGAACAGCTCAAAGGCCAGGAAACGGTGGGCTCATGCCTGGCCAAAGGCGAGAGGTTCGCCGTGGTGGACCAATTTGGTCTGGTCCGGATCTTGACGCCGGAGGAAGTTGCCCTCACCAAGGTTCTGAACCCCAAGGTCTTCGAGACCCGGGCTTTCGGTATGAAGTACATCCAACTCGCCCCCCCACTCCCGCCGCTGCCGGTGTCGCCGGAAATCCCGGGGGGCTGAGGGTTGGAGAGGCTGGCCCGGGCCACCGCGGCGCACGGCGGCCGGGCCCGGCTTCAGGTAGCTTTGCCGCCCCTTTGGCGGTAAAGTTGTTGTTTTATTATTCCAAGCAGATGTGATATAATATCAAGTAATGGTAAGGTAGGTCGGTCTTGGCAGACCGCCCCCCTCCGGGAGGAAAACCAGCCGCACGGGATTTTTTTTCAGGGCCGATTAATTCAGTTGACTTTTAGCATTTGGCGCATATATTATGGCCTGGAAAGGAGTTTGGCGGCTTTTTCTCGTTTACTCCATTGAGGGGGGGAGAAGCCTGGTATCAACATTAGCCGAAAGGAGGAAGGAGTATGCGGTCTAAAGTTGTAGTCGGGGTGTTGGTGGCAGTGGTAGCCGTGTTTTTCATTTCTTCCATGGCCACGGCTCAGAAAGTTGGGGGCGCCAAGTTGCTTTGCGTCTCCAAGACAGAGCTGAAAGGGCAGGAAACGGTGGCTTCGTGTCTGGCCAAGGGTGAACGGTTTGCCGTGGTTGATCCCTATGGCATGGTGCGCATCTTAACTCCGGAAGAAATAGCGCTCACCAAGGCTTTTAATCCCAAAGCCTTTGAGACCCGGGCTTTCGGGATGCATTACATCCAGTTGGCTCCGCCTCTGCCGCCTCTGCCTGTGTCCAAAGAAGTTCCCGGCGGTTGATGCTCTTGTAGCTACTGTTTGTTAACCTAACTCAGTATGGTGGATGGCCCCCAAAGCCCGCTTTGGGGGCTTTCTCATTAGGACATTCGAGGTTTTTATGCTTGAGATCGACGACCTCTGGGTAACCATTGACGACAAGGAGGTGCTCAAGGGGATCAATTTCCAGGTCCCCGCCGGCGAGACCCACATTCTGTTCGGCAAGAACGGCTCCGGCAAATCCACCCTGCTCATGACCATCATGGGGTTTGAGCGCTACCAGGTCCGGCAGGGGCAGATCCGCTTCCTGGGACAGGACATCACCCACCTGCCCACCTTTGAACGGGCCCGCCTGGGATTGGGTCTCTCGTTCCAGCGCCCCCCCACCATCCGGGGGGTTAAGACCGCGGACATCCTCCGGGTCTGTTCCCATGGCCGCATCGCCCCCGAAGTCCTGGCCGGTTTATATGATTTCACCGCCTTTTTGGACCGGGAGGTCAATTACGGTTTTTCCGGAGGCGAAATCAAGCGTTCGGAACTCTTGCAACTGCTGGCTCAGGATCCCAAGATGGTACTCCTGGATGAGCCGGAATCGGGGGTGGACCTGGAAAGCCTCCAGGTGGTGGGCGAGATCATCGGCCACCTGCTCCAGAAGGAGCGCCGCCCGCAGCACCGGGAAAAGTCCGGGCTGATCATCACCCACACCGGCTTTATCATGGATTACATCAACGCGGACCGGGCTTACATCCTGGGCGAGGGCCGGTTCTGCTGCCAGGGCAATCCCCGAGAATTACTGCATGATATTAAGAATTTCGGTTACGAGGAATGCGCCAAATGTCGCAGATAAAAGCGCGGGCCGAAGCCAGTCGGCATAAAAAGGCGGCCCTGGGGCCCGATCTCAACCTGGCGGAGTTCTCCCGCCAGGGCGGCGCCTGGGACTATGATCCCGATTACCGGCAGTTTTCTCCGGAGGAACGGAGCCGCCTGCTCAGCGCGGGGATCGAACTCACCGATGAAGACCACGCCGGCACCTTCCTCCAGGCCGACAAGGCGATCGTGCACTGCCAGACCCGGCAGCCCGGCGTGGAAGTGCTGCCCATCACCGAGGCCCGTCGCCGCCACGACTGGGTTAACGACCTGCTCTGGAGCCTGGTGGCGGTGGACGCCGACAAATACACCGCCAACACTGAGTTGGAGCTGGACAACGGTTATTTTATCCGGGCCTTACCGGGCGCCAAAATCGAGCAGCCGGTGGAGTCGTGCCTGTATCTGCGCACCGACCGGTTTGCCCAACATGTGCACAACCTGGTGGTCGTGGAAGAAGGCGCCCAGCTCCATATCATCACCGGCTGCGCCACCCACCCCGGGGTGGTCTCCGGCCTCCATATCGGGGTCTCCGAATTCTACGTCAAGCGAGGTGGCCACCTGACCTTCACCATGATCCACAACTGGGGGGAGGAAGTCCACGTGCGCCCCCGCACCGGGGTCATGGTGGAGGAAGGGGGGCGCTACATCTCCAACTATATCCTGCTCCACCCGGTGAAAACGGTGCAGATGTATCCCACCGTCACCTTGAACGGCCCTGGGGCCGTGGCCCGGATGCAGTCCATCCTCATCGCCCATCCCGGCTGCGAACTGGACGTGGGGGGTCGGGTGATCCTCAAAGCCCCCCGCACCCGGGCCGAAGTCATTGCCCGGACCATTACCACCGGCGGCAACAGCATCGCCCGGGGCCACCTGATCGGCCTGGAGCCCGACATCAAGGCCCACCTGGAGTGCCGGGGCCTCATCCTGGGCAGCGGCGTGATCTACGCCATTCCCGAACTGGAGGGCCGGGTGGCCGGCGTGGACATGTCCCACGAAGCCGCAGTGGGCAAGATCGCCGCCGAGGAAGTGGAATACCTCATGGCCCGGGGCCTGGATGAGGAAGAAGCCGTGTCCACCATCGTCCGGGGCTTCCTCCACGTGAAGATCGAGGGTCTGCCCCCGGCCCTGGAAGAAGAAATGGAGCGAGCTATCCTGGAATCGGGCAAAGGATTATAGCGCGGCAGGGGCAGGAGAAGGCGCGATGTGCGCCCTGTCCTGCCCCCAGACGGAATATTTTTTTGCTGCTACGGAGAACCGCTTGGTTACTCTCTCCTCAACCTTCTCCACGGCGCCAGCATCAGCAGGCCGGAGCCCAACAGGAGCAGGGATGCAGGTATGGGAGCATGTTGCCCCAGGGCCTCTATTCCGCCGATATAATAGCCGCCAAATGCGCCCCCAAGTTCCCAATACGTGCTGTCCCAATTAACCGAATAATACTCCAGCGCGGTGACACCGTCATCCGAATCAGTAACCCAAACGCCGTTATATTGGATAACCCCGTTCAGGTCGGTATAATCATAACCCCAGCACGTGAGAGCATGCCCATAGTCAAGGCCAGATTTGTAGATGGCCAGAGTCACGCCATAGCCGGACTGGAAGAAGCTGGCCACGGCTGCCATTAAGTCTCCACCCGAGGCTTCATGATATAAACTGTTAAATTTCACCCCAGGCCAAAAATTCCCGCCAAGGACTTGGACCGTGGACCAACCGGCATAATCTGGTCCCCCCGGCGGCAGGGTTCCCTTTAACCACCAATGCCAACCATACTGGGGCAGGCTGCCCTCGTCGGTCCAATGGTCCACAAGGTACTGGAATATGAGGGTTTGGGTATTGTATGTCGCAGTATCCCATCCGGCCCAATCCAGGATATTCGCGGCCGCGGCCGCCCAGCACATGTTGCTGTCATCAGACCCGGTTTTGTTGGCGTCGTGCCAGGTGCCCCCCCATTGATCATAGATGAAGTAACTGCTGGCCCTGGCGACGCTGCTGCCGGCCACCACCAAAAGAAAAATTGCCAGGAAAAGTAAAGTTTTTCTCCGCTTCATCTCCCTATTCCTTTTCAGGAGCATCGGGATCATGCCGCCAAATTCAGGTGGCCTCAGCGCCGGTTTGGTTCAAGTAAAATATTTTACCAAATGTATTATAATTTTTGACAAGATAATTTAATTTTGTCAAGTAAAATTATATGAAGATCGTATTTTTTGTTAAGAACTCTGGAATAAAATTGCGGAGGGCTTAATTTGGTTAATGAAGGGGGAAGTCGACCGGGCCGCGGGAGAACCGCAGGCACTTCATCCCTCGCGCATACTACCTGGAGGCCAGCCATGCATATCTTAACCACCGAGGCAATTAACCGCCGGCACTTTATCCAGAGGGGGGCGGTTTTGGGCGCCGTCGCCCTCCTGGGCCCGGCCCGGGCGCTGGCCGCGGCCGAGCCGGAACTGAAAACCGTCGAGGTCACCCCCACCGAAGACCTGATGCAGGAGCACGGGGTCCTGCGCCGGCTCCTGCTCATCTATGATGACCTGGGAAGCCGTCTTCAGCAAGGGCAGAAGGCGCCCCTGGGGGGCCTGCAGGAGGCCACCGGGCTTATCCGCCGCTTCATCGAGGACTATCACGAGAAAGACGAGGAAGAGTATCTGTTCACCCGGTTTGAGAAGGCCGGGAAAATGGTGGATTTAGTGAAAGTCCTCTACCAGCAGCACCAGGCGGGGCGGCAGGTCACGGCGCGCTTGCAGGAGGGTCTCACCCCGGCTCAGCTGGGCCAGGCCCCGGGGCGCGCCCGGGTGGCGGCTTACCTGCACGCCTTTACCCGGATGTACCGCCCCCACGCGGCCCGGGAAGACACGGTGCTCTATCCCGCCTTCCGGTCGGTGATCTCACCCAAGGAGTTTATCGCCTTAGGCGAGACCTTTGAGGACAAAGAGGAAAAGCTCTTCGGGAAGCACGGCTTTGAGAAGATCGTGGCCCAGGTGGCCGACCTGGAGAAGCAGTTGGGCACTTACGCCTTGGCCCAGTTCACGCCCGCGCAGTGAGGCCGCTGCCGCCTTTATTTGGCCGCGGCGGGAGACTTAGGTTTCACCGGGATCATCAGGTTATCCCAGCCCTGCCGCCGGATTAACCCCGAGCTGTGGGTGATGAGACTGACGAGATACCAGCGCATGTGTCCGTCGGGGAGGGTAAGGAGTTGGAACCGGGCTGCATAGACCTGGGGTTTCTGCGCCTTATCCCCGGGGTTGGCGATGAGCACATAGGCCACCTGGCTGGCGGCGTTGTTCCCGGATTTATAAAATCCATAGAAGTCCGCCACCTTGCAAAAACTGGGGTTCCAGGTATCCAGGGTGTCCTTGGCCGCCGCGGTCGTCAACGGGGGAGATTGGCTGGCGGAGGGCAGCGCACAGCCCAGGAAACAACTCAGCAGAAACCCTATCGCCGCCCCGCGGCGCCAGCCTGACCACGTCATATCCTTCTCCTCCTGCCGCGGCCTGAGTTTGGAGGCGCCGGCGTCCGCGTTCGGGCCGCGGTTAGCCGAGCCCATGGCTTCGGCAGATGATGGTACAGCATCTCAATCGGCCTACCCCGATGAGGGGTTGATAATCGTGCTGCCTTCCCAACCCGCGGCCGGAGGCTCAGGGTTGTTTCAGCAACCCGGCTTGCTTAAGCCAGCTTTCCACCTGGGGGATGGCGCCCTGGCCTTCGGCCACCAGTTGGCCCAGGGGATTGAAAATCATGAAATACGGCACCTGGCGGATCTTATACTGCTGCGCCAGAGGCGAGCGCCAATCAATCCCCTGGACTTCCTGCCGATTGATATTCACCCGTTTGATGGCCAGGTCCGGACGTTTGGCCGCCAGCTTCTCGATGACCGGCGCCAGGGCCAGGCAGGGGGGGCAAAAGGGGCTGTAGATATCAATCAGGGTGGGTTTCCCTTTAACCGCCAGGGATTGCAGGTCCAGGGTCTGGCCGGGGTTGGCGGCATTGGCGTCATCCACCGCCCCGGCCCCGGCGGGGGCGGCCAACAGCAGCGCCAGCAGGCCGGCCAGCACCAGCCGGCATGCGAAAAATTTCCATGAACGTGTCATAGCTTTTACATATGGTCTCGGAGGCTGATTGTCAATCATTTTCCCGGGGTGGCTTGGGGCGGTTCGGTATTCAGTATCAGGGGCAGGCCGTCTTTTCCCCCGATGATGATGATTTTACTGTTATTGGATTCGGCCAGGGCTCGGGTGGTTTCGATCCCTTTCCAGCGCAGCAGCTGCTCGGACAGTCCCTGGGAGATGATCCTCTGGAAGTCCTGGATTCCCTGGGCTTCGATGCGCTTGCGCTCCGCCTCCTGGCGCTCTTTGTCCAGGACGAAGCGCATCTGTTGGGCCTGCTGGTCCGCGGCCAGCTTGGCGTTGATGGCCTCCACCACGAGCTTGGGCAGATCGACTTTACGCAGCAGGATGGTCTCCACGATGATCCCCCGCTTACCCAGGTTCCCTTCCAGGTCCCGGAAGATTTCGTTGGAGATCAGCTCCCGGCTGGAGGTGTACAGGTCCTTGGCTTCGTGATTGACGGTAATGCCCCGGATGGCGGCGCGGAATTGCGGGTTTACCACCACCTGCTCATAGTTGGGGCCCACCTGCCGGTAGACGTTGGCCGCCTCGGCCGGTTTCAGGTGATAGAGGCAGGAGACTTCCAGGGCAACGTTGAGTCCTTCCTTGGAAGGCGCTTCGGCGTGTTCGAAGACCTCCTTGGTGCGGACGCTCATGAGTTCCATGGAGGCCAGGGGGTTGACCAGGTGCACCCCCTCGGGGATGGTGCCGTAAACCTTCCCCAGGAGAATAAGGACCCCGACGTTGCCCGGGGGCACCACCTTGGCCGTAGAAATGGCCACCGTTGCCGCCAGGACCAGGATGGCCAGGACCCAGCGGATTTGGGGGAACTTCTGGAGGTGCGGTATGTTGCGCCCCAGGACGATCAGGGCCAGGGCAATCAGGACGCCTAACAGGACCAAACTCATAGTTACCTCCGCCGCCCCGGGTTGCCGGATCACGGCTGCATAAGACATCGCCTGGCTGCCGGGGGATCAAGGGGGGGAGAACGGGGCGAGACACCGCCTGCCTGCAGAACTTCCCGTGCCTTTCCTCCGCTTTTCCCGCCATGCCAGTGCGGTTTGGGTTAATCTTTATTTTTGTAGGAGGCGGCTCCGGGAGCGGCCCACGTTTTGAAAGACCGCCTGAAAATCGCGATACAGTCTCTTGTTATGCCGGACCCGGTGACATTTCTTGAGATAGCGTTGGGGATCGGGGTTATCGGCCAGCAGATCCAGGCCCTCCCAGCCGCCCAGCCGGGGAAAGGCATAATAGGGATATTCCTTGGGGATGCCGCGCACGTAGGTCACCTGGGGGATCACCCACTCCATCCGGGCCAGATAAAGGCGATGCATACCGTCGTTGATGATCAGGGCCAGCGTGCCGTCAGCCTCGAATGACTCCTCCACGACGGGAGGGTACAGATCATAAACCACTTCCTCACCGTCGGCCAGCCGTACCTTATAGGTGACATAGCCGTCGAGCCGGAACAGGTCCACTCCCCAGTCGGCCAGAGACCAGCGCAGTTCCTGAGTTTTGCGCAACTCCTGAAGCCAGAGGTAATTCTGGGGAGGATGGAGGCACGTCGTATGAATCAGTTCCAGGCTAATTAACGCGTGTCCATAAATAAGGACATCGGGTTGCTCCAGAAGGGGCACCTTTCTTATACAACTGATTAAATTTTCAGGGGAATGGCGTTCAAGGGCGATAATGTCCATTTTTTGAACAATTCCACGATTTTGGAAATATCACGGGTCAAATAGAAAGGGGCGCCCGTTGATATTACCATATCAACGGGCAAGGGAAGGGGAAAAAGTGCAGAACAGGAGAAAAAACTATTGACTGCCAGGGTCCCCGGCCACCCAGCCGGGAATCCTCTCAAGGCTTTCGGAAGAGCCGGCTCCTCTAACAGCGCCCCCGGAGGAAAAGGCTATGCGGGCCCATGAAAAACGGACCAAACCAATCCCGCGCCACAAAGCCCAAGTCGCTTTCATGCGGCGATGGCATCTCTCGGCTGCGGGCCTCGATGTCGAAAACTTCGCTGAAAATTTGAGTCACGATCTCCTGGGGAAGAGATTGGGGGAGCCAGATGGGCGCATAGTCTTCTTTGTCGATATATGCCATAGTAAGATCCTCGGCAATTACGAATGCAACATCCGTTCCAGAACGCGGCCCCGGTCATACCTCCGGCCATCCTTCCACCGGGCAGTCAGGACATCGGGGCTGCGGGCGACACCAGTCTTTGCCCAGACGCACCAATAAAGCATGGTATTCCTGATAGATAGGCACGTCCGGCGGCAGGTGTTCCATGAATAACTGCCGCAGTTCTTCATAGGAGCACGCCTCGAGGATAAGCCCATGACGGCTTAAAATGCGAAACGTATAGGCGTCCACGACAAACGTGGGTTTATCCAGGGCATAGAGCAGGATGCTATCCGCGGTTTCCGGACCGATCCCCTTGACGCCCAGCAGCGCGGGCCGCAACCTCTCCAGATCGGCGTCGGCCATGTGCGCCATGGAATACTGGTAATCATTCGCCAGGAAATCCAGGAAATTTTTGAGGCGCCGGGCCTTGACGTTGTAATAGCCGGCCGGCCGGATAAGCCGCGCCAGTTCCGATTCCGGCAGGTCATGCAGGGCCTGGGGGGTAAGCAACTCCTCGCGCTTGAGCGCCGTGATGGCCTGGGCCACGTTGCCCCAGTTGGTGTTCTGGGTGAGGATGGCGCCCACGGCCACTTCAAAGGGCGTGTCTCCCGGCCACCAATCCTGGGGCCCCCAGGCCTCCCACAAGGTGTCATACAGCTCCGTCAGTAAGGTGCCCACGCCCGCCGCGGCCATAGCTGCCTCTCCCTATCAACGCACATTGAGACCCATGCTTTCCATGAGGGGCACGGCACGCCGTGCCCCTACGCTGCAACCGGTAATAAATTTCCTGCTCCAGGCGATAGATGCTTCTTGTTCAAAGGTTGAATCTTCAGGTTAAAGCCCTGAGGCCCCCTCCCCTGCCGCGGCCCTTTGGCCGTTACCAACCCCCCAGGCCGCGGCCCAGGTCGCGGCCTGGCCGGTCAGGACGGCGGCCATACCCAACCTCTTCGGATAATTTACCATTTTTTTTTGCCGTGTCCTTGTGATAGAATGCGGCGAGTTCACGATATCCCCGGGGCCAACTCATCTCATCTCCGATCAGGATCGAATCTTGGGTAAACGCGTCACGTTCAAGCCATACGAGATTACGGTCGAGGTGCCGGACGGGGAGAATCTGCTGCGGGCCGCGTTGGCCGCCGGCGTCCATATCAATGCCTCCTGCGGCGGCGAGGGGGTTTGCGGCAAATGCCGGGTCTTGCTGGAATCCGGCGAATTAGCCAGCACCCGTTCGGCGCTCCTCAGCGACGAGGAATGGGACCTTGGCTATCGCCAGGCCTGCCAGAGCTTCATCCACGGCGACGTGGTCATCCGCATCCCGCCGGAATCCCTGCTGGACCGGCGCACCCTGACCCGCCGCCGGGGCGGCATCGGGCTCCGGCCCAGCCCCATCGACCTGGAGGCCTTGAAGGCCCAGGGGCTGTATAATCCTGCGTTTCAAAAGAAATTCGTCGAACTGCCGCCGCCGTCCCTGGGGGACAACGCCTGCGACCTGGCCCGCCTGGAGCAAGGTCTGGCCCGCCAGCAGGATCTGGACAACCTGACCTACGATTTCTTCATGCTGCGCAAGCTGGCCAGGGTCATGCGGGAAGACAACTTCCGGGTCACCGCCACCCTCGACTTCGCCCAGCGGCGCTCCCGGAACCCCCGGATGGTGGATCTCGAACCCGGCGACACCAGCCAGGAGCATTATGCCATTGCCGTGGATATCGGCACCACCACCGTGTGGGTCCAGCTCCTGGACCTGGCCCAGGGCAAAATCGTCGGCCAGGCCGCGGATTACAACTCCCAGATGAGCTACGGGGACGACGTCATCACCCGCATCGTCTTCAGCCAGAAAGAGCAGGGGCTGCAAAAATTGCAGCGCTCCGTGGCCGCCACCATCAACCAGGTGTTGCACCGGCTGCTGAAAAAACACCGCTTGCCGGTGACCAAGATCTCACACATCACCGTGGCCGGCAACACCACCATGACCCATCTGTTTTACGGCATCGACCCCAAGTATATCCGCCTGTCCCCCTATATCCCCACCGCCTGCCACACCCCGCCGGTGCGGGCCCGGGACCTGGGTCTGGAAGTGCCGGACCACGTGTTCATCTATGCGGTGAGTTCCGTGTCCAGCTACGTGGGCGGCGATATCGTGGCCGGGGTCCTGGCCTCGGGCATCTACAAAGACCCCAAGCTGACCCTGTTCATTGATATCGGCACCAACGGCGAGATCGTCATCGGCAACCAGCAGTGGCTGGCCTGCGCCGCCTGCTCCGCCGGGCCTGCCTTTGAAGGCGGCGGCATCAAGTTCGGCATGCGGGCCACCGCCGGGGCCATCGAAGAAGTGAGCCTCAATCCCCAAACTTACGAGCCCATGCTCCTCACCATCGACATGGTTAAGCCCAAGGGCATCTGCGGCTCCGGCCTGATCAACATCCTGGCGGCCATGATGGAGGCGGATATCATCTCCCCCAACGGCAAGTTCCGGGAAGACCTGGATACGCCCCGCATCCGCCTGGGGGACGAAGGTCGGGAATACGTCCTGGCCACGGGCCCGGATACCCAGAGCGGCCAGGACATCACCTTAAGCGAGGCCGATATCGACAACCTGATGCGGGCCAAAGGGGCCATGTTTGCCGGCTACGTCACCCTGCTGGAGAACGTCGGCCTCAAACTCCAGGACCTGGAGCAGGTGATCCTGGCCGGGGCCTTCGGCAACTTCATCAACATCGACAACGCCATCGCCATCGGGCTGTTGCCCGACCTGCCCCGGGAAAACTATCAATTCGTGGGCAACGCCTCCCTCCAGGGGGCCTCGCTGCTGGCCTTCTCCCGGGACCTCTTAGAGGAGGAGCGCCGGGTGGCGGACATGATGACCAACTTCGAGCTCTCCGAGACCCCGGGCTACATGGACCAATACATCGCCGCCCTGTTTCTGCCCCACACCCAGATGGAATACTTCCCCAGCGTCACCGTACGGCTCAAGGCGGGGAAGGATTGATTCTGTTTTCTGTTTTCTGTTTTCTGTTTTCTGTTTTCTGTTTTCGGGAAAAAATAACCAAGTCAGGTGGGCGGCCGGTCATCCCGAAGCCAAAAATTGCGCACACGTAGGGGCGACCCGGCGGGTCGCCCGAATTTATTACTCGTCCCCAAGCTGGGCTTGGCGAATCTTTGGGTCCCAACCTCAGCCGGTACACCAGCCCTAAAAAACCTTCTATCCCAACTTCTTCAGCAGCCAGGCCATATTGTCCGCCAGGTCGATGATGGTCTTGAGGCCCTCGGCGTCACCCGCCGCCTCGCCGGGTTTGAGGCCATAGGCGATGGGCCAGTAGGACGCCCCCGGCGTAAACATCCCCATGATGCAGAACCAGAACTGGAGCTGGGCATAGGTGAAATTAACTCCGGCCCGCCGGGCCACCACAATGGGGCTGCCCACCTTCCGGTAAAACGGGTTGTCCCCCTGCCGGGCCACGTAGCCGGCCCGGTCCAGGAGGGCCATGAGGTTGGGGGTGGCGGAGCCGAAATAGACCGGGGAGCCCACGATGAGCCCGTCGGCTGCGACCATGGCCTCATAGACGGGCATGAAATCGTCTTCCTGGGCGCAGCGGTTCTTGTCCTTGGCGCACTTCAGGCAGGCCTGGCAGGGCAATATCTGCTTGTCGTACAGGGAGAGGTATTCGGTGGCGATCCCGTGGCCTTCCAGAACCTTGAGGGCTTCTTGCAACAGCAGCCGGGTATTCCCCTGGGGTCGGGGCGAACCGGATATGGCCAGTACCTTCATGACTTCTTCCTCCCTCCCGATTGATGATTTTCTTCCCTAGTATATACTCCGGTGTTCCATTATAAAGGAGAACCGTTATTCTCCCCACCCCTTTTCTGGTTGCCAAGTAGTAATTCATGAGCCTTTGGTTCACCCGAAACTATGCAAAGTCGGTAGGGCGGGCCTCCGTGCCCGCCGCGGCCGAAGGCAGATGGTGCGTAGAACGCACCCTTGTATCTTAGGTTAAGATACGCTTTATTGAAAGCATGGTCATGGTTAACGTTGGCAAAGGGACATGGTGGTTCTGGACCACCCCTGGGGCAGGCCCCGGGGC
>JBAVUP010000097.1:0-5495 GCA_049696835.1 Desulfobaccales bacterium
CCCCAACCCCTTACAGGGGGCTGGGAGGGGATTTTGAGGGGAGGGCGGGGGAATACTTACGAAAAACCTCTCCCGGCCCTCCCCTCAAATCATCGTTTATCCTTCCCCCAGGCCTCCGGGTGGAGGAAGCGGGCCAGCTCAGCCACGGCCTCCGCCGAGCGGGGGCCCGGCCGGGAGTAGAGGCTTTCATCCACCACCAGCACCCGGTGGTTTTTCACCGCCCGGAGTTCCTGGAAATAGGGGCGGGCGTAAATGTTGTCGGGGCTGCGGTTCATGGGCCCCTTCTGGATGATATAGACGTCCGGGTTGGCCTGAATGAGGGCCTCCAGACTGTACAGGGTCAATTTCTGGGGGCTGGTGACGAGATTGTCGCCCCCGGCCCGGGTGATGATGTCGTTCACCAGGGAGCCCCGGCCCGCGGCCAACAGGTTGAGTTCCCGCACCTCGAAGAAGACCCGGGGTTTAGGGCGGCCGGCTATCCTTTGGGCCACAGCCGCGAGTTGGGACTGCATGGCGCGGTTCAAGGCCGCGGCGGCCATGGCTTCGCCGGTTAACGTCCCCAGACGGGTGATGGTGCTGAACAGGCCGGGAAAATCGCGGGGCGCGAACATGGCCACCGGGACATGGGCTTCTTCCAGGCGCTTTAAGGCCGGCAGGCCCTTGGGCACGCCCCCCTGGATCACCACATCCGGCTTCAGGGCCAGGATCATCTCCACGTTGGGTTGGAGATGAGTGCCGACGGTGGGGATGCCCGGGATGGTTTCATCCCCCTGGGTGCGGGCCACCACCCGGTTGGCCGCCCCCAGGGCGCGCAGGATTTCGGTCAGGCCACCGTAGAGGGAGATAATACGTTGGGGCGGGGCGGCCAGGGCCACGGCGGCGCCCCGGTCATCGGCAATCTGGGCGGCGTGCAGGTATTGAGGCTGCAAAACCACCGGGAGAAGCAGCAACAGGCTTAAGAGCACCCAAGCTGCAACCCTGTATTTCCCTCCCCCTTGATGGGGGAGGGTTGGGGTGGGGGTGAACCGTTTCCCCCTCCCCCCAACCGCCTCCCACCAGGGGAGGGGGCATTCTTTTTGGCTCTCCAGAAGTCGGCGCGGTTCGCTGACCGCCCCTGAGACCCCTCCCCCCAAACTCTTCCCTCGGCGGCTAAGATATGATTTGACAGCAATAATCGTTCTTCCCTTCATGACTGGGCCGCCTCCATGGCTGCCGTTTCTTCCGCCTCCCGGGTGGCCGGCGACAGGGGCAGCATCACCGCATAGGGCCGCCCGTGGACCGGGTGCCGGACCACTTCCATGGGCGTGTCATACACCTGGGCCAGAATGGCGGGGGTGAATACCTGGTCCGTGGGGCCGTCCACCATGATGCGCTGCTCCTTGACGAACATGAGGCGGCGGCAGTAGAGGGCCGCCAGATTCAGGTCATGCATGGCGCAGAGCACCGTCAGGCCCCGGGTTTCGTTGAGGTATTGGAGGATTGCGAAGATCTCCAGCTTTTTGCGCACGTCCAGAGACGAAGTGGCTTCATCCAACAGCAGGATCTCCGGGTCCTGGGCCAGAGCCCGGGCAATCACCACCCGTTGGCATTCCCCGCTGGAGACCTCGGTAACGGTGCGCTCCTTGAGGTGCGTGGTGGTGGTGCGGCGCATGGATTGGAGGGCCGCCACCAGGTCGGTGTCCGTCAGGGTCCCCAGGCGGCGGCGGTGGGGATAGCGCCCCATGAGCACGATCTCCAGGCAGGTGAAGGGGAAGCGTATCTCGGTGGATTGGGGCACCACCGCCAGGATTTGGGCTCTTAAACGGCTGGGCAGACCTCCCAGGGCCTCGGACTTGATGATGATGCGCCCGCGTTTGGGGGGCAGCAGGCCGGAGAGGGCATGGAGCAGGGTGGATTTGCCGCTGCCGTTGGGGCCCAGGATGCCCACGAATTCCCCCCGGGTCACCCGGAAATTGAGGCCCGTGAGGACCAGGCGGTCCTCGTAGCCCAGGTCCAGTGCTTCTACCTTAATCACCACATCCCCCGGGAGCGGCGGGATTTCAGGAGATAGAAGAAAAACGGCCCGCCGAGGAGGGCGGTGACCACGCCCACGGGCAGTTCCTGGCCGCTGGCGAGCAGGACCCGGGCCAGGACGTCGGCCCAGATGAGGATCAGGGCGCCGGTCATGGCGGACAGGGCCAGGAGCCGCCCGTGGGAGGGGCCGGCCAGCACCCGCACCAGGTGGGGCACCACCAGGCCCACAAAGCCGATGACCCCGGAGACCGACACCGCCCCGGCGGTGAGGAGCGAGGCCCCCAGGAGCAGCTTGAGCCGGACCGAGGACACGGCCACCCCCAGGTGGTGAGATTGCTCCTCCCCCAGGGCCAGGATGTCCAGTTCCCGGTGATACATGGCGCCCAGGAGCAGGCCGGCCACCAGGTAGGGGATCAGAAAGCCCACGTGGATCCAGCCCCGGCCGGAGAAGCTGCCCATGATCCAGAAAACGATGGCCGACAGGGATTCCTCATCCAGGCTCTTCACCAGGCTGATGAGGGCGGCGAGAAAAGTGCTCACCACGATACCGGCCAGGATCAGGGTCTCCTTGCGGAGGCGGCCGGCCTCCCGGGACAGCACCAGCACGGCCATCATGGCCCCCAAGGCCCCCGCCAGGGCCCCCAGGGGCAGGGGGCTCAAGCCCAGAAAACTGCCGCCCACCCCGGCCATGACCAGGACCGCCACGCCGAAGGCCGCGCCGGTGGACACGCCGAGGGTGAAGGGATCGGCCAGGGGGTTCAGGAGGAGCCCCTGGAAGATGACCCCGGCGGTGGCCAGGGCGGCCCCCACCAGCCCGGAGAGCACCACCCGGGAGAGGCGGATGTCCCAGATGACCACGTCCGTGGTACGGTCGAGGGCGGCGGTGGGCAGGCCCAGCTTGCCCAGGACCACCGCGGCGATCTTGCTCCAGCCGATGTCCATGCGGCCGATGCCCGTGGCCAGGGCCATGGAGACGACCAGGGCCAGGCTCAAAATAATGAGGGTGACGACAAAACGGCGCGCCCCTAGCTGATGCCGGCTCCTGGCGGCCGCCAGGTCCCCGGGCCGGTCCAGATCAGTGGCGGGCAGGGAACTCACCTTCATTGCAGAATTTGCAGGGCCTCATGCAGGTGGTCCAGGTAAAGGCGGACCACGCCATCCTGGTAGCCCAGCCCTTGGCGGACTCCATCAATGCGATACGTGCCGGTTTTCAGGAGTTGGGATTTCCAGCTGTCCGGTCCGCCGCCCAGGATATCTTGGTCGACGTGCTCCCCCGCCACCAGGAGGAAGGGGATAAACACCACCTGGGAGGTGCCGGATTGTCGCACCGCGGCCAGGACCGCGGCTTTGGAGGGTTGGCCCTCCACCACCCCGAAAAACACGTTCTGGTCGGGATAGCGGGAGCGCACCAGGCTTGCCCAGTCGGCATAGGCGGCCTGACCCTGGCGGGTGGGACTGCCGTGGCCCACCAGCACTACGGCATTGTGCTTCAGATCCTTGGGAAAATTCCGGGTCAGGGCCTTGAGGACCCAAATCCGGTCGGTCTTGCTGCTGAGCAGGGGCTGTCCCAGCGCCACCCTGAGCCCCGGGACCCGCTTGCTCTCTTTGATCACTTCCTCCCACTCTGCCCCGGGCACCACGTGGAGGGATTGCACGGCCACCCGGGTAAAGCCGGCGGCTTTCAGGTCTTTTAAGGTCTGGGGCAGGTCCGGCAGCTCTTTGTGCTGTTCCTCCAGGACCTTGTGCCGGACTTGCCGCGAGGTGAAGGCCCAGCGAATCTCATAGCCGGGGAAGCGCTCCTTGACTTGGGCTTCGATGTGCTTGTACGTGGCAAAGGCCGCGGTGCTGGTACCGAAGGCGGTGAGCACGATGGCCGGTTTGGTGGGGGCGGCGCCGGCCCCGGACCCGAAACACAGTCCCAGGAGTAAGGCGCAGACCGCCGCCAGCCACCGCGGTATTCGACGCTGATGCACGGCTCCCTCCAGGCGAAAAAAAATCCTTAAGTCCCTGTGGACTTAAGGATGCACCCAGCTTCTTTATCCTTAAATGAGCGGGCCGCTTGTCCAGAGCACACCCAGCTGCCTGGGCCTTGACTTCGCTTCAGGCTCCAGACCTCCGGGCAGGTCTTCTGGCTCCCGGATCATCCTACTGCCTGCGCCTTCCCATCTCACTCAAGTGAAACAGTGGCATGGTGCAGGGTTCGTCCCCGGTCACAGCGGCGGGACCGCGACGGCATTACCGTCTTCCCCATTAAACCCCGAAGGGTACCCGGATGGCTCACTATATAAAGTTAGCCCCAGCCTGTCAACCTTTATCGGTGGGTCGGGGGGAGAATCGGCTTGAGGTCCATACGGCTCCGGAGCGATTGCTGGCAGGGTTTTTAGGGCAATTGCATCCGGGGGGACGGCACCTTGACGCCGGGGCGGGGCGGCAGGGCACTGCTTCCGGCGCCCGAGCCCGGCAAAGGGCGGGGCGGGCCGTCCTTAAGGCCCAGCACCCGGTTGCCGGGCACCGCGAAGTTGATGTTCTGGCCCCGGATTTGAAAGGTGGCGATGCCGATGACCTGGCCCTGCATGTTTACCACCGGGCCGCCGCTGGAGCCGGGAGAAATGGGGGCGGAGATTTGCAGGAATTCCCCCCGGTTCCGGATGGTGCGGATGGCCGATACCATGCCCTCGCTGACGGTCTGTTCCAGCCCCAGGGGGCTGCCCAGGACCACCACGTGCTCCCCCACTTCCGGCCGGGCCTCGCTCACCGTCAGGTAATGGGGGGAGCCTTCGGGGAGGACGACCTTGAGCTTGACCAGGTCGGCCTGTTTGTCCTCCGCCACCAGCACCGTCAGGGGGTAGAGTCCGCCATTGGGCAGCTTCACCTCGGCCCGGGCCACCCCGTTGACGACGTGCAGGTTGGTGATGAGATGGCCTTCCCGGTCGATGAAGAAACCGCTGCCGATGCGGATGGGCCTGCCCTGGGCATTGAAGCCCACCACGGTCACCACCGCGGGGAGAATGCGTTTAATGAGTTGGGGCAGACTTTCCTGGGCCCGGGCCGGCCCGGCGTCAAGGCCACCGAAACCCAGGAGCACCATAGCCAGGACGGTCAAAATGCGACGCTTAACCATCGGGCCTCCTGGCAGGGGGCAATTTCTCTTCTTTAAAAGTTGACATTATTTTAACCTGTTGGAAGTTTTATCCGAGTTGCCGGGCGTTGGCAATCTCTTTCCCCCTCCCCCAAACCCCCTCCCACCCGGGGAGGGGACTTTAATCCCCGAACTAGATCTTCCCCTACGAAACGAGCCATTCTTATTCCAAGGGAACACCCAACCCCATGAAAATCATTACATCCAGGAGCGTTAATGAGGTGCTCCCCAAAAATGAGACTGTTATAATGAGAGGCCTCGAGAGCAGGAGAGACCTTCATGCGGCAGTCTCGGTTTACAGTGGAAGAGATCATCCGGATCATTGCGGAGTCGGAGTTGCCCA
>JBAVUP010000098.1:0-44425 GCA_049696835.1 Desulfobaccales bacterium
ATCAAGGCGGCCTCCAGACTGACCAAGGAGGAGTGGAAGGAGTACTTCGCGGGGCACTGGTACTTCGGCGGGGCCCGGCAGGTGGGGCACGAAGCCATGTTCCCCGAGGAGCTGCCCCGGCGGCTGATCCGGATGTTCACCTTCCAGGGGGACACGGTGCTGGACCCCTTCGTCGGCAGCGGAACCACCGTCAAGGCGGCCCTGGATTTAAGCCGGAATGCCGTGGGTTACGAAATCAACGGGGATTTTTTAGAGGCTATCCAGCAAAAGCTCCGGATTAAGGAGTGCCTGCCTTTTCATGAAATTCAGATAATGACCACGGATAAAAAAATTGAGGAACTGCCGCAAATTGATTATACTCCGGCAATTCGAGGCGCCGTCCCCCGGCCGGAGACCCATCGCCGCCAGTTAACCTCCAACCAGCTGCACAAGGTTACCGACGTTACTGATGCGCATACCTTACGTCTCGATAACGGCGCCCGGGTCACCTTCCTGGGGGTGCGGATCGACAAGGAAGCCGAGACCCTGGATTATTTGCACGCCCGGATTATGGGGAAAAACATCTTCATCAAAGACGCGGAGGTTATTGGCGACCAAGTCATGGCGGGTTATGTTTATTTAAAAAACCGGATATTCGTGAACGCCTATTTGATCAAAAGCGGCTTGGGGTCTCCCGACTTGACCGTCCAGCATAGATTGCGGGAAAAGTTTATCACGTTGAAAATGCAAGCCGATCGGGTCAAGGGTCATCAAGGCCTCGGACCGACCGATAACAGCTCAGGCGGCAAGTCTGACTCGGTCTTGGTTCGATCATCACGTTAGATCTTATTTACCCTTTCTCTAAGTTATCCAGGTTGTAGTTCTAGGAGGTGCTCCATGCCGAAAATTCCCATAAGTGGCGCCAAGACTAACAACCATTCGCTGCACGACTGGATTGATACCCTAGTTGACCTCACGAAACCGGAGCGGGTGTATATCTGTGACGGTTCCCAGGGAGAAAACCAGCACCTGTGTAATCAGATGGTGGAAAGCGGGACTTTTATCCGCCTCAATGAGGCCAAACGTCCGAACAGTTTTCTCAGCCGCTCAGACCCGAGAGATGTGGCGCGGGTGGAAGGCCGCACCTTTATCTGTTCCCTGAACAAATCCGATGCGGGCCCCACGAACAATTGGGTCCACCCGACGGATATGAAAGAGACCTTGATGGGTCTGTTTGACGGCTGTATGCGCGGGCGGACCATGTACGTCATTCCTTTCAGCATGGGCCCCTTGGGGTCGCCCATTGCCCACATCGGCGTAGAGATCACTGATTCCCCCTATGTCGTGGTGAATATGCGCATTATGACCCGCATGGGACAGGCGGTGCTGGACGTGTTGGACGAAGAGGGCTCCTTTGTCCGCTGTCTGCACTCGGTGGGAGCCCCGTTGGCGCCGGGTCAGAAAGATGTGCCCTGGCCCTGTGATCCGGATAATACCTTTATCACCCACTTTCCCGAAGAGCGGGCCATTTATTCTTATGGCAGCGGCTACGGGGGGAATGCCCTGTTAAGCAAGAAATGCTTCGCCCTCAGAATTGCCTCGGTCATGGCTAGGGCTGAAGGATGGTTGGCCGAGCACATGTTGATCTTGGGAGTGGAAAATCCTGAGGGTGACAGAACCTATGTGGCGGGAGCTTTTCCCAGTGCGTGTGGCAAAACCAATTTTGCCATGTTGGTGCCGCCCAGAGGCTTTGAAGGTTGGAAGGTGTTCACCGTGGGCGACGACATTGCCTGGATTAAGCCCGATCAGGATGGCACGCTGCGGGCGATCAATCCTGAGGCCGGATTTTTTGGGGTGGCGCCGGGTACTTCCATGCAATCCAACCCCAATGCCATGTTGACGTTGACCAAGAATTGCATTTTTACCAATGTGGCCCTCAAGGATGACGGTGACGTCTGGTGGGAGGGCATGACCGATGAACCCCCGGCCCATGTGATTGACTGGCGGGGGCAGGATTGGACTCCGGATTGCGGCCGGCTGGCGGCGCACCCGAATTCCCGGTTTACGGCCCCCGTCTCCCAGTGTCCAACGTTCGATCCGGAATGGGATAATCCGGTGGGGGTTCCTATTAAGGCCTTCATTTTCGGCGGCCGCATGAGCAAAAATGTGCCGCTGGTGTTTCAAGCCTTCGACTGGTCGCATGGCGTGTACCTGGCCGCCACCATGGCGTCTGAAGCTACGGCGGCGGCGGAAGAGGGGTTGACCATGAGGCGGGACCCCATGGCGATGCTGCCGTTCTGTGGCTACAACATGGCCGATTATTGGACGCACTGGCTCAATATGGGGCGGGTCTTGGGCAATCCGCCGCGCATCTTCCGGGTGAACTGGTTCCGACGCGATGCGCACGGCAGATTCTTGTGGCCCGGTTTCGGCGAAAACATGCGGGTGCTCAAATGGATAATTGATCGAGTCCGGGGCCAGGGCTATGGCGTGGAAAGCCCTATGGGCTATATGCCGCGCCATCAAGATATAACCTGGGCAGGGTTGGAGTTCGACCCGGAGAAATTCTATGAAATCATGGCGGTGGATCGCGAAGAAGCCGCCAAAGAGGCTCGCTCCCATGAGGAGCTGTTTGATAAATTTCTTGATCGTCTGCCCAAAGAATTTGTGTACCACCGGGAATTGTTTAAATCCCGGGTCTGGCGATCACCCAAGGTATGGGAATTAGCCCGGGCCATCTTTTAGTACGGTTTTCGGTTTTCGGTTTTCTGTGCAAATAAACTAGAGCGGTAAGTAGTCATTAGCCAGTGGTCAGTTAAAAACCGCCCGGCAACTGACCACTGGCAACTGGCAACGTATTTCCCCCGGCCCTCCCCTTAAAACATTAAAATTAGGGCGTGGCGGCTTTTCGGAAGGAGGGATAGCGGGCAGCCAACCGCGGAGAAAGGTGCCGATCGACGATTCCGGCCACCTCTGCGGCGCCGGGCTCAGTGTAGTGGAGGTAGTCGTAATAATAGGCCGAGTTCCGGGGCATCTCCCGGGCCAGGTCGATGAGCAGCACGCCATTTTCTTGGGCCACCTGCCGGGTCACCGCGTTATAGAGTTCTATCACCTGAAACATGAGCCCGCCGTTCACCTTATCCCCCATCTTGACGGCCGCCAGATCCACCCCGGTGACCGGATCGCGCCCCGGCCCATAGAGGGTCGGTTGGGTGAGGAGGACCGGCTCAATGCCACGGTCCCGGCAAAGCTGGACAAGTTTCTCCACCCGCCGGGCGAAGAAGGGCAAGGAGTTCTTCCGGTAACCCTCCAAAGTCCGTTGCGCGGTTCCGGCCGGCAGATGCTCCAACGTCTCGACTTTCCTCAAGTCAATTTCCGTGTGACGCAAGCCCCGACTCTGGGCGATGAAGTAATGGTAGAGATTTTGCTCCAGGGAATAGACTTCACTGCGGTATAGCAGGGCGCGCCACCTATGCCCCAGATAATGCCCCCGGTGCCGCTCGGCGGCGGCAATGTCCCCCGCGCCCACGTCGTTGATGCCGATGAGGAACAACACCACCTTGGGCCGCAACTGGATGACGTAATCCTCCATGAGGATGATATGCCGGTAGGTGGTGGCACCGTCCAGGCCGGCGTTGTTGATCCAGACGCGGTTGAAATCGTGCGCCAGGTTGCGGCCCAGGAGATCGGGCCAGGTCTTGCCGTCGGAGAGGTAGAAGCACTCGGTGGTGCTGCCGCCGATGGTGATGATGGTCAGGTAATCCCCCAAATTGCGGGGCGGGGGCTCGCCCCGGAAGCCCAGGCTATTTTTGGTATGCCGAGTCCTGGGAGGCAGCTTGGTAAACTTACCGACGTTGTTGATGATATAGCGCTTATTCACCGGCAAGACGATGCGGTCGGGTTTGAAGCGAATTTCCAGGGGATTATAGACGCGGAGCAGCACTTCCAGCACCAGCAGGGCCACCAGGCAGCCGCCGAGGAATACTCCCAGGTTTTTCAAGACGTTATATAGTTTCATACATCAGGCACCGTGATAAAACCGCCCCCTTCACCCCAAACCTCCCCGCCTGCGGGGAAGAGGGGGAACATATCGGCAGGAGGCGGCGCACAATGTGCGGGTCGAAAAAGTTTGAGTCGAGCCCGCAGAAAGATTATTTCCTTGCATCTGCAGTTAACTTTTCCGAAAATCAACAGTTAACATACATAAACCAATCTTCTCAAGGAACGGTGTGATGGTCAAATACGTGGTGCTGGTCTTGATCTTACTGGATGTGATCCTCAATGTCACCGGTCAGTTGTCCTTAAAATACGGCATGTCCAAAATGGGCAATTTTGCCCTGTCCCTGTCCACCCTGCCGCCGATGTTTCTCAGGGCGGCCACCAATCTCTATGTGCTTTTCGGGTTGGTGTGCTACGGCCTGGGGTTTATGGTCTGGCTCATCGTGTTGTCCAAGGCGGAAGTCAGCTACGCCTATCCCCTCATCAGCCTGGGGTATGTGTTCACCGCCATCCTGGCCCGGGCCCTGTTCGGCGAAGCGGTGGGCGTCACCCGCATGGCGGGCATTATGATCACGTGTTTGGGAGTGTTCCTGGTCGCCCGAAGTTAAGGGAGGCCCGGCCGATTCATTTTTTTTCGTTATCTCTGACCTGCCGGCGACCGGAGCTAATCGCCGGCATTCCTGCCCCACCGGTAATCTCACCTGCCGCATCACCTTGAACTTATAGCATTTGCCAGAAATTTATACCGTTTGCCGATCTTTAAATCCCCCTAAATCCCCCTTTTTCAAAGGGGGACTTTAGAAGTAATTCCTTATAGTTCCCCCCTTTTCTCAAGGGGGGTTAGAGGGGATTTTGGTTTAAGGGGCATTTCCAATAACGGAAAAAACTTATGGCATTCACTATAATCATCTCGTCACCACCACGGGCGGGACAGGTTGCGGCGTCTTAAACCAGCCGGGACTTGAGGTTGCCGACCTTCTTGGACAGGAGCCCGGCCGCCAGTTCCCGGGCCCGGGCCAGGGTTTCTTCCAGGTCAAAGGCGAGCAGGCGCCGGTCCTGCACCACGATGCGGCCGTGGACCAGGACCGTCTGGACGTCGGCCCCGGTGGCGGCATAGACCAGGTGGGAATAGGGATCATAGAAGGGGGTTAAATGGGGCTGATCCAGGTCAATGACGATGAGGTCCCCCTTGAGGCCCGGGCCCAGGACCCCCACCTCCCGATCCAGACCCAGGACCCGGGCGCTGCCCCGGGTAGCCAGTTCCAGGGCGGTGGGGGCCGGCAGCACGGTGGGGTCCAGGGTGTCCACTTTCTGGAGCTTGGCGGCGGTATCCATCTCCTGGATGAGGTCCAGGTTGTTGTTGGAGGCGCAGCCGTCCGTGCCCAGACCCACCGGGACGCCGCGGCGCACGAGATCGGCCACCGGCGCAATGCCGGAGGCCAGCTTCATATTGGATTCCGGGCAATGGGCCACCCCGGCCCCGCTGGCCGCCAGGAGCATGCGGTCCGCCACGCTTAACACCACCGCATGGTCCGCCAGGAGCCGGTGGTTGAGGAGTCCCAGGCGGTAAAGGTGGCCCACCGGCGTCGCCCCGTAGCGGGCCTGGCAGTCCGCCACTTCCTTGGGGGTTTCGGAGAGATGCATGATAAGCCGGGTATCGTATTTTTCGGCCAACTCGCCGCACTCCTGCAATAACTCCGGGGAGCAGGTGTAGACCGCGTGGGGCTGGACGGCCACCCGGACGCGGGGATGATCCCGCCAGGCGCGGCATAAATCGTCGCTGAACTTCAGACCCGCGGCGGGCGGGCCGTAGTTGGGGGACGGGAAGTCATAGAGCACCTCGCCCACCACGGCCCGGATGCCGGTTTCCGCCGCGGCCCGGGCCACGTGGTCGGCAAAGAGATACATGTCGGCAAAGGTGGTGGTGCCGGACAGCAACATCTCGGCCACCGCCAATTTGGTGCCCCAATAGACGAAATCGCCGTTCACCCGGGTCTCGGCGGGGAAGATGTAATCGTTAAGCCATTCCTCCAGGGGCAGGTCGTCGGCCAGGCCGCGGAACAGTGACATGGCGGCGTGGGTGTGGGCATTAATGAGGCCCGGCAGGATCAGGCCCTGGGGATAATCCAGCACCCGGGCCGGGGCGTAACGGGCCCGAAGATCCTCCGGATGCCCCACGGCGACGATCTCCTCTTCCCTTAAGGCCACCGCGCCGGGGGAAAACACCTCCCGCCGTGAGTTCATGGTCAACACCCAGGCGCCCTGGATGAGCAGGGAAACGGTTTCGGGGCCCGGCTGGGACATGCGCATCTCCTTCCAAGGTCTATTTTTTGGTCCCCGGGGCCGGGGGGGAGGCCGTCTGTTCCCACGGCCGCACGGCCACCTGAAAGCGGGCGGCGGTGCCCGCAGGAATCTTCAGGCTAAAGGTCCCGGGGCACAGGGAGGACCCCTTGATCCAGGGGTTGAGGGTCTTGAAGGCCTTGTAGTAGGTGCCGCAGGCCTCAGCCAGGCTCCTGATGGGCACTTCCCGGGCCAGGGTCACCCGCACTTCATCATAGGCAAGGGGCGGATAGAGCTGCGCCGGGGGAATGTCGTAGCCATAGCGGGCCGGGTCCTCGAGGATGATCTTGGCCGCCAGGACCCGGAGGACATAGCGTTCGGTTTCCTCGGGCAGGCTCAGGTGATAGAAGTTATTGACCCCCTGGACGGCCATGGCCTTCTGAATCCGGCCTTCCCCGCTGTTGTAAGCGGCCAGGGCCAGGGGCCAGCTATGGAACATCTGGTGGAGCTTCTCCAGATAGGTCAGGGCTGCGTCGGTGGCGGCCCCGAACTCCAGGCGTTCGTCCACGTTGCTGGTGCACTTCAGTTGGAAGCGCTGGGCCGTGGGGCCCATGAATTGCCAGGGGCCGAGGGCGCCGGCGTGGGACCGGGCGGTAAGCCGCAGGTCGCTCTCCACCAGGACCACGTATTTCAGATCCAGGGGCAGGCGCCGGGCCCGGAGTTTCCGTTCGATTTCCGGCAAGTAGCGGTGGGCCCGTTTCAGCCACATGGTGGTCTGGGCCCGGCTCCACACCGCGATGGTGAACTCCCGGTCCAGAGCCTCCCTGACCTCCGGCTCATTCAGGGGCACCGGCTCGCCGCAGAGATAGAGCTGGGACGGCGCAGCAAAATAGGGGAAGCCCGCGACCGCGGGGCCCGCCACGGCCGGCGGCGTCCCCAGGGGCAGGCCCGGGCCTGCGCCCACCCCGCCGGGGAGGAGCCACAGGCCCGCCAGGACACAGATGATCATCACTACCATAAGCGGCAATCCTGCATTTCTCAAGGGAGTAGGGGGGATTTTATGACAGCCCTTTAAAAATCCCCCTAAATCCCCCTTTTCAAAGGGGGACTTAGGTTTCCCAAGCCATACTTTCCGGACTGATTTTATGTCAAATTAATTACGAGACAACTACATCCTTCCATATGCATTTATCCCACGAAACGGGCTCTGTCAACCGGGCGGGGGTCGGGAGCCGGGTCAGAATGGACACCCGGTCCGCCCTGACGACGATCCTCAGACCGGCTGCAACAGGTCAACGCCAGGGTCGGCGGCCGCGGTCCGGGGCCGGATGGCGATATCCAGTTCGGGCATGGACTTGTGATGCAGGACCCGCTGGGGGAAGGGCAATTCAATGCCATGCTGATGAAATCGCTTCCAGACCCCCAAGAGGACCTGGCTTTTCACGTTAGTGACCCCATTTTGCGGGTCCCGAATCCACACCCGCAGTTGAAAGTTAACGGAGCTGTCGCCGAAATCGATCAGCAGGCAGACGGGCTGGGGGTCGGTCAAGACCCGAGGTTCATCGGCGGCGGCGTCCAGCATGAGGTCCATGGCCTGCGACAGATCGCAGCCATAACAAACGCCGATGGGAATCTTGAGGCGGACCAGGTTGTTGCTGTGGGACCAGTTGATGACCTGGGTGGTAATCAGGTCTTCATTGGGAATGAGATACTCCGTGGCGTCCCGGGTCACCACGGAGACGTAACGGCCGCCGAGATAATTGATCCAGCCGTAGGTGTCCCCCACCTGGATCACGTCGCCGGGCTTGATGGACTTATCGGCCAGGATGATGAGGCCGCTGATGAGGTTGGCGAAGATTTTTTGCAGGCCGAAGCCGATGCCCAGGCCGATGGCGCCGCTGAACACGGTAAGGGCCGTGAGATTGATCCCCATGAAGGCCAGGACCCCGACAATCACCAGGGTAAAGAGGGCGAAGGTGAGCAGCTTATTTAACAAGACCTGCACCGAAGGGGTGACATTTTGCACGGTCTTGATCCAGTGTTCGAAGAGCATCGAGACCTTTTTGGCCAGCCAGAACAGCACCCCCAAAATGAGGAGCCCCCGGATAATGGCGAGCACGGACAGGCGCACGTTAACGATGACGAAGTCGATGCTATCGAGCAGGTTGAGGAAGGGAATCAGCAAGTGCAGGATATCCAGGGCGGCAATGCACCAGATGGTGAAGCTGATGGTCCTGGCTAAGGTGCGGTTCTTCATCCGGCCGGTCAACATCCGAATGATCACCCAGGCCAGCAATAAGCCCAAGGCGGTGCGGAGGCCGTGCCGGGGCCAGTTAAAGTGGAAGGCCATTCCGTAGGCCAACCACAGTATGACGATGGCGATGAGGGGGGTAACCAACCTGGTGGCGATCACCCTGGCCACATGCCCCAGGGAATGTTCGACGGCGGGGTGACGATTCAACTGGTTGTGGAGCCAGGGGCGGACCTTCCGGGCGGCCCCATATGCAAGAGCATACGCGGCAGCCACCACCATGAGCTGCGCCAGCATGGTCCAGGCCAGGACGTGGTTGATGAAGTAATTCTGAATCTCATACAGCGCCGTAAACAGGGGATAAAAACTCATGGCATTATTCATAATGGCCTCCGGGATCATTATGAGGATTGACCTCGATTGTACTGTAAAGGACGGCAAACCAGCAGGAAATTATCCGACCGGATGGAAGCCTTGATCAAACCTTGAGGGCCGGAGGGGGGTACGCGGCAAGCGCGGAAATCCGGCGTTCGGGGAAAAAGTTATTGATTCTTGGCGAATTCTTTTTTAAGATGTTCCCATAAGTTCTCAACGAGGAGGTGATCTCAGTGAATCGGCCGCTCTTTTTCACACCCCTGAAATCCTGAAGCACCGGCGTCCGGGGAGCCTTGGTAAGGCTCTGGATTCGGAGGCCGGACAAGGGTGGGGCTGATCGCTGGGAACCCCTTGGAGGCTGCCTTCCCGCATCAATTCCCCCCTTGCAGTAACCCTGCAGACCTGTCTCGTCTTTTTCTCGGCCTACCGACGTAACCGCCGCGAGCTTCGCACGCTGTGGAGGGCGTCCGCCCAGGTTTGCCTGTGGTGCACGCCAGACACGGCCACGCCCCACCCTGCGATGTGGTCCAGGCGGCGCCTCAGACCCTACCCGTCTCCCTGCATCCTGAAGTTTAAGGCGATTCCGGCCCCTGGCCGGGGCGCAGTGGATTTAGTCCAGCAAGCCAAGCAGAGAGAGCGTTTCTTGGGAACCGAGATGCATGCCAAAACCTGTGGTAACCGGGCGGCGGAAGGGCGCGCCGGTCAGTACCGGACCCCGGCCGCCGGTTATCGGGATTATTGCCTCACCTGGCTATACCACCTCTTGAGAATAGCCCTGGCAGGTCTCTTCATCTATGCGGGTTTTCTGAAACTGCTCGACCCCAAGGCCTTTGCCCATGCCATCGCCCAGTATGAACTGGTGCCGGACGGTCTCCTCCCCTTGGTGGCCATCGGTTTGCCGGCCCTGGAACTGCTGGCGGGGCTGGGGCTCATCTTCGAGGTGCGGGGCAGTCTCAGCACTATTTTTGTCCTGCTCCTCCTGTTCCTGGCGGTGCTGGGCTATGCCGTCTGGGAGAATCTGGACATCGACTGCGGCTGTTTTACGGTGGAGGACCTGAACGCCCAAGAAGGCGTCAAAACCGCGTTCAGGCGCGACCTCTGGCTGATCGGGGTGACTCTGGTGCTGTTCTGGCGGCGGCGGCGGCGAGACCTCCAAAGCCTCTGGATCAGCAAACTAACCATAAGGCTGAAAGGAGAAGCACCATGATGACCAAAAAACACGTGTTCCTGGTGAGCGGGCTCATTCTTATCCTGGCCCTGGCCCTGGCGGGCTGCGGCAAGTCCTGGTCCGGCAAAGAACTGGACAGCGAGCAGTCCGGTGTCACCCTGGCCCGGGAAACGGAGCGGGGCGGCTATAAGCTGGTGACCACCTCTGAGTTAAAAACCTGGATCGACCAGAAGAAGCCCATGATGATCATCGACACCATGCCCCTGAAAGACAGCTACCTGAAGCAGCACGTCCCCGGGGCGGTGCCGTATGAGTTCCCCATTCCGGAAGTGAAGGAGATGGACGCGGCGGCCAGGGCGAAATTCGAGAAATTCCTGGGGCCGGACAAGGATAAAACCCTGGTGTTTTACTGCGGCTTCGTCAAATGCACCCGCAGCCACAACGGCGCCATGTGGGCGGTAAAACTCGGGTACAAGAACGTCTATCGGCAACCCGGCGGCATCAAGGCCTGGATCGAGGCGGGTTACCCGGTGGCCAAAGGGGATAAATAAGCCGAGATCGCCAAACCCAGCGCCGGCCAGCCGGATGATCCGGCTGCCAACCACCGCACTCGCATCTCTCCCCTTTTAAGGAGGCAGAGGGATTTTTCTCCAGGTTTAGATCAACAAATAAGGTAACTTATGATATGCACCGAGGAACCACAGAGGAGAGCATGAGACCATGTCGGAAAAACACTTGGATTGCCGGGGCCTGGCCTGTCCCAACCCGGTGATCAAAACCAAGGAACTCGTTGACCGGGGAGACGTGCAGCACATTACCGTGCTGGTGGACAACCCGGCGGCCCAGGAAAACGTCAGCCGGTTTCTGCAGCGGGCCGGCTTTTTAGTCAAGGCGGAGCCCCAGGGAGACGCCTGCGTGGTCACGGGCGCCCGGATGGAGGCCGGAGTATGCCAGGTCATGGCCCCGGAAGCGGCGGAGGCCCCCCGGAAGATCCTCGTCCTCATGGGCGCCGACCGCCTGGGGCGGGGCGATGATTTCCTGGGAAGCAAGCTCATGGGCAACTTCATCGCCACCCTCAAGGAAATGGGCCCGGAGTTGTGGTGCGTGGTCCTGGTGAATTCCGGGGTGAAGCTGGCCGTGGCCGGCTCCGAGGTCCTGGCGGGTCTAAAGGCCCTGGAAGCAGCCGGCGTCAAGCTCCTGGTGTGCGGCACCTGCCTCAATCATTTTCAGCTCCTGGAGGCGAAGCAGGTGGGCGAAACCACCAACATGCTGGATATCGTCACCGCCCTGCAATTGGCGGACAAGGTCATTACGTTGACCTGAGGCCGTGTCGCGATACCGGGTTGGATGCAATGAGAGGTTTTTGGTTGGGCCGACCTGCTGGGTGTCGGCCCTGCTGGGTAGTGTCCCGGGAAAAGAATGCCACAAGTTCTTCCATAATAAATGGCACACCCTTCTCTTCCTCCCTTTTATAAAATGGGGGTAAAGGGTGAGCGGGAAAAGTCCCCCTTTGAAAAAGGGGGATTTAGGGGGATTTCATCTTATGTTCGTAGGTTATATGCACCAGGTTCTCACCGGTCATCCCCAGCATCTGTCTGATATGCCGCCGCTCTCGCCGGCGCCACGGCCACCCGCCCTCCCCTCCCCTCCTCCCGGTTTTTCCTGGAAAAATGACCCCGATACGGTATATACTGAGAAATAAAAGCTTTCTGTCGATATGCCGTTATGATGAACAAAGATGACCTCAGACTTTATGTCCGCCTGCTGAAATATCTCAAACCCCTCAAGTGGCGCATGGTGGCGGCCATCGTGGCCATGCTGGGGGTCTCGGCGATCACCGCCTCGTTGGCCTATCTGGTGAAGCCCGTTTTGGACGACGTCTTTTTCGCCAAACGGGAAAGCATGCTCTACCTGCTGCCACCCCTGGTAGTGATCCTCTACTTCATCAAGGGGGGCCTGTCCTATACCCACAACTACCAGATGAGCTACATCGGCAATGCCACCGTCTCCCGCCTCCGGGATGAGCTCTTTGTCTCCCTGCAGCGCCAGCCCCTGTCCTTCTTCGACGGCGAGGCCACCGGGGTGCTCATGAGCCGGCTCACCTATGACGTCAACCTTTTGCAGAGCTCGGTGACCCAGGTGGTCACCAGCTTCTTTAAGGATTCCTTCACCGTCCTCGGCCTCAGCGCGGTGATCTTTTACCGGGAGTGGCGCCTGGCCCTCATGGCCATTGTGGTCCTTCCCCTGGCGGTCTTCATCATCGTCCACCTGGGCAAACGCGTCCGCCGCATCTCCCACAAGACGCAGGTGTCCAACGCCCACCTTTACACCGTGCTCCAGGAATCCCTCATCGGCCAGCGCATCGTCAAGGCCTTTGCTCGGGAAACCTACGAGGAACGGCGCTTCCATCGGGCCAACTGGGACTTCTTCCGCATCCGCATGAAACTGACCGCCACCCGGGAGCTGTCGCCGCCGGTGATGGAGTTCCTGGGGTCCCTGGGCATGGGGGCCATTATTTTTTACGGCGGCTACGCGGTGATTCGGGGCACCTCTACTCCCGGGACGTTTTTCTCCTTCCTGGCGGCGCTGCTCATGCTCTATCAGCCCATCAAGAGCCTGAGCTCGGTGCAGAACATTTTCCAGGAAGGCCTGGCCGCGGCGGTGCGGGTCTTCGGCCTCATGGACCGGGAACCGGAAATCCAGGACGCCCCCGGGGCCGTGGCCCTGGCGCCCCTGACCCGGGAGATTAGCTACCGGGGGGTCAGCTTCGCCTACGATGGGCGGCAGGATGTCCTCCACGACATCGACTTCACCGTGCGCCGGGGCGAAGTGGTGGCCCTGGTGGGTCCCTCGGGCGCGGGTAAATCCACCCTGTTGAACCTCCTGCCCCGGTTCTACGAGGCCACCGGCGGGGCCATCACGATCGACGGCCGCGATATCCGGGACGTCATTTTGACGTCGCTCCGGGAACAGATCGGCGTGGTCACCCAGCAGACCATCCTGTTCAACGACACGGTGCGCCACAACGTGGCCTACGGCCGCCTCACCGCCACCGAAGCCGATATCCTGGGCGCCCTCAAGGCCGCCCACGCCTATGACTTCGTCATGGCCCTGCCCGAGGGTCTGGACAGCCTCATCGGCGAACAGGGGGTGCGCCTCTCCGGCGGCGAACGCCAGCGCCTGGCCATCGCCCGAGCCCTCTTGAAAGATCCTCCCATCCTCATCCTGGATGAAGCCACTTCATCTCTGGACTCCGAAGCCGAACGCGAAGTGCAACAGGCCCTGGACCGACTGATTGTGGGCCGCACCACCCTGGTTATCGCCCACCGCCTCTCCACCGTGCGAGGCGCCGACCGCATCATCGCCCTGGAAGACGGCCGCATCATGGAGATCGGCACCCACGCCGCGCTCCTGGCCAAAGACGGCCTCTACCGCCGCCTCTACGAGATGCAGTTCGCCAGGGAGGCAGAGATCAGCCCTGCCGCCGCCGCCCCCACCCCGGCCCGGAAAGCGGCGCAGTGAGGGGTTCGGAGAACTGGTGGGGCGGGCCTCCGTGCCCGCCGACCCTTCTAGTCATTACAGATGCCCTTCAAAGATATGACCGTAGGGGCGGTGAGGGCACCGCCCCTGCCTTTTCGATGAGCAAGACTTGCCCTGGTGGTATCGGAATTACTAAAAATGGTCTTCTTCCGGAAGGGGTCCTCCGTAACTAACCGACCCTTGCTTTCCCCTGGAAAAACCTTAGCTTGACTAATATGCCGATTTGAGCCGATTGGGGTTGAACGAACCTCGGTGCAGGAGGCGCGCCTATGGATAGTCTGAAAGATCGGTTTCCGAACCTTCCCGAGCGCCTGGCGGGGTTGGGGGAGATCGCCTTCAACCTCTGGTGGAGCTGGCACCCCGAGGCCCGGATGCTTTACAAGATGCTGGACCGACCGGCCTGGAAGGACACGGGTCACAACCCGGTGAAGCTCCTGGAGGTCTTACCTCCCGAAATTCTGACGGCCGCGGCCGTAGACCAGGGGTATCTGCGCCATTATGATACGGTCCTGGCCAAGTTCCGCCGGGAGGTGGAAAACCGGGTGTGTTGGTTCACGGCCAACGTCACCGATACGGAGTGCCCCCCCATCGCCTACTTCTCCCTGGAGTACGGCCTGCACCACTCCCTGCCCTTTTATGCCGGGGGGCTGGGTTTTTTGGCCGGAGACCATCTGAAGGAGGCCAGCGACCTGGGGACTCCCCTGGTGGCCGTGGGCTTCATGTATCCCGACGGCTACGTGCGCCAGATGATCAACCCCGACGGCTGGCAGGAAGGGGCCGACGAGGTCCTGGACCGGGACGCCGCGCCCATCACCCGGGTGTACAACGACCAGGGCGAGCAGATAGTGGTGCAGGTGCCGATAGGCGAGCCGCCCATTTACGTGTCGGTCTGGAAGGTCATGGTGGGGCGCGTCCCGCTGTACCTGATGGACACCGATCTCCCCGCCAATGATCCCGCCCACCGGCGCATCATCGACCACCTCTACATCAGCGGCCTAGAGCAGCGGCTTCTCCAGGAAATCGTCCTCGGGCTGGGAGGCACCGAGATTTTGGCGGCCCTGGGGATCAAGCATTCGGTGCTGCACATGAATGAAGGGCACCCGGCCTTTGCGCTGCTGGAACGCCTCCGGGAGCGCATGGAGGAGGGGAAAATGACCTATGCCGACGCGGCCACCGAGGTGCGGGCCACGTCGGTGTTCACCACCCACACGCCGGTGCCGGCGGGGCATGATGTGTTCCCCTTTGACCTGATGGACCGGTATTTCGGGAGCTATTATCCCCGCCTGGGACTGAACCGGGATGAATTCTTTAATCTGGGGCGCAACCCCGCGGACCCCAACGCCGGGTTTAACATGACCGCGTTTGCCCTGCGGATGTCGGATTACCACAACGCCGTCAGCGCCAAGCACGGCGAGGTCTCCCGGAAGATGTGGCAACCCTTGTGGCCGGATAAACCGGAGGATCAGGTCCCGATTATCTCGATTACCAACGGCGTCCACGTGCCCACCTGGATTACTCCCAAGTTGGGGCTGCTCTTCGACCGCTACCTGGGACCCAACTGGCCGGAAAACCACGACGATCCCACCGTGTGGGAGCTGTTGGATGACATCCCCGCCTCAGAATTCTGGGCAGTACATTGCCGCCAAAAGAACAAGCTCATCGACCGGATCAGGGAGCGGGCCCGGCGGCGCTGGACGGAGGACCACATCACTCCCAGCAACGTGGTGGCGGGCGGGGTGATGCTCGATCCCACCATCCTGACCCTCGGGTTTTCCCGGCGGTTCGCCACGTACAAGCGGGCCGATCTGGTCTTTCACGACCTGGAACGGCTGAAAACCATCCTCCTGAACACCTGGCAGCCCGTGCAGATCATTTTTGCCGGCAAGGCCCATCCCGCCGACGACCCGGGCAAGCGCGTCCTGCAGCGGGTCTTCAATTTCGCCCGGGACCCCCAGTTGGGGGGGAGGATCGCGTTTGTGGAGGACTACGGCGAGCAGTTGGCCCAGTACCTGGTCCACGGGGTGGACGTCTGGCTCAACAACCCTCTCCCGCCTCTGGAGGCCTGCGGCACGAGCGGCATGAAGGCCTCCCTGAACGGCCAGCCCCAGTTGAGCATCCTGGACGGCTGGTGGCTCGAAGGGTTCAACGGCCACGACGGGTGGGCCTTCGGGGCCGACGGCGGGGGCGAGGGGGGCGACCGGGATGCCCGGGACGCCGCGGCCATCTATGATCTCCTCGAGCAGCAGGTGGTGCCCCGGTTTTATCAGACCGATGATGACGGCATCCCCCAGGGGTGGGTGACCCTGATGAAGAACACCATCAAGAGCACCGCGGCCCGGTTCAGCGCCCGGCGCATGGTGAAAGAGTATGTCCAGAAATGTTACCAGCCGGCGCTGGAATTCACCCTGAAGTGACCCGGTCAGTCGAGTAAAGGCGCGTATCTCGGAAATGCTACCCGGAGGCGGCGAAATCGTCTATAACGTAAGGCATGCGGACTTACTGGCATAATCTGTTCCGGCGCCTGCAAGACGCGGAGAACGCCGGCCCGCCCCCCAACGCCCTGCTCAACGCGGGGGCCGCGGCCGCCTCCCGCCTCTATGGGCTGGGGGCCGGAATGCGGCGGGCCCTGTACGGTCTGGGGCTGCTTCGGGTCAGACGGCTGCCGGCGCCGGTGGTGAGTGTGGGCAACCTGGCGGTGGGCGGCACCGGCAAGACCCCGGTGGTAGCCTGCCTGGCCCGACTCCTGCGGGACCGGGGGCAGCGGGTGGCCATCCTCAGCCGGGGCTACGGCGGCCGGGCCCAGAGCGCCACCCGCCTGTCCGACGGCGAGCGCGTCTATCACCAGCCCCCCGAAGTGGGGGAAGAGCCCTACTGGCTGGCCCGGGCCCTGCCCGGGGTGGCGGTCTACACCGGGGCCAGCCGCTATGCCGCCGGCATGGCCGCCTGGGAAGAGGTCAAACCGGAGATCTTCCTGCTGGACGACGGCTTCCAGCACATGCAACTGCACCGGGACCTGGACCTGGTGCTGCTGGACGCGGCCGCCCCCTTCGCCAACGGCTATGTCTTGCCCCGGGGCCCTTTGCGGGAGCCCCGCACCGCCCTGCACGAGGCCCAGGTCATCATCCTGACCCGGTTCGACCCGGAGCGCCATCAGGGGGAGCTTGCCGCCCTGGAACGGGAGTTTCCGGAGAAGACCGTGCTGACTGCGGCCATTCTCCCGGTGCGGGTGACGTCATATCCGGGGGGCCAGACCTCGGCCCCGGAGGCCATGCGGCACCGGCCCCTCGTGGGCTTTGCCGGCCTGGCCCGCCCGGAGGTCTTCACTGCGACCCTGCACGACCTGGGGGTCGACCTGCGGGGCTTTCAGGCCTTTCCCGATCACCATGCCTACAGCCGTGAGGATTTGCGTATCCTGACCGCCGCGGCCCGGGACCTGGGAGCCGGCGCCCTCGTCACCACCAGCAAGGATTGGGCCCGCCTGGGAGAGCGCTGGGAGGGGGACGTGCTCCTGTGGGTCCTGGAAGTGGAGGTCCGGCTGGCAGGAAGCGAACGGCTCCTTTCGTTCCTGGACCGGCAAGCATACCGGGAATAAGAGCAGGCCCTCCTCACCTTTCTAGAAAATCCCCGCACCAACTCCGCCGGCACCACGGGAGCCGCTGGGAGCGGCCAACCCCTATCGTATCCGAAGAAAATGGTTTACAATACCTTAGAGCGCGGTAAGGAGAGGCGCCGGACGGCCCGCGCCCGGATTCATAGCTACTTATGGAAATAGCCAGCCAGCTTGAAGCACGGCCCCTGCCCACCGAGGTCCAGCAGCGCTATCAGCAGCTGGAGGTGGCGCGCCGTTTCAGCCGGGACCCCGAAGTGGTGCGGCGCATCCTGGTACGGGCGCCCAACTGGATCGGGGATGCCATCATGAGCCTGCCGGTCCTGGCGGGGCTGCGGCGGCTCTTTCCTTGGGCCCAGATCACCGTGTTGGCGGCGCCCCGGGTGGCGCCGCTGTTCGTGGCCCAGCCCGACGTGGCGGAGATCGTGCGCTACCCCTCTGGCCGGGGCAAGTGGCAGGTGCTGTGGGAACTCCGGGGACTCTTCGATGTGGCCGTGGCCTTGCCCAACTCCGTGGAATCGGCCCTGGGATTATGGCTGGTGGGGGTACCGAGCCGGGTGGGATATAACACCGAGGCCCGGCGTATCTTCCTCAAGGAAGCGGTGTCCGGCCGCCGGAAGCTGGCCGGCTTGCACACGGTATTTTATTTCTTGGGCCTGCTCACCGCCCTGGGCGGGGTGGCCACGTTTACGCCCCCCATCCTCTGCCTGGACCCCGAGGAAGTGGCCAGCGCCGCGCAATTCTTATCCGAGGTGGACCTGCCGGGGGAGGGGCCCTGGGTGGGATTGAGTCCCGGGGCGGCTTACGGCCCGGCCAAACGGTGGCCGCCGGAGCGCTTCGCCGCCGTGGGGCAGGAACTGCAGCGGGAGTTCGGCGCCCGCCTCGTGCTCCTGGGAGGGACTGCCGATCGTCCGGCCGCGGACCAGGTCAAGGAGCACCTGCAGGCGCCGGTTCTGGATCTGGTGGGGCGGACCAGCCTGCGCCAGGTCCTCGGGCTCCTGTCCCACCTCCGCCTCCTGGTCACCAATGATTCGGGCTTGATGCATGCCGCCGCGGCGCTCGCGGTGCCGCTGGTGGCCCTGTTCGGCTCCACCGATCCCGGGGCCACCGGCCCCTTCACGGACCGGGCCACGGTGATTCGCCATCCCTGGCCGTGCAGCCCCTGCTTCAAGCGCACCTGCGACGTGGGCTATCCGTGTCTGGACGTTATCACCGTGGCCGAAGTCGCGGCGGCCGCCCGGGGCTGGCTGAAGGGCCGCCCATGAGTCATCCCGCGGTATTCCTGGACCGGGACGGCACCATCAACGAAGAGATGGGCTACATCAACCATCTCAGCCGCTTCCGCCTGCTGCCCGAGGCCATCGATGCCATCCGGCGCCTCAATGAGGCGGGGGTCAAGGTGGTGGTGGTCACCAACCAGTCCGGCGCGGCCCGGGGCTACTTTCCTGCCTCCCTGGTAGATGAAATTCACGCCCACTTACAAAAAATCCTGGCCGAGGCCGGGGCCCGGGTGGACGGCATTTACGCCTGTCTCCACGGCCCGGAGGCGGGCTGCGCCTGCCGCAAACCCCTACCCACCCTGATGCAGCAGGCGGTCCGGGACCTGGACCTGGACCTCGCCCGCTCTTATGCCGTGGGCGACCGCTATAAAGATATCGAGACCGCGGCCAACGCCGGGGTCACGGGCATTCTGGTGCTCACCGGCTATGGCCGGGGCGAGTATGAGTACCTCCGGGGGAGTGCGCCGGTGCAGCCGGTGCACGTGGCGGCCGATCTGTCGGCAGCGGTGGAGTGGATTCTGCAGGATTTGGGCAAATAGCCATGGTAGGAGCGACCCGGCGGGTCGCCCCTACGGACCTGCCATAAAGGTTACGCCCTAAATAATATCAAGCTCATGACCCCATATAATCCACCCCGCCCCCGCATCTTGCTGGTCAAACTGAGTTCCTTCGGGGACGTGCTCCATACCCTGCCCACGCTGGAGGCGCTGCGCGCCGCCTATCCCGGCGCCCATATCACCTGGCTGGTGGAGGCGGCGTATGCGCCCCTGCTGGCCGGCCACCCGGCCCTGGACGAAGTTTGGGCGGCGCCCCGGCTCCGCCCCGGCGAGCTGTTCGGGGGCGCCAATCCCGCCAGATTGATGCGCCTCCTGAAGCAACTGCGGACCCGGTCCTTTGACCTGGTGGTGGACGTCCAGGGACTACTGAAGAGCGCGGTGTGGGTGGCCCTGGCCCGCAGTCCCCGGAAGGTGGGCTATGATCAGACCCGGGAATTGAGTTACCTGCCCCTCACCGAACGGGTGCCGCCCTTTGACCCGGAGGCCCACGCGGTCCGGCGTTATCTCAACCTGGCCCATCATCTCGGGGCCCCCCCGGCCCTGCCCCGCTTCCGGCTGGGCCTGGACGCCGGGGTGGATACTGCGGCGCTGCTGCCGACTGCGGCTGACCGGCCCCTGGCGGTGCTCCACCCCGGAGCGCGCTGGGCCACCAAACTCTGGCCCGCGGCGTCCTGGGCCCGCCTGGCGGAGTGGCTCCATGGCCGGGGCTTACAGGTGGCCATCACGGGAAGTGCCGCGGATCAGGAGTTGGTCGCAGGCATCAACAGGCGGAGCCGGGCGCCGGTGGTCAACCTGGCAGGATCCACCTCTCTGGCACAGCTTGCCGGCATCTTACGAAAAACCCGCCTGGCCGTGACCACCGACACCGGGGCCATGCACCTGGCCGCGGCTTTGGGCACGCCGGTGGTGGCCCTCTTCGGGCCCACGGCGCCCTGGCGCACCGGCCCCTTCGGCGCCGGGCATGAGGTGGTACGCCTGGGGCTGCCGTGCAGCCCCTGCTTTCAGCGCCGGTGCCCCGAGCCCCGGTGCCTGCAGGAGCTCCCGCCGAACCTGGTTACGGCCGCGTGTGAGAAAATCTTGTCTCAGGCGGCAAATAGTTGATAATATGCAGTTAGATTTGCAATTTCCTCATCGTCATTAACCAGATATGGGATGGCGGCGTAACCCCGCCCGTTCCGACCAGAGGGAACCCAAAATGTTAGACGATCTGACCGGCAAAGTGGCGCTGGTGACCGGGGCCTCCCGGGGCATCGGCCGGGCCATCGCCATCGCGCTGGCGGAGGCCGGGGCCGACGTGGCGGTGAATTACCGCAGCCGCAAGGCCGCAGCCCGGGAAACCTGTGCGGCCATCCATACCGCCGGCAGCCGGGCCCTCTCAGTAAAGGCCAATGTCGCCCGGGCCGCGGCGGTGGTCCGCATGGTGGCCACCATCGACCTGGAACTGGGCCCGGTGGATATCCTGGTGAACAACGCCGGCATCGTCAGCGCCAAGCCCCTGGCCGAGATCAGCGAGCGGGACTGGCAGGAAATGATCGCGGTGAACCTCACTTCGGCCTTCCTGGTGACCCAGCAGGTGTTGCCGGGGATGCGGGCCCGGGGCTGGGGGCGGATTATCTTTATATCGTCCGTGGCGGCCCAGACCGGGGGCGTCACCGGGCCCCACTATGCCGCGTCCAAGGCGGGTCTCCTGGGCCTGACCCATTCCTACGCCCGGCACCTGTTCAAGGAAGGCATCACCGTCAATGCCATCTCCCCGGCGTTAATCGAAACCGAGATGGTGACCGGCAATCTCACGGTCAAACCGGACCTCATCCCGGTGGGGCGCTTCGGCGCGCCGGACGAAGTGGCGGCGGTGGCCGCGATACTGGCCAGGAACGGCTACCTCACCGGCCAGACCATCAACGTCAACGGCGGCTGGTATATGAGTTGAGTGAGCAGTTAGCTGTCAGCAGTTAGCAGTTAGCAGTTAGCAGTTAGCAGTTAGCAGTTAGTGATTAGCAGTTAGTGATTAGTGATTAGTCCAAACTGTGTGGCGGGCATCGCCCACCATAACTCTGTTACCAGGTAATTTTTTGAACAAATCGGAGGCCACATGCCCATCAGCAAGGAACTTCTGGAAATCCTGGCCTGTCCCAAGTGCAAAGGGGACATCCGTCTTAACGACAAGGGCGACGGGCTCATCTGCGAGGCGTGCCGCCTGGTTTACGAAATCAAGGACGACATCCCCATCATGCTCATCGATGAGGCCAAACCATTGAAACAGTAGCCAGTTGTCAGTTGCCCGTTGTCAGAAAATGCAAAGACTGGCAACTGATAACGGACAACTGACAACTAAACCATGCCTAAGTTATCCGTCTTCATCATCGCCCTGAACCAGGAGGCCAACATCGGCGAGTGCCTGGAGTCCGTCAGGTTCGCCGACGACCTCGTGGTGGTGGACACGGGCAGCACTGACCGCACCGTGGAGCTGGCCCGGGCCTATACCGACCGGGTGCTGACCGCGCCCTGGGAAGGTTTTGGCCGCACCAAGAATTATGCCCTGGACCAGGCCCGGGGTGAGTGGGTCTTCAGTCTGGACACGGATGAACGGGTGCCACCGGCCCTTAAAGAGGAGATTATGGCGGTAGTCTGGGGCGACGGGCCTCTGGCCGGCTACCGGGTGCCACGGAAGAACTACTTTTGCGGCCGCTGGATCAGGCATCTGGGCTGGTACCCGGATTACACCCTGCGCCTGTTTCGCCGGGGCCTGGGGCGCTTCCGGGACCGGGAGGTCCACGAAGAAGTGGAGGTGGCCGGGCCCGTGGGGGTTTTACAGCATCCGCTGGAGCATTACAGCTACCGCTCGGTCAGCGAGTACGTCACCCGCATGGACCGCTACGCCCGGCTGGCGGCGGTGGAACTGGCCAAACGGGGGCGGCGGCCCTTTCCGGGAGAGCTGTTTTTTCGCCCTTTTTTTACCTTTCTCCATCTCTATGTCCTCCGGCGGGGGTTTCTGGAGGGCGCCACGGGATATGATCTGGCGGTGCTCATGAGCATGTATAAGTTCCTGAAATATTACTATCTCCGTGAACTGGCCCAGGGGAGGGACGTGCATGGCCATTGACCCCAGCGCCAGGATCGCCTCCGGGGTGGAGCTGGCCCCGGATGTGGAAGTCGGGCCCGGGGTGATTATTGACGGTCCCAGCCAGATCGGCGCCGGCACCCGCATCCTGGCCCATGCCTACATCGGCCCCTACACCACCATCGGCGAAGGCAACCTCATCGGCTTCGGGGCTATCGTGGGCTATGACCCTCAGGATTACGCCTTCACCGGGGAAGAGAGCTACACCATCATCGGCGATCACAACCGTATCCGGGAGTACGTCACCATCCACCGGGGCACCAAACCCGGCAGCGCCACCCGGGTGGGCAATCACAATTTCCTCATGGCCTTGAGCCACATGGCCCACAATTCCTCCCTGGGGGACCACGTGGTGGTGGTCAACGGCGCCCTGGTGGGCGGGTACGTGGAGGTGGCGGACCGGGCCTTCATTTCGGCCAACTGCCTCCTGCACCAGTTCATCCGGGTGGGCACCCTGGCCATCATGCGGGGCGGCTCCCGGGCCTCCCGGGATATCCCGCCTTACGCGGTGATCGACGACACCCACACCGTGAAGGGGGTTAACCTGGTGGGCCTGAAACGGGCCGGTTTCACTTCCCCGCGCATCGCCGCCCTGCGCCAGGCCTTCCGGCTGTTGTTTTTCCGCCGGGGCAACCTCAAGGCGGCTATGGCCCAGGTGGAGCAGGAGGTGGAGCAAACCCCGGAGGTGGTCCACCTCCTGGAATTCATGTGGACCTCTAAACGGGGGGTGGCCATGGGTCCCAGAGAGGCCGGCGACGCCGACCATGACTTCTAGACGCGTCCTGGTGATCAAGCTCAAGCAGCCGGGGGACGTGCTGGTGAGCACGCCGGTGATCGGCGCGCTCAAGGCGGCCTGGCCCGAGAGCCGCGTCACCTACCTGGTCCCCAAGGGCACGGAGGACATGGTGTCCGGCCACCCGGGGTTGGACGGGCTCATGGTGGTGGACCGACGGGGAACAACCTGGCTCCAGACCCTGAGCTTCCTTCGGGACCTGAGACGGCGGCGCTTCGACCTGGTGCTGGAACTCTCCGGCGGCGACCGGGGGGCCATCTGCGCCTTGCTGTCAGGGGCCCAAGAACGGCTCGGCTTCGCCCACCCAGGCCAACCCTTCTGGCAACGGCGGGGTTGTTTCACCCGGCTCCTGCCCCGCCCCCCCGTGCGGATGCACATGGTGGACCAGAACCTGGAAGCCGTGCGGGCCCTGGGCATTAATCCCGTTAACCCTCGCCTACAGTTCTTTTGGGATAACGAGGTGGAACAGCGGGTGCAGGATGTGCTCAGGTCCGTGGGGCTGGCCGAAAAGTCCTTTGCGGTGATGCACCCCGGGGCCGGCTGGCGCTTCAAGTGCTGGACTCCCGCGGGCTATGCCCGGGTGATCGAAGCCTTGCACCTGGAGTGGGACCTTACCACGGTCCTCACCGGCACCCGGGCCGCGCATGAGCAGGAGTTGCTGGCCGTGGTGCGTCAGGAATGCCGCATCAACCCCATTGACCTAACGGGGCGGCTGAGCCTGAAGGAGCTGGGGGCGCTGATCGCCCGGGCCCGCCTGTTTTTCGGCATGGACAGCGCCCCCATGCACCTGGCTGCGGCGGTGAACACCCCGGCGGTGGCGCTCTTCGGCCCGAGCGGGGTGTTCAACTGGGGCCCCTGGGGCGCAGGCCACCTGGTGATCAAGCAGGACTGGGACTGTGTGCCTTGCGGCAAAGACGGCTGCCAGGGCTCCAAGATCAGCCGCTGCCTGGTGGAAATCGACCCGCAAGCAGTGTTGGAGGCCATGGCACGCCATTTCGGCCAATTGCAGGCGGTACGATAAGACTGTTTTCTGTTTTCTGTTTTCTGTAAGGGCACCGCGTGACATGCTCTCGGGGTGCACGACAACCTTTAGGTATTACTGCTCACTTTAATGAAGATCGCCCTTTTGAGACAGCGGGTGACAGGGCCGGGCGGGGCCGAGACCACCCTGGGCTATCTGGTCCGTGGCCTGGCCGCGGCCGGGCACGAAGTGGCGGTATACGGCGCGGACCGGCCGGCCGAGGCCCAAGCCGGTTTGGGGCCAGGGGTGAACTACGTGCAGGTGCCGGTCTGGGGCGGCAAGACCCTGCGGCTGCTCACGTTTGCCCGGAACAGCCGCCGGCTTCTGGCTCGAGCCGGGCCTTACGTGGTGTTCAGCCTGGAGCGGGTGCCGGGTCTTCAGGTGTACCGGGCCGGGGACGGCTGCCACCGGGAGTGGCTGGCACGCCGCGCTCGCTATCTCGCGCCCCTGGCCCGGGCAGGTCTGCAGGTCAGCCCGTTTCACCGGGTGATGCTCCGGTTGGAGCGACGCCTGTTCACCTCTCCGGAATTGCGCCGGGTCATCGCCAACTCAAGACAGGTGAAAGACGAAGTCATCCGGCACTATGGAGTGGACCCGGCCCGCATCCAGGTGATCCATAACGGCCTGGATCGGCAGCGTTTTTTTCCCCTGGAGGCTGGAGCCCGGTCAGAGCTGCGCCGGCGCCTGGGGGCCCCCGAGGACGGCAAGGTGGTGTTATTCGTGGGGTCGGGCTTTGCCCGGAAAGGCTTGGCTTATCTTTTCCAGGCCTTCGGCAGTCTAACGGATAAAGCCGCTTATCTGTGGGTGGTGGGCAAAGGCAAGGTGGCGCCCTATCAACGGCTGGCCGAACGCCTCGGGGTGGCGGCCCGGGTGAAATTTTGGGGCCCGGTGCAGGAGACCGCCCCGTTTTATCAGGCCGCCACGGTGCTGGCCCTGCCCACCATTTACGACCCGTGCAGCAACGTGGTGCTGGAGGCCCTGGCCTGCGGCACCCCGGTAGTGACCACCGCGGCCAACGGCGCGGCGGAATTCCTCACCCCCGGGGACAATGGCGCCATTATCCCGCAGCCTGACGACGTCGCCGGGCTCAGGCAGGCCCTGGCGACGTTTTTGTCACGGGGCCGGGACCCCGAGGTGCGCCGGGCGGCAGCCCAGGCGGTGGCCTCGCTCAGCTGGGAAAGCACGGTGGCCCGGACGATAGAGGTGCTGGCGGAGGCAGCCTCATGAAGGCGGCCAATTTATGGTGAGGAAATGGAAACCCGAAATCTCCCCTAACTCCCCTTTATCAAAGGGGGGAACTTGGCTGAATCTCCTTGAAAGTCCCCCTTTGAAAAAGGGGGATTTAGGGGGATTTTCATGAGACTAGATAAGCACAATAAAACCCACTTTTGGCTTGACGTAATAACCTTACCCAGCCGTGGTTCTGGCTGAAAGCTGACTGCTGAGAGCTGATAGCTCATATGCTTGCCCTCTATTTTGACGGACAGCCGCACATTAAGGAAGTGGACCGGCCCGTACCCGGCCCAGGCGAAGTCCTGGTCAGGGTGCATCTGGCGGGCATCTGCGGCACCGATCTCCAGGTCTTAAAGGGCTATCATAACTTTCAGGGCGTCATGGGCCACGAATTCGTGGGCGAGGTGGCCGGCCCCGCGGATTCGCCCTGGCTGGGCCAGCGGGTGGTGGGAGAGATCAATATCGGCTGCGGGGATTGTGAGCGCTGCCGCCGGGGCCTGGCCCGACACTGCGGCCAGCGCCGGGTTCTCGGGCTCAAAGATCACGACGGCGCCCTGGCCCACTACCTGACCCTGCCGGCGGTTAACCTCCACGCGGTGCCGCCCGAGGTTCCCGACCCCCTGGCGGTGTTCACCGAACCCCTGGCCGCGGCCCTGCGGGTCCTGGAGACGGCGTCCGTGTCGCCTGCAGCCAAAGTCCTGGTGGATTGTGATTCGTAGGGGCTGTCCGCGAACCGCCCCTACGCCGCCTTTCCTCCTCGAGGGGAAGGAAGCAAGAGGAAGGAACTTCCTTAATATTTTGATTAAGAAGAGCTCTTTTGCTTCATGGCGGCATTATGGAGAAAATGATAAAATTTTTGTACAGAATCCTGACTGTAAGAAGCCTTGAGAAACCATGAACCGTTATCTGGCATATGAAGTCAAACCCGGGAACAATGTGGCCCAGGGCTTGCCCCGGCAGCACCTGGCGGTGCTCTCCCTTATCTGGCAGGGGCCGGGTCTGACCCTTGAATATCCCGACGGGGAAGTCTACACCCTGGTGGGTTGGTCGGGACCGGACCCCGGAAACCCCTGCGGGCTCCAGGTCTTCTGGACCCGGCATACAGCCTCGGCCCCGGCGGTGGCTCTTGCCATCGGCGGCGATGCGGGAGTGCGAATATTCGCGCCCGGCAATGATGAGGCCGAGGGCCAGGGGTGCCCATTTCTGGCCATCGCCGACAGCATGATCCCGGCCGCGGTGCTGGAGGTCATCGGTCCACCCCCTGAACCCGGGCCGAAGCCCCCTTTGCTCTTGATGTAGCCGGACCACGACCTAAAAAACCTACGTTCACCCCGAGATGAGGCGCAAAGCCATCGTAGATACGGGGGACTGACAGGAGGACATGCATGTATCCGCGCTTACGACACATATGGCCGGCGCTGGGAGTGGCCGCGGCGCTGTTGCTGGCGAGCTGCCCGCCGGCCCCTGCCCTCGGCGCCACCGCGGTGGGGCTGCAGGAAGACTTCATCCGGGTCGCCCAGCAGGTGATGCCGTCGGTGGTAAGCCTGAAGGCCATCCGGGTGGTGACGGTGCAACGCCTTGGGCCGCCTGAGGATTTCTTCCGGGGCACCCCCTTTGAGGGCATGTTCCGGGAGATGAGCGGCGGGCCCGTCCAGCGGCGCATGGTGGGCCAGGGTTCCGGCGTCATCATTGACAACCGGGGCTACATCCTCACCAACAACCACGTGGTGGCCGGGTCCCAGCAGCTCCTGGTGCATTTGAACGACGGCCGGGAAGTTACCGGCCAGCTGGTGGGCGCCAACCCCCGTTTTGATATAGCCCTGGTCAAAATTCCGGTCGCGGGCCTGAGGGCCGCGAGAATGGCGGATTCCACCAAGATCCAGGTGGGGCAGTGGGCCATCGCCATCGGCAGTCCCTTTGGGCTGGAAAAGACCATGACCGTGGGGATTATCAGCGCCACCGGCCGCCGGGGCCTGGGCCGGGGGACCTACGGTGACTTCATCCAGACGGACGCCTCCATCAACCCCGGCAACAGCGGCGGACCTTTGCTGGACATCAGCGGCCAGGTGGTGGGGATTAATTCCATGATCGCCGCCCAGGGTCAGGGGATCGGCTTCGCCATTCCCATTAACGTCGCCCGGCAGATCATCGCCCCCTGGATGAAATAACCGACTGCTAACGTTGGCTTGGCAGCCGAGGGGGGGCACGAGATAACGCTTCCTCTTGGCCGGGACATTTTAAGCGGTGTAACGGCGTCGGGGCGGGGGTGAATCCCGCCCCGACACGGTGTGCAGAGGAAACATCATCTTCACCCGGAGTCAACCAGGAGATTACCGCATCCCCGTGAGTCCGGAAGAACGTACCGCCGCCTTACGGAGCCACTTCCGCCAGATACGCGACATCATCCAGGCCGAAGAGATGTGGGAGCGGGTGCCGGAGCGAGCCCGGGAATTCTCCCCGGAAAACCTCGAAGGCCTGGTGAAGTTCGCCTATTTCGGCGGCTTCATTGACATGGCCATGGTGCGCCGGCTCCTGCTGGTGGACAGGCGCGAGATGCGCCCGCTCCTGACCAGGTGGTACGAAGAGGTCCGCGAACAGGGCTGCTGGCTCTGTTAGCCGGGCTCCCTGACCCGCACCCGTTCATCAAATAAGGAGAAAGCTGATGCGGGAATATGTCATCCACCCCCTGGTGGTGGGCGCCAACGAAACGGATCAAGGCATCATGACGTATCTCAAGGGGTACGGCAAGCGCATCTGGATCCCCATCTACGTGTTTTACCTGGAGGGGGGCCCGGAGAAGATCCTGGTGGACACAGGGCTGGAGCAGTTCGTGGTGCCCCCGGAGGTGGGGGACAAGTGTGGCCTGAAGATCCAGGAGTTCGAAGCGGCCCTGGACACCTACGGCCTCAAACCGGAGGACATCGACATCATCATCCACACCCACCTGCACAACGACCACTGCGAGAACGACTACAAGTGCACCAACGCCCGGGTCTACGTGCAGAAACGGGAATATGAGTTTTTCCGGGAGCCCCATCCGGTGGACCACCGCTACTTTCCGGACCTGCTGGACGACGTGGAGGTGGTGCAGGTGGACGGCGATGCCCAGATCGTGGAGGGGATTCGGGTGCTCCTCACCCCGGGCCACACGGTGGGGGGCCAGTCCGTGATGGTCAATACCCGGGCCGGCAACGCGGTGATTACCGGGTTTTGCTGCAACGACCTGAATTTCCCGGCCTCGGGGCCGCCCATCCCTTCGGGGGTGCATATCAATGTCATCGACGCGTACGAGAGCGCCCGGCGGGTCAAAGAGGCGGCGGATATCCTCATCCCGCTGCACGACCTGGCGGTGGGCCGGCAGAGGAGTATCCCGGCGTAAACGGGGCTCAAGGCAGGCCAGGCTTAGCAAGGTTGAGTCAGGACCTGCCGCCAAGACCGGGTTTATGATATAATCATAAGTGGGAAGGCGGAGGCGGCCTTTCCCGGCTTTCTAGCCGATCTTACCGAAAGGACCGAGCCCATGCCTCGCCTGGCAACCCTGTTCCTCCTCCTGGCCCTGGGATTAGCCCTGAACGGGTCCCCGGCCCTGGGCCAAGACATTCGCATCAACCCCGTGCCGCCCGGCGTTAAACCCCAGTGGACGAAGGTGCCCGAGGCACCCCAGGTCTCCTGGGCCCCCAACCTCCCCACCGACGTCTTCCGCTACCGCAAGCAATACTACTTTTTCTGGGCGGGCTACTTTTATCAGGGCCCCAAGCCGGAGGGCCCCTGGAAGGCGGTGCAGCAGGTGCCCCAGGTGTTTTATAACGTCGATCCCGCCTATTTTAAAACCGCCCAAAAACCCGAAGGGACGCCGGCATCCCCGGCGGAACCCGCGCCGGAGCATAAATCCAAAGTAATTGAGATCCCGCCGGCAACCCCGCCGTCCCCAACGCCTCCCGAGCCCGCCGAGCCGCAGCCCGGCCCCCAGGAGCCCCAGCCGCCCGAGCCCAGGGTGATGTGAAGCAGAGAGGATAGTGGTTAGAAGTCAGGGGTCAGGGGGGGGAAAAATAAACTTCTATTGTCATTCTGAGGGAGCGAATCGACCGAAGAATCTCAAAATATGAGATTCTTCGCTTCGCTCAGAATGACAAAAATAATTTTAGAGGGACTGTCAAGTGGAAAAGCCTTTCATAAAACTTGCCAATGCATCGGGATTTCTCTTTCAAATTGGAATTGATCATGAAATTACAAGGGTCAGAGCATCAAAAGGCGGAAATTGGGAAGTTATTGCGCGCGAACATCGCTGGTTTGATCCTGCCTCAAACTCCGAAGCCTTTATTGATTTGATTCTTCAATCCCACGCGGGACGCATGATTGTCGAATGTAAGCGTACAACCGACGCCACATGGCTGTTTCTAGTCCCAAACAGCGCAACGGAAGTCAAAAGAGCTAAACTTCTTTGGACCTGCCAAGCGGAAGGAAATCCTCCAGTAACAGCATGGGATGATTTAAATTTACATCCACCTTCACTTGAGTCATCTTTCTGTATTGTAAGGGGCCGGGGAGAGGGCGACGCCCCTATGCTTGAACGGCTAGCAGGTAGCTTATTACGTGCCACCGAAGCCGTTGCAGAACAGGAGCTTTCAATTGGCCCACAACAGGCATATGGGCCTGCACGCATCTATTTACCAGTAGTCATCACCAACGCAGACCTTAGAGTCTGTCGCTTCTCACCTGAGGACATTGACTTGAAAACTGGACGGATTAACAAAACTGAAACTCAAGCAGTCGACTTCTTAAAATTCAGGAAAAGCCTCTCAACTACCCACCAAATTAGCACCGGCATCAACGACTTGCAGCAAGCGAATATAGAAGATGAGCGGACCGTTATCGTTATGAATGTTACTGCTTTAGAAAGCATTTTACCTCATATGAAGCTTCAAAAACCCTCCATAGTTAGCCCTAGCGGTCCTGTATGGCCATGGGAAATTGCTATCCGCCGTTTCGGAGAATCGCCTTAATCCAGAAGTCTCTACTCGATTATCATGCCCCTTTAAACATGATCTATGCTCCCTGGCTATTGACTAGTGCTTTTCAAATTTCAAACCGGGCGGCGATGGGAATTCGCCGGCCCATGCCGAAGGCCTTGGAGGTGATCTTCAAGCCCGGCGCGGCCTGCCGGCGCTTGTATTCATTTTTATCGATGGTGCGGATGACCCATTTCACCGTGTCCGGGTCAAACCCCAGTTTGACGATGTCGGCGTAGGAGCAGCGTTGGGTGAGATAGTAATCCATGATCCGGTCCAGGATGTCATAGGGGGGCAGGGTGTCCTGGTCCTTCTGGTCCGGGCGCAGTTCGGCGGAGGGCGCCTTGCGGATGATCTGGGCGGGGATGAGTTCCCGGTCCCGGTTGATATAGGCCGCCAGTTCATAGACCATGGTCTTGGGCACGTCCGCCAGGACGCTGAGGCCGCCGCTCATATCCCCGTATAAGGTGCAGTAGCCTACGGCGATTTCGCTCTTGTTGCCGGTGGATAGGACCATGTGGCCCTCTTTGTTGGAAATGGCCATGAGGATGTTGCCCCGGATGCGGGCCTGGATATTCTCCAGGGTCACCTCGATCTCTCCCAGTTTCAGGGGGGCCGCCAGGGCTTCCCGGTAGCTCTGGTAGATGGGGGTGATGGGAATGAGCCGGACCTCCACGCCCAGGTTGCGGGCCAGGATCTCGGAGTCGGCGACGCTGGCCCGGGAGGTGTAAGGCGACGGCATCAACACCCCCAGGACGTTTTCCGGGCCCAGGGCGGCGGCGGCCAAGCAGCAGGTGACCGCGGAATCGACCCCGCCCGAGAGCCCCACCACGGCCTGGCTGAAGCCGCATTTGCGCAGGTAATCCCTGAGGCCCAGGACCAGGGCGTCGTGCACCGAGGCGATGGGCTCGGCGGGCACGTACCGGCCCGGGACGCCGGGCTGGGCCAGGTCCACCGTCGCCACCGCCTCGGCAAATCCCGGCAGCACCGCGATGGCCTCCCCCGCGGGGTCCAGGGCCAGGCTGCGGCCATCAAAGATGAGCTCGTCATTACCCCCCACCTGGTTGACATAAACCAGGGGAAGACGGTATTTCCGGGCGTGCGGTTGCAGCAGCCGGTGGCGCAGCTCTTCTTTGCCTACCTGGAAGGGGGAGGCGGAAATATTGATGAGCACCGTGGCGCCTTGTTGGGCCTGGATCTCGATGGGGTCCAGGGGGTACAGCCGCCGAAACCACAGCTCCGGGTCGTACCAGGCGTCTTCGCAGATGGTGATGCCCAGGACTTCGTCCTTGAAGGCAATGACTTTCACCTCCCCGGCGGGGTCGAAGTGCCGGGTTTCGTCGAAGACGTCGTAGGTGGGCAAGAGGGACTTGCCCTGGCGCAGCAGCACCTGGCCCCGGTGGATCAACACCGCACAATTGCACAGGCCTTTGCCGGTGTTCTTACCGGTGGGTTGGGGCGCCCCCACCAGCAGGCCGGTGTCGGGATAGCGGGCGGAGAGCCTTACCAGCTCCTCCAGGGCCTCCTGGACCCTGGCGATGAGGACCGGCTTCTCCAGGAGGTCCCGGGGGGGATAGCCCGTCAAAAAGAGTTCGGAGAAGACCACCAGGTCGGTGGCGGGTGCCTCGGCCGCGAAGGTGGCGGCGACCTTGGCGCAGTTGCCGCGCACATCTCCCACCACGGGATTGAGTTGGGCCAGGGTGATCTTCATGAAAATAATTATAACGCGTTGCGAGGAAAGAAAGCCAATATTTGTAGCCGAAAGGAAATCTCATTGAAACGAGAGGGTTGTCGCAAATTCATGCCGTTCGCTGATTTATAAATCCCACAAGATCCAAGGCGTTTCACTTAAACACCTGTAGGGGCGGGGTCACCCCGCCCTGGTGTAAAAAGTGCCGGGTGCTGGGCGGGGAAACCCCGCCCCTACAGGCTAGAGGGCACGGCAACGCCGTGTCCTGACGACGGGGAGGTGAGGGACGCAACGTTTAGGCCGCCCGGCCTTGATCCTCCTGCACGGTGAAGGCGATGGTGGTGCCGGCGCCGGCCTCGCTGTTAATGGTGAGAGAGCCCCCCAGCAGCCGGACCCGGCTTTCCATGAGGAGCCGGCCCATCTTGGTGCCGGATTCTACCCCCAAGGCTTCGGGCACCGCCTTGAAACCCTTGCCGTCCTCCGTCACCCGGAAGGGCACCCCGCCCACCAGCCAGGCCTGGTCCGGCGAGGGTTGCAGTTTCTTGCCCACGTCCACCCCGATGCATCTGTCCACCTGGAAGCCGACGCCGTTATCAGCCACCTGGAATTGCACCCGGCCATCCGGTTTATCGATCTTGACCGAGACCCGGGTGGCCCGGGCGTGCTTGACCACGTTGACCAGGGCTTCCTGCAAGACCCGGTAGATAACCACCTGAGTCTCGGGAGCAAACAACCCGTCGAGGCCGGAGACCTGGAAGTCGGCGTCAATCCGAAAATGCCCCTGGAACTGGTTTAACAGATGCTGAAGAGCGGGAATCAACCCCAGCTCCAGGACCTGGGGGTGCAAGCCCCAGGACAGCTCACGGGCCCCTTCCACCATGGCGTCAATATCTTGCAGGGCCGACCGCAGCTCTTCCCTGGCTTCCCGCCGGTCCGGCGCCAGGGCCGCTTCCAGGGGCCGGAGCCTGAGCTTCAGGGCCACCAGATTCTGGGCCAGTTCTTCGTGGAGGGCCAGGGACAGGGCCTGGCGCTCGCATTCCTGGGCATTCATGAGTTCCGCGTTCAGGGTCTGGAGTTTCCGTTCCGACTCCTGTAAGGCGGCTTCCATGGCCCGGCGGGCGGTGACGTCTTCCAGGGCCATGAGGATGAGGCTCGGGTGAGGATCCGCATCCCCTTTGATCTGGCGGGCATTGAGCAGCATGGTGCGATGGCCGATAAGGGGAAACTCGGCGTCCACCGTGAAGTCCTGGAGCACGGTGTTTTTGGGCAGGACCTTCTCCAGCATGGTCCGGAGGGCCGGGATATTCCACTGGTGGCCGCCCAGTTCATAGACCAGGCGCTTCTCCGTCTCCTGGGGAAAGACCTTAAAGAAGTCGTAAAATGACCGATTGGCGGAGACCACCCGGAGGTCGCCATCCAGCACCACCAGGGGTTCCCGCAGGGTCTCGATGATGGCCTGGGCGTAGTTCCGAGCCTCTTCCGCCTCTTTCAAGCTGCCCTTCAGAGTGTCGATGTCGGCCAGGACCAGCACCAGGCCCTCGATCTTGTTGGCCGCGGTCTTGTAGGGCCGAATCTGCAGCAAGTACCAGCGCCCCCGATGATCCCGCACCTCCAGGGTCTCGATCTTCAGGTTATCGAGGGTCTCCCGCAGCAGTGATTCAAAGTCATCGATGTCCAGGCTGATCTTGATATCCCCGATGGGCCGGCCCACGTCCGTGGGGATAAGGCGCAAGACCTCTTTGGCCATGGGATTGAAACGCCGGATGCGCAGGTTCCGGTCCAGGAAGAGGATGGGGATATTGACGCTGGCCAGCAGGTTCACCAGGTCGTCGTTGGTCTGGGTCAGTTCGACGTTGCGGTTTTCCAGTTCTTCGTTGACCGTGGCCAGTTCCTCGTTGACCGACTGCAGCTCTTCCTTGGAGGCTTCCATCTCCTCGTTGAGGCTTTGCAGCTCCTCGTTGGAGGACATGATCTCTTCATTGGTGCTCTTGAGCTCCTCCAGGGTGGCTTCCTGCTCCTCGATGGTGGCCTGGAGGTACTCCTTGGTGGCGGCCAGCTCGTGTTCCAGATCACCGATGCGCTCGTCCTTGGTAGTCTTCCTGCCCTTGGAGGGCCCGGCTGCGGGTTTCTCCGGCTCGAGGCGCGCCGGGGGGATGACGTCTTCGAAGACCACCAGGTAGAATTGCTCCTTAAAGGCGCTGGGGTTGATGGGGAAGACCTCCACGTTGACCTCGTGCACCCGGCCGTTATACTTGACTTTCAGACCCTCCCGACGCACCGGGGTGCCGCCTTTGATGGCGAGGTGCAGGGCGGCCCCCACCTCCGGCCGCAGGCCTTCCCGGACCATGCGCAGCAGGTTCAGGCTGGCCTCCCCGGGCATGGGCTCGAAAAAGGGGCCGGTATGACCCCGGAATTGCATGATCTTCAGATTCTCGTCCACCACCACTCCGGCGGGCGCAAACCGGGCCAGGACTATGCGGTCGGCCTCTTTCAGCAGGTCCAGACTGCTGGGCAGGTCTGCCGGCGGCACGGCGAGGGGCTGTAAGTCTTCGCGCTCCGCATAGGCCTCCACGGAAAACCGCAGCGGCACCCGGGCCGGGAGTTCCTTCTTGACGTAAATCTTATATTTCTTGTCCACCAGGGTGAACATCTCCTGGAAGGCGCCGATGGCCTCGGACTTGCCCAGGAGCAGAAGGCCGTTGGGCCTGAGCGCGAAGTGGAAGATGGGAATGATCTTCTTTTGCAGCACCGGGCCCAAATAAATCAGGACGTTGCGGCAGGAGATGAGGTCCAGGTGGGAGAAGGGCGGGTCCTTGATGAGGTTCTGCCGGGCAAAGGTGCAGCGGTCCCGGATGGCCTTGTGAATCTGGTAGCCCGAATCGGCTCTGACAAAATAACGCCCCAGGCGCTGCGGCGAGACGTTCTCTATGGCGTGCATCCCGTACCTGCCGGCCCGGGCCACGTCAATGGCGGCGCTGTCGATGTCGGTGCCGAAAATCTGCAGCGGCACCTCCTGGCCGAACTCCCCAAAAAAATCCAGCAGGGCAATGGCCAGGGAGTACACCTCTTCCCCGGTGGAGCAGCCGGGCACCCAGATGCGGATGGGCGCATCCGCAGGCCGATCCTGCATCAGGGCCGGGAACACCGAGTGCCGCAATTCGTCGAACACGTCCGGGTCCCGGAAGAAGGAGGTGACATTGATGAGGATGTCGGCGTACAGGGCGGAGACCTCATCGGAGTGTTCTTTGAGATAGGACAAATAATCCTGGAGATCATCGACCTTGCAGAGGGCCATGCGCCGGAAGGTGCGGCGCCTGATGGTGCTGTGTTTGTAGAAGGTGAAATCCACCCCGGTGCCGCGCCGGAGGAGGTTGAGAATCTGGCCGAAGACACTCTCTTCCCCCGGCTTCATGACTTCCGCCGCGGCGGGACCGATATAGGGGTGCCGGGCGATGCGGGCCAGCTCCCGGGCGATGCCCTCGGGAGTGAGGACAAAGTCGACGCAGCCCGCGGCCACGGAACTTTGGGGCATGCCGGAATACTTGGCCGTCTTGTCGTCCTGGGCGAAGGTGATGCCCCCCGCCTCTTTGATGGCTTTCATCCCCTGGACCCCGTCCGAGGCGGTGCCGGAGAGGATGACCCCGATGGCCTGGCCGCCCCGGTCTGCCGCCAGGGAGGTCAGGAAGGTGTCCACCGGCAGGTAGCGGCCTTCGGACATGGCCCGGCTGGCCAGGCGCAGGGCCCCCTGCCGGATTTCCATCACCTCCCCGGGGGGCAGGAGGTAAACGTGATCGGGGGCCGGCACCGTACCTTCCCGGGCTTCCGCCACCGGCAGCACCGTGGCCTTGCCAAGGATCTGGGCCAGCATGCTGTGCTGCTTGGGCGGCAGGTGCTGGAGCAGCACAAAAGCCATGCCCGTGTCCCGGGGCAGGTGCCGCAACAGATCGGTGAAGGCCTCCAGGCCCCCGGCGGAGGCCCCCACCCCCACCACCAGGGGGGGCGGCGCCGGAGCCAGGGCTTCTTTCTTGATGCGGCGGCGGGTTTTGGCTGGGGCCTTAGCCGTAACGGTTTTGGACTTGGGGGTGGCTTGGGATCGGGCAGGAGCTTTGGTTTTACCGGCTGGGACGACGGGAGAGGCGGTGCCGGCTGAAGGGGCTTTTTCTTGGGCTCCCGGTTTCGACTCGGAAGCCGCGGCGGGATTTTTCTCCCGGGCCATAGGCAGACTCCTCCGGGACAAACTTGGAAATATTTTCAAAAATAATCACTTATTTACGATTAACAATACCCTCACCTGAGAAAATAGAAAGGAAAAGCCAGGTCCGGGGGGGAGTTGGCGCAAAAAGGGGGTCTTAGGGGTGGTCGGGGGATAGACGGGGAGTGGCGAAGCGCAGTATGGCTCGTTTGACATGGATTTATTGCGCTTGCTCCACCTTAAATCCCCCCTAAATCCCCCTTTTTCAAAGGGGGACTTACCAAAGGATTGCTTTCGGTTCCCCCCTTTGAAAAAGGGGGGATAGGGGGGATTTTTAATACGCTCTTGAAATTCCGCTAAATCCCGCGGCTTAACAGCTAATCCAGTTCGAATTCCGTGCGCCAGTCGCCGGTTTCCTGCCAGGGGGGCTGCTCCGCTTTGGTGAACAGGTAGTCGCCCAGGACCAGGTAGTCCATCTCGGTGCGCATGAAGCACTGGTAGGCGTCCTCCGGCGTACAGACGATGGGCTCGCCCCGGACGTTGAAGCTGGTGTTGACGATGAGGCCGCAGCCGGTGTGCTCCTTGAAGGCCGCAATCAGGCGCCAGTATCTCTCGTTGGTCTCTTTGTGCACCGTCTGGATGCGGGCCGAGTAGTCCACGTGGGTGATGGCGGGGATATCGGACCGGAGGTGGTAGAGGCGGTCGAAGAGCTCCAGGTTCTCGTAACCGGCGGGCAGGGGGTTGCGCCGTTTTTCCTTGACCGGCGCCACCAGGAGCATGTAGGGGGAAGGGCGGTCCAAGTCGAAGTAAGTGGCCGCCTCTTCGTACAGCACCGAGGGGGCAAAGGGCCGGAAGCCTTCCCGATATTTGATCTTCAGGTTGAGGCGCTTCTGCATTTCCGGGTGCCGGGGATCGCCCAGGATGGAGCGGTTGCCCAGGGCCCGGGGGCCCCATTCCATGCGGCCCTGGAACCAGCCCACCACCTGCCCCTGGGCCAGCAGCGCCGCAACGTCCCGGATCAGCGCCTCGAAATCGTCGTAGTGCTTATAGGGGGCCCGGCGGCGCCGGGCCACCCGGAGGATGTCGTCGGAAGAAAAAGCCGGGCCCAGATAAGCGCCCTGCATATTGTCCAACCGGGGATTGGGGGCCTGACGCTCCCGGCCCTGCCAGATGTGCCAGCCGGCCAGGGCCGCGCCCAGGGCGCCGCCGGCGTCGCCCGCGGCGGGCTGGATCCAGATGTCTTTGAAGGTGCCCCGGCGCAGCAGCTTGCCGTTGGCCACGCAGTTCAGGGCGACGCCGCCGGCCATCACCAGGTGGTCGGCCCCGGTGAGCTTCTTGGCGGTGTCCGCCATGGACAGCACGATATCTTCGGTGGCTTGCTGGATGGCCAGGGCCAGGTTCATGTAGCGCTGGTCCAACCTCCCTTCCCGGGGCCGGGGCGGCACCCCGAACAGGGATTGCCACTTGTCGTCCCGGCACATGGTGAGGCCGGTGGCATAGTTGAAATAATCCATGTTCAGGAGCAGAGAGCCGTCGGACCTAAGGTCCACCAGTTCGTCGAGGATCAGGGTCTTCCAGGTTTTGACCTGGTCGGAGTCGGGGTTGCCGTAGGGGGCCAGCCCCATAAGCTTGTATTCGCCGCTGTTGACCTTGAAGCCGCAGTAGTAGGTGAAGGCCGAATACAACAGGCCCAGGGAATGGGGAAAGTGGAGTTCCCGCAAGATGGTGAGGTCCTTGCCCTGGCCGAAGCCGATGGTGGAGGTGGCCCACTCCCCGACTCCGTCCACCGTGAGGATGGCGGCCTCGGTGAAGGGCGATGGATAGAAGGCGGAGGCCGCGTGGGACAGGTGGTGCTCCGGAAAGAGCACCGGGGGATTGCCGTCGCCCACCTTGGCCAGCTCTTCCCGGAGGAGGGTGCGCATCAAGAGCTTTTCCTTGATCCAGACCGGCATGGCCGCCAAAAAACTCCGGAGTCCTTTGGGGGCAAAGCCGTGATAGGTCTCCAGCAAGCGCTCGAACTTGAGGTAGGGCTTGTCATAGAAGGCCACGGCGGTGAGGTCGCCCAGGGAAAGCCCTCCCTCCGCCATGACAAAGGCCATGGCGTGGGCCGGAAAGCCGGCGTCGTGCTTCTTGCGGGTGAAGCGCTCCTCCTGGGCCGCGGCGACGATCTGGCCGTCCACCAGCAGGGCGGCGGCGCTGTCGTGATAGAAGGCCGAAAGACCGAGTATGGCGTCGGGCAAGAACCTGTCCCCTTAGAAGATGGTATAGATAAAGGGGGCGATGGCGGAACCGCTGGCAAAGACCATCAAAGCGCCGAAAAACAAGAGCGTTAGGATGATGGGCAACAGCCAGAATTTTTTCCTGACCTTAAGAAAGCCCCACAAGTCCTTGACAAAATCCATGGCATAACTCCTTGCGCCACAGGGGTGGCGGTAGCGAATCGTAGGGTGCGCCCTGCGCACCCCTTGACCAAGATGGCGGGCCCGGAGGCCCGCCCTACAACCTTTTCCTGCTTAATACGGATTCACCAGATCCTTACCTTGGACGGCGCCCTGCCGCGTCATAAACACCGAGTCGCGGCCCTGTTTCCATTTCTTCAGTTGCAGGGCATCGGCCCCCCACCACCGCCGGATGACCCCGATGGGGGTGACCACCAGAAAGAATAGAATGGTCAGGACCACCCGGGAGACCACGCTGCCCAACAGATGCGAGAGGCCGAACCAGAGCCCGGCCAGGGGCTTGAAGGCCTTGGGCCAGGCCATGGTGAGGATGAGCAGCACGACGGCCACGGGCAGGAACTTGGGAAATTTGCCGGCATAGCCCAGGAGCAGGCAGATCAAGACCATGGCTAGCCCTGTGTCTTTGGCCTGCTCCGGAGTGGACTTAAACCAGCGGGCCGGCGGCTTGGGGCGTTTTATCGGTGCGTTTGCCATCCTTTTCCTCACGACCCCCGATACCTGGGTCGAATTTTATCATGATACGAGAGTTTTCGGACATGGTTGCGAGCCGCGCCCCGGGCGGATGCGCCTGACCGTCCGGCCGGCGTTCCCGGCCGGGGTGGGGGCGGATGCTGCTTATCTCTGGTGATTTTCAAGCGGTATGGCAGTCGCTTATTTTTTAGGAAACCCGGAGGAGCCGGGGCCGGATCGCCCGGCCTTCCCCTCTCGCCCATTTCCTGCCATAATATTACCCGAAACTGAAAAATTTATCGAGTAAATCTAGGCCGCGGCATTTACCGGCGGGAGGAACCATGAGCGCAATGATGCCTGATCTGGAAGGTTATTTTCGGGGCCTGGTGCCTGAAAGCGATGCCCTGCTCCTGGAGTTGGAAGAGGAAGCCGAACGTGAGGCCATCCCCATCGTGGGCCCCGTGGTGGGGGAACTCCTCTTTGTCCTGGCCACCGCCACCGGGGCCAGCCGCATCCTGGAGCTGGGCACCGCCAGCGGCTATTCCGGCATCTTTCTGGGACGGGCCGCAGCCGCCACCGGGGGCCGGGTCGTCTCCCTGGAGCTGAGCGACACCATGGCCGCCCGGGCCCGGAGCAACCTGGCCCGGGCCGGTCTGGCGCAGACCGTGGAAGTCAGGGTGGGGGAGGCCCTAAGCCTCATGGCGACGATGTCGGAGACTTTTGACCTGATCTTCCTGGACATCGACAAGGAATCCTACCTCCCGGCCCTGACCCCCTGCCGGCGCCTCCTGCGATCGGGCGGCCTTTTCGTGGCCGACAATGTGGGGTTTGCCGGGGCCGCGGATTTCAACCGGGAAATCCTCAGTCACCCCGCCTGGCGGGCGGTGCACCTCCTCACCTTCCTGCCCCGCCACTCCCCGGAGCACGACGGCCTGGCCCTGGCCGTGCGGGTGGCCATGCCGGGGGCGCGGTGGTAGGTAAGGCGGGTTTTCTGTTTTCTGTGGGGCATGGCGAGCACGCAGGCAAATATCCAAGAAAATGATCAAGCAAACCAGGGGGCATAGCAATCCCTTTCCCTTCCATGATAAGGTTAGCTGGAGTCCGCCGGGGGTAGTGGGGGGCGGTCCAGCCGGACCAGCCGGCCAAACCGGACCATAGGAGACTTTTCCTTACCGGCCGAGATATCTGATAAAGAGTCCGCCGCCAAGCCCCCGGTTCCGGGGTTGAGCCGGAAATAACCCAATATAAGGCCATCGCCGATTCCTTGATGCTCGCCAGCCACCCGACACCGCCAGGCCCGGAGGGGCCCGCCTCCCTGCGCATCCTTAAAAAGTTCGCCTACCTGCTCAGCGCCCGCTGGACCCGGGAGGGCCTCCAGGCTATTTTCCTCATCTACCTGGCCCGGATCAGCTCCGCCTCTTATGCCCAGTTTGCCCTGGCCCTCGGATTAAGCAGCATTCTCCTCTTGGTGACGGAATTCGGCCTAAACCTGCCCCTGGTGTCGCTTCTGGATCAAAAGGACCGGGACCAGGGAACCACCTTGAGCCAGGTAACCTTCCTCAAGGGGAGTTTGCTGATCCTGACGCTCCTGGGGGTGCTGGGCTTCATGGCCTGGCAAAATTACGCCCTGCCGCTGCAGCAGGTGATGCTTGCCCTCTGCCTCGGGGTGGGGCTGGATGCCCTGGCCAACTCGTTTTTTGTGGCCTTGCAGGTGCAGGGCCGCCAGGACCTCCAGGGGAAGATTAAAGCCCTGGCGGCGGGGCTGGGCTTCGGCTACGGCCTCATCTCCCTGAGCTTGGGAGCCCCGCCCCTGGCGGTGGCCTGCTTCAAGCTCATCGAGAGCCTGGTTAATCTGGCGGGCAGTGCAACCCTGGTGCTCTCCCGGGGCCAGGTGCGACTGCGGTGGCCGTCCTGGAAGCGTCTGGGTTCCACCCTGCGCCTGGGGCTGGTGTTTGCCGTCATCGAAGTGGCGGCCATCATCTATAACAAGGCCAATCTCTTTTTCCTGCAGAAGTACGCCGGGGCCCAGGGGGTGGCCCAGTACAGCGTCGCCTGGCAGACCGTGGATGGCGTCTCCATCCTGGCTTCCAGTGTGCTGCTGCAAAGCATCCTGTTTCCCCTGTTTGTGCAATTCTGGGAGAAGGACCGCGCCCGGGTCACGGACCTGGCTCGTAATACCGCCCGCTGGCTGCTGGCCGCGGCGGTGGTGGTCATGTTTCTGTTGTTCATCGAAAGCGACCGCATCATCACCCTGGTTTACGGCCCCCAATACCCGGAAGCCATCTGGCTGCAAGAGTTGCTGGTGCTGAGTATGGGCTTCGCCTTTCTGCACAACCTGGCGGCCTTTCTCATGATCAGTATGCGCCTCCAGCGGTTGCTGCTGATCTTCTATCTGGTCGGCCTGGCCTTCAATCTGGCGTGGTGCTCCCTGGTCATCCCCCGGGCGCCCTTGCTGGGGGCGGCCCTGGCCATGGTGCTCACCAAGGGCGGGGTGGCCTTGTTGACCGTGTCGTTCTGCCAGCGGCGCCTGGGGCTCATACCGGGGCGGGCGGTGCTGCAGTTAGGCGGGGCGGTCTTGCTGGGGGCGCTGCTCTACCTGGCGGGGAGCGGCCGTCTGGCCCGGGAGGCGACCGAAGCCCTGGCCCTGGCTCCCACCCTGATCCTGGCGGGGCGGTGGTGGCTCACCCGGGAGAAATAACGGCGGAAACGGACCATTTCGGAACCCGGGTGGAGGCCCGGAGTCGGGGAATTTTCCTTGACAGGATAAAAAGTTATCTGTTAAGTGAGAGGGAGATTGCGGCATACGTGGCTGGGTCAAGGCGCCCGGCCTTTCTTTTCGGCGGCGCCTGACTCAGCCGGCGGCCGTTCTCAGGAGGCTTCACTTGACGGCCCTGATATTGGTGACCATGGCCCTGGAGCTCGCGCTCCTGCTCACCCTGCTGCTCCACAGCCGGGAGCACGTGCGCCGAAGTTTTCCAGGGCGGAAACCCGAGGGAGCCGCGGCGGAAGCCGGCGTGTGGCCTCCCTACCCCAAGGTGGCTCTCATCGTGCCCCTTACCGGGAACTCGCCGGAGATGCAGGCCGCGTTGGAGTCTTTGCTGAGCCAGAACTACCCCAACTATGAGACTCTCTTCGTTACCCGGGATCTGGGGGACCCGGCCACGGCCCTGGTGCAGGGTCTGTTGTCCCGTTACCCCCGAAGCCGCCACATCGTCAGCGGCCCGGCGGCCGGCTGCTCCCAGAAGAACCACAATATCCTGGTGGCAGTGGGGGCCCTGGATGACGCCGTGGATATCCTGGTATTTTGCGACAGCACCCATGAGGCCCCGCCGGAGTTTCTCCGGGAGCTCATCCGGCCCCTGGTCAGCGGCGCCGCAGCCCTGACCTCGGGGTTCCACCGCATTGTCCCCGGCGATGCCCGCGTGGCTACCCTGGGGATGCTCCAGACGGTGATGTCCCTGCACCTGATGCATGGCTTTGCCGCCTTCGCCCTGCCTTGGGGCGGGGCCACCGCGGTGCTCCGGTCCGTGTTCCGGGACTCCGGGGTGGCCGGGATTTTGGGGGGGAACATTCTGGACGACTTTCCCCTGGGGCTGCACCTGCTGCGGTTCGGCATCCGGGCGCGCCTCGTGGCCACCGCCATCCTGAACACCTCCCTCTCCGGCCAGACCCTGGCCGGCTGGAGCACCTGGCTGACCCGGCAACTGCTCTATCTGAAATACATTATGCCCATGACCTGGCTGGCCGCGGCGCTGGCGGGCTGGGTGCTGGCGGGGCCCATTATCTTCAGTGTCCTGGCATCGGTGGGGGGCCTGGTGGGGTTGGTGTCCCCGCCCCTGGCCCTCACGGGTCTGGGGTTTTTGGCAGTGTTAACCGGCATCGGGGCCTGGTGCCGCAGCCTGGTCCCCCAGAAAGTCCCCCTGGGGCCCTGGCTGCTGGCGTTCTATGCCAACCTCTTGATGGCCTGCTGGTGCTACCTCAATACCTGGCGGACCGATACCATTGCCTGGCGCGGCATCTCCTACCGGGTCACCTGGGGGGGCCGGGTACGGGAAATTTTTTATACTAAGAATCGCCCATGAATCTTATGCTAAGAATCACCGGAAAATCTAATCCCCGGCTGAGCCGGCCTTGAGCCTATGGCCAGAATTCTCTATGGCGTCCACGGCACCGGCCACGGCCACGCGGTCCGGGCCTTAACCATTGCCCGGCACCTGGCCGGGCACGAGTTCCTCTTTGTCAGCCATGGCACCGGGGCCGCCATCCTGGGACAGGAATTTCCGGTGGCCGATTGCCCCAATCCCCCCACCGTGGTCCGGGGCCATAAGGTGGACCTCCTGGCCACCATGATCGCCGCCCTCAAGGTCAGGGGCCGATCCCGCCGCCACCTGCGCCAGGTGCTGGACCTCATGGACCGGTTTCAGCCCGACGTGACCCTGTGCGACTATGAGTACTTCGTGCCCGAGGCGGCGCGGCGCACCGGGGTCCCCTGCCTGTCCATCGACCATCAGCACATCATCACGGTAAGCCGCCATCCGGTCCCCTGGAACCAGTATCCCAGTTACCTGTCCACCCGCCTGGCCGTGGCCTCCATGTTCAGCCGGGCCACGGATTATCTGGTGATCTCCTTTTTCCAGACGCAGGTATTGCCCGGGGTGCGAGCCAAGGTGCTGCCGCCGCTCCTCAGGGAGAGCGTATTGCAGCGGCGGCCCAGCCGGGGCCAGCACGTGGTGGCCTACCAGGGCTATACCACCTTCACGCGCTTCTTGCCGTTTCTGAGCGCCATCCCGTCGCCAGTGATGGTTTACGGATTTGATGAGGAGCGGATTGCCGGCAACCTGCACTTTAAGAAGGCCTCCGAGGCCGGTTTCCTGGACGATCTGGCCGCTTGCCGGTACGTGGTGTGCGGCGGCAGCCACACCCTGGCCTCCGAGGCCCTGTTCTACGGCAAGCCGGTGATTGCCTTTCCCATCAAGAACGCCTTCGAGCAGTGGTTAAACGCCCTTTACATCGAGCGGCTGGGATACGGCCGGTATTTTACCGGCTTTAAGCCCCGGCCGGCGATCATCCCGGCGTTTGAGGCGCACCTGGACGATTACCGCGGCAACCTTCAGGCGGGGAATTTCTGCGGCAATCAGGAGATTTTCGCCCTGGTGAAGCAGTTTATCCGGGAGAAAAAGTTGGATTATTGAGGGGGAGTTGCGGTTAACTGATTTTTAGTAGCCGCACGCTTAACCGCGCAAAACTTCAAATCCCCCTAAATCCCCCTTTGCCAAAGGGGGACTTTATAACCCCCCTTTGAAAAGGCGATTATCCACCTCTTGACATAAGGGAATTTGTGTGTTATCTTGGTAATCATCAAACGCTAAAGGGGATTTTCGATGAAAACCAAGACAGTTAGACAAATGACTCTCTCTGAAC
>JBAVUP010000099.1:0-4821 GCA_049696835.1 Desulfobaccales bacterium
GTGTTGGAGGTTTTACAATGAAGGAAACCGGTACGGTAAAATGGTTTAACGACTCCAAGGGCTTTGGCTTCATCTCCCGGGAAAACGGTCCGGATGTGTTTGTGCATCACAGCGCCATCCAGGGCGACGGCTTCCGCTCCCTGGCCGAAGATCAGGCGGTGGAGTTTGAGGTGGTCGAGGGTCCCAAAGGCGCCCAGGCCCAAAACGTCGTAAAACTTTAGGCCTTGAAGCCTGATGGTCGGAACTCCGGCGGTCTCATCCGGGACCCCGGAGTTTTGTTATTTTGACTCAGAGGAGGGAACAACTTGGCAAAAAATCGCTATGGCTGGCAAAAGCGCGCGAAAGAGTTGGCCCGGAAACAGAAAAACGAAGATAAAATGAAACGCCGCCAGGGCAAGGCCCTGGAAGCGGCCGCGGTTGAGATGCCGGCGGCGGTGGATGACCTGCCGGTGGCGGTGACGGAAGAAGCTGTTTAAAGGTCGGGGCCGTGGCGGCCCGGCCGGGAATATCTCCGGCAGCCTGCCGCTTTCCGGCTCTCATTCGTAAGATAATCAAGAGGCGGCCTGAAGGTCGCCTTTTTTTATTGCATGACTTTCGATACCATTGCAATAGCTGACAGGTCCTCCAATGCAATAAATTATTAACTTTTGGGGGAAAGTTAATGAGTCACTCTATCTGACCCTTAAAACCCTTTCTTGTTTCTCTTTCCAAAAGACTTTCTATTTCGTCCTGAATCCCTGAATAATCACGATCTTTTTCTTTTATTTCTAAATGCATAATAAACTTGGTTACGTCACTCCATGAATTTATATCTTTAAGAGTCCCATCAAGAGATTTCATAATCTCAAGAATGTGCTCAGGAGGATTCCCTTGATAGACGTATGTAATTATCCCCTCAAACCAAGATAAGATAACACCCTCCCACAGTTCTTTTTCTGTCTTCTCAGGATATAAATTACGAAATCTTTCAAGAGTTAGTTCCAAGGCTCTTATAGCTGCCCAATTAGAAATTTCTATTCCTGCCGCTAATGTATCGTGTGATAATTCATATTGTTGGCGCAGTTTTTCAAGACTATCTATTTTTTCTTCTTCTGGTTTTAAATGGTCTGGCAACATATTATACCACCAAGGTTTGAAATGCATGATAATCCTCCATTGACTCACTTGTAAGCGCAGATGCCCGATATTGTGACTGATCCGCTGTCCTGGACTCCGGTTCGTTAATGAGGGTCTGGCAAATTGGTGTTCAAAGCAAGACAGATTAGGCTGAGAAATAAGATCGCCCGAGCAAAGCAGAGCTTTGCAACCAAGCGGGTTCATAAGCTCCTACTTGGGAACAAGAAGCTTCGGGTTCTTTTTCTTAAATGGAGTCCCAGATGTGGCATAAATGTTAATAACATTAAATGGATAATGTTGGGATACAACCAAATTACTGGAAAGAGGAGGTCCTAGTGATCTCCCCTGATAAAGAGCCGTATCCCAAATATGGTAAATTACTTCTTCATTACTCTGGCTCTCTGTCGGTTTTCCGTATAACTCAAAAAAGTATCTATTAATTTTTTCAAAGATATTACTCGTATATTTTTTTGAGAGGGCAATCTTATATATTTTATTATTAGTAACACCGAGCATACACTCCCATATTTCACCCAGGAAATCAACTTCGTTGGTCTTGAAAATTCTTTCGTCCGAGAACATTCTTTTGAAAGGGCCAAAATCCAACACATGGGATATGTCCTCCATCTCGGCCTTTATATCTCGGATGTCTTGATCAAGCCGATAACCCGCCAACTCGAATATAACGCTCCGTCGTAAGCGGGACTGAGTTTCAAAGCGAGAAATAATAAGCGCAATTAGCAAAAGAGGTAGTGCTACAAAGATGTTGTACCAGTTAACGATTGTTGTCAACAAAGCGATTCCTGCGTTAATGAGGTAAGGAATATAAAGTATACGAATTGATAATGCAACATTCAAGGCCAGAATATAGCAAACAATTGCAATACCTGTCCAAGTAAATACTGGAAGTATAACATTTGCAAACTGTAATCTCCCTATTCCTACTTGAGTAAGCATATCAAATACAAACCCAGCAGAATAAGAAGACCCTAATGCCACTATGAAACCTGCCGCATTTCTCCATTTTGGATGGTTCTTGCAGATCCAGCGGAGAAAAATCCAGAGAATGCAAACTGCAGCAACTTGTATGGCAATGGACTCCAGCATGATAATCATAGCTAATAGCACCTAATTACTTTAAGCTTGTTTGCCGAAGGAATTCCGCACCCAGCCCTGGAGCCGGTTGAGGTTGGGGAAATAAAAAGCCGCCACCGGCCCTCCCCCCACATCTTTCAATCCCCGATCAACTTCGCCAGTCCCAGCAGGTTAATAATTTCCGGCATGACCTGGAGGCCGGTGAGGCGACCCAGCGCGCCGTGGCCGCAGGCCCGTTCGCCATAGGCCGCGACCTGGTCGGGGCGCACCAGGCCCTCCCCCACCATCATCAGGGGCACCGGGTCGCCGGAGTGTTTCTTCAGGGCGCAGGGGGTGGAGTGGTCCGCGGTGACGGCTAAAAGATGCGGGGCGTCCAGGAGGAGCCGGAAGGCCAGGTCGATCTTGTTGATGAAGTTCATTTTGCCGAGCGCGTCGCCGTCCTCGCCGAAGGTGTCCGCGGCCTTGATATGGACGAAGGCGAAGTCGTAAACCCCGGCCAGGGCGTCCAGGGCGGTTTGGAACTTGGCCTCGATGTCGGTGTTGGGCAGCCCGGTGGCCCCGGGGACCGGGAGCACGTCCATGCCGGTGAAGGCGCCGATGCCCTTATATAAGCCGCCGCCGGCGACGGCGCAGGCCTTAAGGCCGTAGCGGTCCTGGAATTTTTCAATCTGTTTGTAGTAGCCGGCGCCGCGGCCCAGGAGGTAGTTGGCGGCGGGCTTGCCGGCGGCCACCCGTTCCTGGTTGAGGGGGTTGGCCTCGAGCATGCGGTGGGCCTCGGCCAGGAAGTGATTGAGCACTTTGGCGGTGAACGCCGCGGCTTTCGAGTCGTCCAGGGGATGGACGTCGTGGACCCTGACCCCCACTTCGTGGGGATCGTTGTCGCTGATCCTGCTGCTCAGCCCCGGCCCCCGGAGGATGATGCCGGCCCGGTGGCCGGTGCCGGGGCGGACCTTCAAAGTAACGCCCTCAAAGGTAAGGCCGTCCAGGTCCTTCACAAAGGGGCCGGTGTCGGTGATGCGGCCGGCGCGGCGGTCCACCACCACGAGGTTGTCGTCCACGGTGCCCAGGTTGCCCCTTAAGGCCACATCCCCGGGCTCCAGGTCCATGCCCAGGCCCGCCACTTCGATGGTACCCCGCCCGGTGTAGTAGCGCTCCAGGTCGTAGCCCAGAATGGCCAGGTGGCTGGTATCGCTGCCGGGCCGCAACCCCACGCCGATGGCGTTCATGAGGCCGGTAATGCCCCGGGCCGCCAGGGCATCGAGGTTGGGGGTGTGGGCCGCCTCCAAGGGAGTCAGGCCGCCCAGGTCCTGAAGGGGCCGATCTCCCAATCCGTCCATAACAATGAGCATGGCTTTCGGCATGAAATGCTCCTTGGCGTAAGCTTTTACTGCCGTCCACTAGTGTCGTGTCCCGTACATGCCTTTCATAAATCCAGAACCCTAGAACTCCCCCTCCCCTGGTGGGAGGGGGTTGGGGGGAGGGGGAATAAGGCAATGTAATCAGGTAATTATTTCACCCCCACCCTAACCCTCCCCCATCAAGGGGGAGGGAAAAAGCCGAGACATTTATGCAAGGTATGTTTGGGACGCAACATTAATGAGGCGCGGGCGCTCTTCTTTGCCCCCAAGATGTTCCATTATTACGCAGAATCTCCTAAAAACATAGACCGGCGTCACAGAATTACCGACTGATAGCCCTGGGACGTGATGGTGGCATAATGGAAGGGAGGGCCCACCTCCTCTTTGGCCGCGGCCATCTTTTCCAGGAAGTCCCGGCACAGGTGGAGCACGTCCACCAGGTCCGTCCCCTGGTTGAGGGCCTTAAACAGGCGCATCTCCATCCCCAGGTTCCGGGGCATGACTACCAGGTTGCCGGTCTGTATCTGTCTCAAGGGAAGTTCGTTGTCTTCGCTGCCCAAAAGGACCATTTTAAAGGGGAGCGGCGAGTCACCGGGAGTGTGACCGGCCAGGATGAAATAGATGCGGCGAAAGCCTTCGGCTTCGGGGCCGTGGGCCTCCAGGTGGCGGGCGTACCCCTGGGACAGGAACGGCAAGGCAAACTCCACCATGTCTTCCAACTCCAGGGGGGCGGGATGGCGGCCGATTTGCCGGCGCAAGGCGAAGGACAACGGCACGCTTACCCCGGCGCCGCCGCTCAGGAGGGCGCAACCGCGGCCCAGGGGGAGGAGCTTGTTGACGTTGAAGACCTCGGGCTGCCCGGAGACATCGAACCGGGTGGCCCGGCTGTCCGTGGCCAACACTATGCCGTGCTCATTAAATCCCGCTAATGCCTGGGTCATGGGCTACCATCCCGAGTAAGCAATTGGCTCCACCAGCCTCATCTAGCCCGTCTGGAAATCCCCCTAAATCCCCCTTTTTCAAAGGGGGACTTTCCAAGGAATTACGCCAAATCCCCCCCTTTAATAAAGGGGGGTTAGGGGGGATTTGGACTTATGGGAATGATGTCAGATAACAGGCCCCCCGCCTGAGATGCCCCCAAAAGTGAGACACTTTTTATGAGAGGATTGATTTAAAGCAACCATGGCTCAGTTTACCCAGCAGCCCCTCTGGGGGTGGAGGGAGCGTAGCGACCGGAACCCCCAGAGGGGCG
>JBAVUP010000100.1:0-3492 GCA_049696835.1 Desulfobaccales bacterium
CGCCCCTCTGGGGGTTCCGGTCGCTACGCTCCCTCCACCCCCAGAGGGGCTGCTGGGTAAACTGAGCCATGGTTGCTTTAAATCAATCCTCTCATAAAAAGTGTCTCACTTTTGGGGGCATCTCACCGGGGCCCCCCCCGACAGCCTGAATCTCGTGCTAGACCGCATTCTCCCCGGTTTCCCCGGTGCGGATGCGGAGGACTTCACCCACCGGGTAGACGAAGATCTTGCCGTCGCCGACCCGCCCGGTGCGCGCCTTGTCGACAATGGTGTCAATGATGGCCTGCACCTTGTCATCCGGCACCACGATTTCGATTTTTACCTTGGGCAGGAAATCCACCTGGTACTCCATCCCCCGGTACACCTCCCGGATCCCCTTTTGCCGTCCGAACCCTTTGACTTCGGTGACCGTCATCCCCTGGACGCTGAGGGCGTGAAGGGCTTCTTTAACCGGCTCCAACTTGAAGGGCTGGATAATCGCCTCGATCTTCTGCATGTTCTGCCTCCTCAAAAAATTACAGACTGTACCCGGTTTCCTGATGTTCGCCGATGTCCAAACCGGCCATTTCTTCCTCGGTAGATACCCTGAGGCCCATGGTGGCGTCAAGGATTTTGAAGAGGATGAAGCTGACGACAAAGGAGAAGACCAAAGTCGTCAACACGGCAATTACCTGGATGACGAACTGGCCTGGATTGCCAAAGAACAACCCGTCGCCTCCGGCCGGGTTTACCAACTTGCTGGCAAACAGCCCGGTGCATAAGGCGCCTATGATCCCACCGATACAGTGCACCCCCACCACGTCCAGGGAGTCGTCATAGCCCAGTTTCGGTTTGGCCAACACGGCCAGATAGCAGATAACCCCGGCCACCAGGCCAATAATGATGGCGGACATGGGTCCCACATAACCCGCCGCCGGGGTGATGGCCACCAGTCCGGCCACCGCCCCGGAAGCCGCTCCCAGGGTGGTGGGCTTGCCCCGCACCATCCATTCCGTCCCCACCCAGGACAGGGTGGCGGCGGCGGTGGCCAGATGCGTGGCCGTGAACGCCGAACTGGCCAGGGCGCCGGCGGCCAGGGCGCTGCCGGCGTTAAACCCGAACCAGCCGAACCACAGGAGCCCGGCCCCCAGGATGGTCATCGGCAGGTTGTGGGGAATGAAGGCGGTATGGTTGCCGTAACCCTGGCGCTTGCCCACCACCAGGGCCGCGGCCAGGGCCGCGATGCCGGCGTTGATGTGGACGACCGTGCCCCCGGCAAAATCCAGGGCCCCCAGGCCCTTCAGCCAGCCACCGTCACCCCAAACCCAGTGGGCCACCGGACAGTAAACGATGGTGAACCAGAGGACCATGAATACCAGAAAAGTGCTGAATTTCAGGCGCTCGGCAAAGGCCCCGGTGATCAGGGCCGGCGTGATGATGGCGAACATGGCTTGGTAAATCATGAAGGTCTGATGGGGAATGGTTTCGGAGTAGGCCTTAAAGGGTTCGAAACCCACACCCGCCAGGCCGACCCAATCCAGGTTGCCGATGAAATGCCCAACGTCCGGGCCAAAGGCCAGACTATAGCCGTAAAAAGCCCAGAGCAGGCTGATGACACCCAGGAGGATAAAATTTTGCATGATGGTGCCCAAGACATTTTTGCTCCGCACCATGCCCCCATAAAACAGAGCCAGCCCTGGGGTCATGAGCATGACCAGGGCTGCGGAGACTAACATAAAGGCAGTATCTCCGGAATTCATAAGACCAATTCTCCTCCCTAGCAATATTTGCTGCTTTCCTAAGCAATTCTCATGCCATTTAAATTATTAATTATTTTAGTATGTTAGCCAATTTACGGCCCTTTTCTATTTACATTATTGTATTAATTTGCCTTTTAAATATACAATTATGGACACTATCTCTTCAAAATCTGCGAAAAGCGAAATATTAATTAACATTATTGTCATCATATTTGGTTACAAGCGGCACAAACCCGAATCTCGCTCCGAGGGGTTAACCCTGATCCCGGTGGGCCCTTCCCCTGCGGCGTCTCCTTGATCCTCCTGGTTTTGGCCGCACCGAAGGGTTGAAGATAGACGTTTAGCTGGCGGCAGGCATCAGGTATGGGCGCGCTTATAGGCGGCGCCGACGGTGGAGCAGGGGATGGATGGTAATGAACTGGCTGCCCGCCCATGGCGGGACCGTGAGGGGGGCGGCGCGGGTCGTGGTCGGCACTTTCTCAGGGCCCCTGGACCGGGTGCAATCCGCCGGTCACCCGGCCCGGCTCAGGACAGGACTTCGCGCAGGACGGCGATCACCTGCTCCTGTTCAGCTTCCGTCATTTCCGGATACAGGGGCAGGATGATGCCGCGATCTTGCAGGTATTCGCTCACCGGCAGGGGCTGGCGCAGGGGCAGGTCCCGATATGCCGGTTCCCGGTGGGCGCACATCACCCCCCGGCGGGTATGAATTCCCCGGGCCAGGAGTTCTTGCATGACCTCCACCTGACTCTTCGGACACTCGGGGGTCAGAATGATCCAATAGGATTGCCAGTTGCTCCGGGCCCAGGCCGGTTCCCGGGGCAAGGCCACCTGGGGGACCTCGGCCAAAGCTTCCCGGTACCGGGCCGCCCGCGCCCGCCGGGACGCAATCAAATTCGGCAGACGCTTCAACTGCTCCCGGCCCACCGCCCCCTGAATATCGCTCAACCGATAATTGTAGCCCACCTCCGGGTACGCTTCGAACACCACTTTTCCGGCCCCATGCCGCTGTGCGGTGGACAGGGACATGGCATGGGTCCTGAGCTTCGCCATCCGCTCCATGAGCCGCGAGTCCCGCCCGGTAATCATGCCCCCATCCCCGGTGGTGATAATCTTCCGGGGATGGAAGGAAAAGGTGGCCAACTCTCCCCGAGGCCGCCCGATGGGCTCCCAGACGCCGGCTTCTATACTGATCTCCGAGCCCACGGCACAGGCGGCGTCCTCCACCAGCGCCAGGTGATGCTTCTCCGCCAGAAGCAGCAGGCGCCCCAGGTCGCAGGGCATTCCCAACTGGTGCACCGCCAGGATGGCCCGGGTGCGGGGGGTGATGGCGCCCTCGACGAGAGCCGGGTCCAGGTTGCCCGTGTCGGCCTCCACATCCACGAACACGGGCGTCGCCCCCACGTAGCGCACCGCGTTGGCGGTGGCGATGAACGAATGACTGACGGTGACAACTTCGTCGCCCGGGCCCAGATTCAGGGCCATAAGCGCCAGATGGAGGGCCGCGGTGCCGCTGGAGCAGGCCACCGCCCGGGGGGCCCCCACCACCGCGGCAAACTCCTCCTCAAAGGCCTCCACCTCCGGCCCCTGCACCACCCAGCCGGACAGAATCGCCCGCCGGGCCGCCGCGGCCTCCTCTTCCCCCAACGTGGGCCGGGCCACGGGAATCGTCGCCATAAGAAATCTCCTTGGTTGGCTCTTGGGGAGGGGCCAAGGGCGCGAGCCCTTGCCCTTACAAAAAACTCCCCAAACC
>JBAVUP010000101.1:0-2224 GCA_049696835.1 Desulfobaccales bacterium
GGTGCGGCTGGCTTTGGCTTCGCCGGAGCTGATTCGTTCGTGGTCGCACTGCGAGGTGAAGAAGCCGGAGACCATCAATTACCGCACCTTCAAACCGGAACGGGACGGGCTGTTTTGCGCCAAGATCTTCGGCCCGGCCAAGGATTACGAATGTAATTGCGGCAAATACAAGCGGATGAAGCACCGGGGCATCACCTGCGAGAAGTGCGGCGTTGAGGTGATACAAAGCAAGGTGCGCCGGGAGCGCATGGGTCATATCGAACTGGCCTGCCCGGTGGTGCACATCTGGTTTTTGAAGTCTCTCCCCAGCAAGATCGGCAACCTCCTGGATCTGACCCTGAAGGAGTTGGAAAAGATCCTCTATTTCGAAGCCTTTGTGGTGGTGGATGGCGGCGACACCCCCCTGGTCAAAGGGACCCTGCTCTCCGAAGAGAAATACCGCTCCTCCCGGGAGGAGTACGGGGACCGATTCAAGGCCGGCATGGGCGCCGAGGCCATCCGGGAGATGCTCAAGGTCGTGGACTTGAACACCATGTCTACGGAAGTGCGGGCCGAAATGGCCAAAACCTCCTCAGACGCCAAGCGCAAAAAGCTGGGCAAGCGCCTGAAGATCGTCGATGCCTTCAGGGAAAGCCGCCAGCGGCCCGAATGGATGGTCATGGAAGTGATCCCGGTGCTGCCGCCCGATTTGCGCCCCCTGGTGCACCTGGACGGCGGCCGCTTCGCCACCTCCGACCTGAACGACCTCTACCGGCGGGTCATCAACCGCAACAACCGCCTGAAGCGCCTGCTGGAGCTCAACGCCCCGGATATCATCATCCGCAACGAAAAGCGCATGCTCCAGGAAGCGGTGGACGTTCTTTTCGAGAACGGCCGCCGGGGCCGCACCATCACCGGTCCCAACAAGCGGGCCCTGAAGTCTTTGAGCGATATGCTCAAGGGCAAACAGGGGCGCTTCCGCCAGAATCTGTTGGGCAAACGCGTGGACTATTCCGGGCGCTCGGTCATCGTCATCGGACCGGAGCTTAGGCTGCACCAGTGCGGGCTGCCCAAGCAGATGGCCCTGGAGCTCTTCAAGCCCTTCATCTTCCACAAGCTGGTGGCCCGGGGCTACGCCACCACCATCAAGGTGGCCAAACGCCTGGTGGACCGGGTGACCCCGGAGGTCTGGGACATCCTTGACGAAGTGGTCAAAGAGCACCCTATCATGCTGAACCGGGCGCCGACCCTCCACCGGCTGGGGATCCAGGCCTTCGAGCCCATCCTCATTGAAGGCAAGGCCATCCAGTTGCATCCCCTGGTCTGCACCGCCTTCAATGCCGACTTCGACGGCGACCAGATGGCGGTGCACGTGCCCCTGTCCATCGAGGCCCAGATCGAGGCCCGGGCCCTGATGATGTCCACCAATAACATCCTCTCCCCGGCCAACGGCGACCCCATAATCATTCCCACCCAGGACATCGTGCTGGGGCTCTACTACCTCACCCGGGAGCGGCCTTTCGCCTTAGGGGAACGGATCATCCCGGATTTGGCCAATTTCAATCCCTTTAAAAATCCCGAATTAGTTCCCTATCCCTCTGTGAAAGAGGTCCGGGAGGCCTATGATCAAGGGAAAGCGCATCTCCAGGCGCGGATTCCGGTGCGCATCACCCAGGAAATCAACGGCGAAAAGGTAAGCAAGATCTATCCAACTACGGTGGGGCGCATCATCCTGAACGAAATCCTCCCCAAAGGGTTGCCCTTCGACCTGATCAACACCACCATGACCAAGAAGGAGATCCGCAAGCTCATCGCCCAGAGCTACCGCAAGTGCGGTATCAAGCAAACGGTAATCTTTGCGGACCAGCTGAAAAACCTGGGCTTCAAATACGCCACCCAGGCGGGCATCTCCATCTGCATCAAGGATATGGTGATCCCGGAGCGCAAGGCCGAGATTCTGGCCCGCTCCCAGACCGAGGTCTACCAGGTGGAGGAGCAATACCAGGAAGGTCTGATCACCGAAGGGGAAAAATATAACAAGGTAGTGGACATCTGGGCCAAGGCCACCGACGAAGTCGCGGCGGAGATGATGGCGGAGATGGCCCGGGAAGTTATTGTCCCGGAAAAGCCGGCCTCCGAGGGGCCGGGCCAAGAGACGGTGCTCCAGGAAGAGGTGGCCTCTTTTAACCCGGTATTCATGATGGCTGACTCCGGGGCCCGGGGCAGCAAGGACCAGATGCGCCAG
>JBAVUP010000102.1:0-7873 GCA_049696835.1 Desulfobaccales bacterium
GGCGCCTTCCGACCCGATGGGGCAGGGCTTCATGGTCTGGGCCCGGTCCCAGATGGTTTCAACCCCTTCCGCCTGGGCCTTCTTGAGCATCTCCTGCGTTGCGGGGTCTATGGAACATTTCGTCACGTCTAACTCAGCCATGCGCTTTTCCTCCAGTTTCTTAACCCGTTGAAAATGTCTGTTTTTATTCAAGGGAACCATTATAAACACCATATCATCTATACGTAATCAAGGCAAGATAAAAAAATACAAAGTCAAGGCAATAAAAGTGAGGTTAAGGCTGGGCTGGACGCACTACCCGGAACCCGATATAGCCGTCGGCATAGGCAGGTGGGGCGGACTGGCGGGCGGCGGGGCGCAGGTCCCGGGGGCCGGAGATCCAGGAGCCGCCCTTGAGGAGGCGTAAGACCCCCGGCTTAAAGGGGCCGCCCCGGCGCAGAGGCACGTAGCGGTCCTGACACCATTCGGAAACGTTACCGGCCAGGTCGAAGAGGCCGTAGCCGTTGGCGGGAAATGAACCCACCGGCGCGGTGAAGGCAAAGCCGCCGGCCCCGGGGAGAGCGGTATGGAAATTGGCCCGAAAGGCGCCGCCGGCGTCCGGGGCCTGGGCCCCCCAGGGATAGGGCTGGCCCACCAGGCCCCCCCGGGCCGCGGCCTCCCACTGCTCTTCGGTGGGGAGATGGTGCGTCACCCCGGTAGTCTTGGTCAGCCACTGGCAGAAGGCCACGGCATCAAACCAGGTGACGCCCACCACGGGCTGGTTCGGGGCATTGAGGTTTTTATCCTCCCCGTAGAGGGGCGCGTGATAACCGGTAGCCCGGAGAAACCGGGCGTACTGGGCGTTGGTGATTTCGGTGACGCTGAGATAAAAAGGCTTCAGGCTCACCCGGTGGGGCGCGGCCTCATCGGCATAGCGGCCGGGCTCCGCAGCGGGAGAGCCCAAAAGATACGTGCCGCCGGGGATGAGCCGGAAACGGATGGACTGGGCCTCAAGGGTTTCCTGGGCCATGGCGGACCAGATGGGCAGCAACAGCCAGCAAAGCAAAAAAAACACGCATTTCGGTTTTCGTCTGTTAGTTTTGCAGCGACTATCTCGAGGCAGTTTTTCAAAACACTTCATTATGGATCATATATAGCAAGTTTTGATGCAATTGATAAGTTTCTGGTAATAGCAGCTATCTTGAGTCCTTCAGAATTCTAAACGTAGGCCGGCATTGACGTATTGGACCGTAGAGTTGCTCCGGCCCACTTCGGCGTTGTAGTTGATCTGGGCGGAAATGTTCTTCTTCAGCCCCACAATGATGCTGGCTCCCACCAACGCATAGTTCCGCTTGGCCGCGTCAGTCTGAAAATTGAAGGTGCTGCTCCCCTGGCTGAGGCTGGCGTTGAGGCCCCGGCTGCCGTTAGAAAATTCGTGTTGATAGAAGGCATAGCCCTGTGGCACCACTTTTATTGAACCAACCCGGAGGGGGACTGTCAGGCGCCCGCCCAGGCCGGTTTGCAGAGAATCCGCGGTCTGTGAGGCTATCTTCAGGTTGAGGTCCCCGGCGCCCTGTTCCGTAAATCCACCCACCCACAGGGCGGAATAAGCCAAGGTGGCGGCAGGGGTCAGGATAAACCGGCTCATTCTGAAGTCATACCCGGTCTCGCCATAGAGGTTGAACTGGTTCCCGGTGGTTGAACTTGAAGCGGTGCGGGCAAATGTGTCAAAATTGATGCCCCGTTTCAGGTCAAAGAGGTTGAGGGCATAGCCCAGGGAACCGTAGGCATAGAGGGAGCCGGGGAAATAGGCAGCATAGGCGTTAAAGGGTATGGTATTGGCATTGACGCTGCCCCCGGAGCCGAAGAAACCGGAACTGGTGTTGCTGTAGCCCGTGGCCAGGCCCACCAAGAGGTTGTCAAGCAGCCGGTAATCGGCTCCGACGGTAAGGCCGCCCAGGGTAAAATTATAACCCGTCTGGTTGACTGAGGAGTTCTGGCTGCCGAAGGCCGCCCCCCCGTCCGCAAAGAGGCCCCAGCGGCTCTCCGGGGCCTGGAACTCCTTTCGGGCGCTGAACAGGTTGGAGAGGGACGCGCCATTGTAAGCCAGCATCATGCCATCCAGCTTCGAAAAATTGAAGCTGAGGCCCCCGGAGTTGGAGGCGCTCCCGCCGGAGGCCTGCCCCCCGGTAAACCGGAGGTTGGTGGTTCGGGTGGCCAGATTGCGCACCTGAAAAGTGGCTGCCACAAACCCCAGGCTGGCCAGGGCCCCGGCCTTCTCCGGGGAGATCTGCTTGTAGGCGTTGGCCACCGCCCCGGTACTGTTGAGACTGTCGATGGCGTTCAGCACCCCGGCCATGCCGCCGGTGAGGTTGCCCCCAGCCACCCCCTGCAACATGTTTCCCACTGCCTGGCCATCGGATGTCAGGCCCAGCGCCGGATTGGCGTAGTTTGGCTGGAACTGCAAGTCGACGCGATTGACGTTATAGACCGGCTGCCAGTTGAGGGTGAGAGGTTGGGCAACATTGCTGAAGGTGCCCACCACCCCACCGGTGGTCGTGACCACCCCCGGGAAGACCTGGTTCACCAGGGGCCGATAACCGCCCAGCAGGGTCGGGGCTATCGTGCCGGTGAGGTTGGCGGTGCCGGGTACACCGCTGATGCTGATTATGTCGTAGTTTGTCGGCGAGGCCACCTCAGTTCGGAGCGTGCCGTTGCTTGTCTGGGTATAGCTGCCCACCACGTTCAGGGTACCGGGGGAGTTGCCCGGGCTCACCGTGCCACTGTTGGTCACGTTGCCTATCGTGCCGGTCCCGCTCAGGCTGCCCCCCGATTGCACGATGACCGGGGCGTTGGCATAGTCCCCTTGCACATTGAGCCCGCCGGCAGACACCGTAATGGTGTTGGAGTAGGTGCTAGTGCCAGAATTAAGCGTGAGAGTACCCAGCCCAATTTTGGTAAGGCCGATGCCCCATCCGGTGCCCTGATAATAAGTGTCCAGGATTGCTGGGTCTATAGACTGGTTGGCGTCGTTGGCGCCAAAATTCCTGGAGGTGAGGGTGTAGGTATAAATATCAAAAGGGGTCCAGGTGCTCACCCCGTCGAAGCTATAATAAACCGCGGTAATGGTATTGCCGTTCACCGTCACCAGGGTGTAGCCATAACCACCTTCTTTATGACTTTCCAAAATAACCCGGGAATCGGGATAAATGCCGTTCCAGGTATCCAAGGGCGCGCCGCCGGTCCCAACTACTATCTGTTGGATCTCCGGCCCGCCGTTAATGGCGACCTGGGCTCTATTGTAGAGGTGGATGTGCCCGGTGAAATAGATGTTGACGCTGTTGTCACCCAGGCTTTTCCAGAAGGCGTCACGGGCGGCCGGATGATCCGCCAAGGAATTTTCATTGGTAACGATGTTAAACGCCGGATAATGACCATAAACAAAGGTGAAGGGGAGGTTATTGGCTTGCAACTGGGCATTGAGCCAGGCCTGGTTAACCTGTTGGGGGGCAGTGACATTGTCTTGATCGAGTCCAATGATGAAGACATTGTTCTTGGAAAAGCTATAAGTCATGCCCACTTCGTTGGGGGGGCCGTTTTTGGGTATTTGGGTCAGGACATTGGCAATGTTGTCCATCCAGTTTTTCGCGTAATCGGGGCCGAGAGTGTTGACTTCGCCATAGGTCTCATGATTACCCCGGACGGGGTAGGAGATGTTCAAGATGTTCAAGATGGGAGTCGTCATGGCGGCTTTCCACTGGGTATATTGGTCCGGCAAGGGGGTTAGGCTACCATCTTCAGTGACGATCCCATGAATCTGATCGCCCCCACACAAAACGAAGGCCGGGCTTTTGGTTTTAATCTCCGCGGCCATTTTCTCAATGATGTCCGTGTTAATACTATCGGAACCCTGGCCGCGTTGATCTCCCAGAACCGCAAAGGACCAAGATTGTGCTTTTACGGTATTGGGATAGGCCCCCCAGCCCAGCAGAACCGTGAGCAGAATGGCGCCTAGAGTACGGAAGCGATGGGTCAGGGTAAGATCTCCTTCTCTGACCCTCCTTTGATGAAGGGGGGTATATGGTGAAACATAGTGCCAGAACCATCGGCGAAAAACAATACCCCTAATCGGGTTTCCAGAAGGGATACTTTTTGCGGTGCGAAAAGCTATCTGGGAATTGGTGACTCTTGTGTTATGGTATTGCGTAACGGACTGCTTCCATTGATAGAAAGGAACCAGTGCAAGCAAATAACAGGACCAGATGATAGGTTGCCACTATCAAAACCTCGCGATTAATAACGATATATATTCAATAACCGAAGCCTTTACATCTCCACTACCCGCTGGCAGGCGGTAAAATACACCCCCAAGCGGATAGCCTCCGGCGGCTCAATCCCCTTCACCTTGGCGGCCATCTCCCGGTAGGCCAGGAGCTGGGGCCGGTATTTTTCGGTTTCGTGGGCGAGGAACTCTTCCCAGTCTTGCCCCGCGGCGGGGCGGGAGGATTTGTAGTCCAGAATCCACCAGTGGCTGCCGTCGAAGGCCAGGTGGTCGATCATCCCCCGGCGGACGGCTCCCGGCTGGGGGTGGTCTTCCAGGAGCCACTCGCTGGCCGCATAGGTCCGGTCGGGCCGCAAGAGAGCGGCCAGGAAGGGGTCGGCCTGGCAGGCGGCAAGTTCCGCGTCCATCTCCGGGGCCAGGGTGGCGGCGGCGGCGGCCGGCAGCCCCGCCTGGCGCAGGGCCGCGGCGAGAGCCGCCGTATCCGGCCGCGCCCCCCCCTGGGCCAGGGTCTGGAGGGCCCGGTGGATGACCGCTCCCCGGAGCCGGGCCGCGTCGCCCTCTTCGGCCTCAGAGCGCCTGCCGGCTTCGGCCGGGGGCTCGGCCAGCCGGGAGGGAAAAACCATCTCGTAAGGCGAGGCTTCCGGATGAAAGTCCCAGGCCGCGGGCAATTCCCGGGGCGTCTCGGCGGCCCCGGTGTGGGGTTGAACCTCCGTCACCAGTTCTACCTGCACCTCCGGCGCGGGCCAGGTAAGGGGCTGCCCCGCCGGCGGCAGGCCCTGTCGGTAATGCTTCTTAAGCCAGGCCAGGGGGCTGTCGCCGGAGATTTGCCAGTCCCCTTTTTTGTCCGGTTTGACGACCGCGGACATGACCAGGCGCTGTCGGGCCCGGGTCACCGCCACGTAGAAGACCCGCCGGGCTTCATCGATGATTCGCTGGTTTTTAAGCCCGCGCAGGAGCAGGTAAAGGGAGCTCTGCTTTTCCTGGATATAGGGCCGGGCCAGGGCCAGGCCGTGGAGGCGGCTGCCGGGGATCTCCTCCAGGAGAAAGGGAGGAGTCTTGTCCTCGCTCTTTAAAGGCTGCCAGTCCAGAAAAGGGAGAAATACCTGGTCGAACTCCAGGCCCTTGGCGCCGTGCACCGTTAAGGTCTCCACCTTGGATTCCCGGGCCCGGGGGTCCGGCGGCTGAAAGGCCTCCTCCAGGTTGAAGTCGGCCTGCGCGAAGGTGGCTTCGGGGAGGCCGGCCTCCGCCGCGGCCAACAGGTCCAGGTAGGCCCGGGCATTGGCCACGCCCGGGGGGCCTTCCCAGGCGGCGATGCCGGCCCAGGCAGGGGGGGCGTCGAGCCAGTCGGCCAGGAGGTCCGCCAGGGGACGCCGTCCTACCTGGCCCCGGGCCTTTTCCAAGGACGCCGCCAGCGCCGCTAATTCCGGGGAGCAATCATCCTGGCCGCCAAACCGGCGCAGTTTCTCGGGCCACACTTCCCCCGGGGTCTGGGCCACCCGGGCCAGGGTGTGGAGGGCTTGAGGGCCCCAGGGACCCCGGAGCACCGCGGCCCAGGCCACCTCATCCTGGGGCCGGACCAAGGCCCGGGCCAGATTGTGGAGGTGGGCCACCACCCGGCTCTCGGCCAGCTTTAGGCCCTCCCGGACCCGGACCGCCAGCCCGGCTTCGTATAGGGCCTGAAGGTATAAAGGCAGATATCTGCGGGTGAAGAGCAGGATGCCGATGGTGTCGCGCTCTCCCAAGGTGGCCCGGGCCTCGGCCACCTGCCGGGCCAACCAGCGGGCCTCGAGCAAACGCGCCGCCAGGTCGTTTTCCCCGGCAAACAGCGCCAGTTGCGGGGACGGTCCCGCCACCGCCCCGGGCCGGGGTTCGGCCCGATGGAACCGGGCCCCGGCGGTGCCGCCGGCCATGACCGTGTCTGCGAACACCTGGTTGGCCCAGTCAATCAAAGTCCGGGTGGCCCGGAAATTGGTGGTCAGCCAGAGGGGGGTGAGGGGCAGAGGTGGGGCGGCGCCGCACGGCAGCCCGTAGCGGGACTCCATGAATAGACGGGGCTTGGCCTGGCGCCAGCCATAGACGGACTGCTTGGGGTCCCCCACCACCATCAGGGTGCGGCCTTCCCCCGCCTGCCAGCCGGCCATCAGGCGGCACAACAGGAGCATCTGGTTCTGGCTGGTGTCCTGGAATTCGTCCACCAGGAGGTGCTTGAGGCGCCAATCCAGGCGCAGCATGATCTCGGTGGGGTCGTCCTCGCTCAGGAGGCCCAGGGTAGCCGCCTCCAGGGCCACAAAATCCAGGGCCCCCTGCCGGGCGCAGAGCTGTTCGTATACGCTGAGGGCTTCCCCCACCAGGATGACCAGGTCCTGGAGGGCCGCGGCCTCTTCAGGCGAGGCGCCGGTGGGGGTCAGGTCCCGGCATTGCTTCAAGGTGCGGGCCACCTCTGGGGGCAGATCCCGGAGCCGCGCGGCCCATTTTTTCTGATTGAAGCCCTCCGGGAAGCCGTCTTTGGGGGAGAGCCGTTTGCGCGGCTCCCCCTGACTGGCGGTCAGGAGAACCTGAGATATGGCTTGCCAGGCGGATAAATCCGCGGGTTCACCTCCGGGTAGGTGCGGCGGGAGGAGATTGCCGTTGTCGGAGCCTTGGAGTTCAGACCAAAACGCAGACCAGGCTTGGCCCAGGGCGCTGTCCGCCAGGCTGGCCCGCAGGGCTTCCAGGGACGGCAGCAGCACCAGCCGGAACCGGTCCTCCAGGAGCCGCCGGTAGGCATTCGCATCCCGGCTGATCCGGGCCAGCTCCAGGAATTCTCCCAGGCTGTCCCGGCGGGAGATGAGCCCGTGCAACTCCCGGGACAGGCGGCCCCAGTCATTGTTGAGGCGCACCAGGCGCCGCACCAGGGCCCGGCGTATGGGGTTATCGGCGCGGCCGGCGTTCAGGCGGCGGCGGAACTCCTCCAGGGCTTCGGCCTTGAGCCAGCGGGCTTCGTCTTCTTCCAGCAGCGTGAACTCCAGGGGCACCCCGGCCTCCTGGGGGGCCAGCTTCAGGAGTTGGGCGCAGAAGCCGTGAAAGGTCATGATGGGCAGGCGTTCCGGGGTCAGCTTGAGTTGGGTCGCTTCTCCGTGTCGGCGGAAAACCTGCTGCACCAAATCATGGAGCTGGAGCTCCAGGGGCGAAGCCTCGGGGCCGGGGTCCCGCCGTTCCCAGAGCAGCCCCATGACCCGGGCGCGTAGCTCCCCCGCGGCCTTGCGGGTAAAGGTCAGGGCCAGTATCTCCTCGGGGGCGTCCACCCGGGCCAGGAGGGTGAGGAACCGGGCCAACAGCACCGAGGTCTTGCCGGAGCCCGCGGGGGCCTCGAGGTGAAAACCTTCCAAAGGTCCCAGGGCCTGGTTCCGGATGGCCTGATCGCTCGGTAACCTTGCCATTATAGTTTTTTGGATTCCTTTTAAGACTACAAGGATTTAAAGAACGACAAGTACTTTTCCAACCCTCCCTTTGAAAAGGCGATTATCCACCTCTTGACATAAGGGAATTTGTGTGTTATCTTGGTAATCATCAAACGCTAAAGGGGATTTTCGATGAAAACCAAGACAGTTAGACAAATGACTCTCTCTGAAC
>JBAVUP010000103.1:0-1824 GCA_049696835.1 Desulfobaccales bacterium
GAGGCCTGGCAGCAACAGTAATCGAACTCGATGCCCTGGCCGATGCGGTTGGGGCCGCCGCCCAGGATGACGACCTTGGGCCCCTCAGTCTTGCGGGCCTCATCTTCCCATTCATAGGTGGAATAGAAGTACGGGGTGTAGGCCTCGAACTCGGCGGCGCAGGTGTCCACCAGTTTGTAAACCGGGGTGACGCCGTGCTCCCGGCGCAACCCGGCGATATGCTCCTCACCGCCGCCCCAGAGGTGGCCCAACTGCACGTCGGAGAAGCCGTATTCCTTGGCCCGGCGCAGCATCTCCTCGATCTGGTCCTGGCCCCGGCCCTGACGCAGTAACTCACCGAAAATCGATAGCTCAGCCGTGAAGGCCACCAGGTCCTGAATCTGGTGCAGGAACCAGGGGTCGATGGCGGTGAGTTCATAGACCTCATCAATGCTCATCTCGTTTTGAAATGCCTGGCGCAGATAGAACAGGCGCTGGGAGTTGGGGACCCGCAGCTTGGTGCGCAATTCATCGGGGCCCACCTCCGGCAGGTCCTTGCCGTCGGCCCCCAGCCCGAAGCGGGAAATCTCCAGAGAGCGGATGCCCTTTTGCAGGGCCTCCTTGAAGGTGCGGCCAATGGCCATGACTTCGCCCACCGATTTCATGGCGGTGGTGAGGAAATCCTCGGCCCCGGGGAATTTTTCGAAGGCCCAGCGGGGGATCTTGACCACGCAGTAGTCGATCGTGGGCTCGAAACTGGCGTAGGTCTCCCGGGTGATGTCGTTGTGGATTTCGTCCAACGTGAAGCCCACCGCCAGTTTGGCGGCAATCTTGGCGATGGGGAAGCCCGTGGCCTTGGAGGCCAGGGCCGACGAGCGCGACACCCGGGGGTTCATTTCGATGACCACCATTTCGCCGGTTTCCGGGTGGATAGCAAACTGGATATTGGAGCCGCCGGTCTCCACCCCGATCTCCCGGATGATGGCGATGGCCGCGTCCCGCATGGCCTGATATTCCCGGTCGGTCAGGGTCTGGGCCGGGGCCACGGTGATGGAGTCGCCGGTGTGCACCCCCATGGGGTCCAGGTTTTCGATGGAGCAGATGATGACCACGTTGTCCCGGAAGTCCCGCATCACCTCCAGCTCGAATTCCTTCCAGCCCAGCACCGACTCCTCCAGCATCACCTCGCTGATCATGCTGGCGCCCAGGCCATCGGCGGCCATCACCTTCAAATCCTCCAGGTTGTAAGCGATGCCGCCGCCGGTGCCGCCCAGGGTAAAGCTGGGGCGGACGATGACGGGGTAGCCGAGCTCCGGCGCCGCGGCCAGGGCCTCATCCAGGGTGCGGACAATGGCGCTCTTGGGCACCCGGAGGTTGATGTTGGCCATGGCGTCCCGGAAGAGTTCCCGGTCTTCGGCCTTCTTGATGACCTGGGGGTTGGCCCCGATCATCTCCACCCCCAACCGCTCCAGGATGCCGGTCTCGGCCACGCCGATGGCGCAGTTGAGGCCGGTCTGGCCACCCAGGGTGGGCAGGATGGCGTCGGGGCGCTCCCGTTCGATCACCTGGCAGACCATCTCCGGGGTGATGGGCTCGATGTAGGTGCGGTCGGCCATCTCCGGGTCGGTCATGATGGTGGCGGGGTTGGAGTTGATCAGCACCACCTCGTAGCCTTCCTCACGTAGGGCTTTGCAGGCCTGGGTGCCGGAATAGTCGAACTCGCAGGCCTGACTGATGATGATGGGCCCAGAGCCGATGATCAGGATTTTCTTGAGGTCGGTCCGTTTCGGCATAAGATCTCGGAATTGCTAGATTTTTATGTTGTTAAGGCGATGCAGGCAAAGC
>JBAVUP010000104.1:0-10203 GCA_049696835.1 Desulfobaccales bacterium
GAGTCGCGTCTATGCATCGCTGTCATGGCTTAAAGAAAATGGTGTTATTAATAGCTCTGATATCGAAAAATTTGAATATATCAAGTCTTGTAGAAATGAATTGGCTCACGAACTTAGAGACCTGATAACTAAAGGAATCAAATTACAACATCTTGAAGCATTTGGGAAATTGATTGCTCTCTTAAATAAAATTGAGGTTTGGTGGATAATAAATGTAGAGATACCGACTGATGAAGATTTTTCTAATATGCAAATCGATGAATCCAAGGTGATTCCTGGGCCAATATTAATGCTGCAAGTAATTTTGGATGTCGCCCTTGGCGAAGAGGATAGTTCAAGATTTTATTATGAAGAATTTACCAAATTAATAAATGGAGATAAAATCTAATAATTAAATAATCAATCATCTCATTTTTCACCTAATTACAACAAGAGTATGGCATATGGTCAGAATAAAAATCTGCGGCATTACCAATCTGGACGATGCCCTCCTGGCGGTGGACCTGGGCGCCGACGCCCTCGGGTTTGTCTTTTATCCGCAAAGCCCCCGGTACGTGACCCCCGAGGCGGCCCGGGAGATCATCGCCCAACTGCCCCCGTTCGTGGCCGCGGTCGGGGTGTTCGTGGATGAAGAGGCGGCAAGGGTGCGGGACCTGGCGGCGAAGGTACGCCTGGATTGGGTCCAACTGCACGGTCAGGAATCCCCGGAGTACTGCCGCCGCTTGGGCTGCAAGGTGATCAAAGGCTTTCGCATCCAGGACGAAAGCTCCCTTAAAGAGTTGGAGTCCTTTCAGGGCGCGACCCAGGCCCTACTTCTGGATACCTATAAGCCAGGGCAGGTCGGGGGCACCGGGGAGAGTTTTGACTGGCAACTGGCCCGGGAGGCCAAAAAATACGGCCGGATCATCCTGGCCGGGGGCCTGACGCCGGATAACGTGGCCCAGGCCATACGCATCGCCCAGCCCCAGGCCGTGGACACGGCCAGCGGCACCGAAGCCGCGCCGGGAAAGAAAGACCCGGCAAAACTGCGGGCATTTTTTAAAGCTATTGGGGGAGGGGGCTAAGGACAGAGGGCCCTTACCCCCTCACCCCAACCCTCTCCCCCAAGGGGGAGAGGGGGTGAACGTGAGGAACTTTTCTAGGCAGCGAGCAGTTAGTAAAGCCTTTCTTTTGGCTGACTGCTGAAAGCTGAAGGCTGACAGCTTCACTTTAAAGGAGGTTACTTTGCTACCGAACAGGCATGGCAGGTTTGGGCGGTATGGGGGTCGGTTTGTACCGGAAACCCTGATGCCCGCCTTGTTGGAGTTGGAGGAGGCGTATCGCAAGATCAGCCACACCACCGAATTTCGCCAGGAGTTATCCTGGTATTTAAAGGATTATGTGGGTCGCCCCACGCCCCTGTATTTTGCCCGGCATCTCACCCTGGAGTTGGGGGGGCCGCAGATTTACATCAAGCGGGAGGACCTGGCCCACACCGGGGCGCACAAGATCAACAACACGCTGGGGCAGGGCTTGCTCGCCCGGCGCATGGGCAAAACCCGGCTCATTGCCGAGACGGGCGCGGGCCAGCACGGGGTGGCCACCGCCACGGTGGCCGCCCTGTTGGGGCTGGAATGCGAGATTTACATGGGCACGGAAGATATCCGGCGCCAGCGCCTCAACGTCATCCGCATGCGCCTGTTGGGGGCCAAAGTCATCCCGGTGGAGTCGGGCAGTCGCACCCTGAAGGATGCCATGAATGAGGCCATCCGGGATTGGGTCACCAACGTGCGCCATACTCACTATGTCCTGGGTTCCGTGGGCGGCCCCCACCCCTATCCCATGATCGTCCGGGATTTTCAGTCGGTGATCGGCCGGGAGGCTCGGGCCCAATTGCGGCGCCGCACCGGCAAGCTGCCCCAGTGTCTGGTGGCCTGCGTGGGGGGCGGCAGCAACGCCATGGGCCTGTTCCACCCCTTCCTGGACGACCCGGTGCGGTTCGTGGGGGTGGAGGCTGCGGGCCATGGGCTCCAAACCCACCATCATTCCGCCACCCTGGTGGCCGGGACAGTGGGGGTACTGCACGGCGCCTTCAGCTACCTCTTGCAAGACCCCTGGGGCAACATCCAGGAGGCCCATTCCCTGGCGCCGGGGCTGGATTACCCCGGGGTGGGGCCGGAGCACTCCTTTTTCAAGGATCAGGGCCGGGCCGAATACGTCGCGGTGACGGATACCGAGGCCCTCGAGGGCTTCCAACTGCTCTCCCGGACCGAAGGCATTCTCCCCGCTCTGGAGAGCGCCCACGCCATCGCCTATCTGCGGCGGCTGGCGCCTGAGTATACTGCGGATGACATTATCATCGTCAATCTTTCCGGCCGGGGCGACAAGGACGTGGACGCGGTGGCCGAAGCTCTGGAGGTGTCCGGTGACGCGCATTGATCGCGTATTCAAGCAGCTCATGGCCAGAGGCGAAAAGGCCCTCATCCCCTTTATCACCGCGGGGGACCCGGATCTGGCCACCACCCGGGCCTTAGCCCTGGAGATGGCCGGCCGGGGCGCGGATATCCTGGAGCTGGGCGTGCCCTTTTCCGACCCCCTGGCCGACGGCCCCACCATTCAGGCCGCCAGCCTCCGGGCCATGCAGGGGGGCGTCCACCTGGAAGACGTGCTGAAACTGGCCGGGTCCCTGCGGCGCGACACGCAAATCCCCCTGATTCTCATGGGCTACTACAACCCGATCCTGCAATACGGGTTGGAGCGCACCGCTGCGGCCGCCGCGGCCCAGGGGGTGGACGGTTTCATCATCCCGGATCTGCCGCCGGAGGAGGCCGGGCCCTGGCGGGTGGCGGCCTTGCAGGCCAAGATCGCCACCATCTTCCTGGCCGCGCCCACCAGCGGCCCGGAGCGCATCAAACATCAGGCGCGTCTCACCAAGGGGTTTCTCTATTATGTGTCGGTGACCGGCATCACGGGGGCCCGGGCGGAACTACCCCCGGACCTGGCGGCTTCTTTGCAGGAAGTGCGCGCCCTGGTGAAATGCCCCCTAGCGGTGGGCTTCGGCATCTCCACGCCCGCGCAGGTGGCGGCTCTCGCCCCTTACGTGGATGGCGTGGTGGTGGGCAGCGCCATCGTGCAGCGGGTGGCGAAGCTGAAGGGGCCGGAACTGGTCAAAGAGGTGGGCGACTTCATTGCCGCCTTGAAGGCCCCGTTACGGGCGAAATGACCCTCAGAAAAAACCAAGGGGCGGTTCCATAACCGCCCCCATCAATTAATCCTGAGATTCATTGCCAAATCACAACCGCAACCAGTTTGAAGCCTCCACCGGGGAAGGCCTATACAAGACTCATGGTGAATAAAGCCTCAGTATTGCTTGCAAGGCCAATTGGAGCTGAGGATGAAATTCAGGTCTATGGTGATACGATGTCGATTGCCTGGACAATGTCCTGGAGTATTGCTATATTACTGATCGCAGCCAGATACAGGATCATGATCAGTATTGCAGCCGCGTTGGCCAGGTTAAATTCCTTTAGTATTACCATGATATCCTCCTGTTTAACGCAAATCCCCCATATAATCTTTCCATGAAGATAGATAATTTAAGTAAGCCTACTATAACACAAACTTCCTTGAAAAGATATTTTTTCTCCGGGAGTTTTTGCTCATGCGGTCCAGACAAGCGCCGCGCCCGGTAATGCTATGAGGCTGAGCAGACCGGACGGATTATGGCCAAAGATATGCTGATTCGTGAGGCTGCGTCGAGCGAGTTGGCCGAGATCGAAACCCTGATCAAGACTGCCTACCGGGAATTTAAGCCGCTCATACCGGCGGCCGCCTGGCAACACTGGATGGACAACATCACCGAGACCCTGCGGGCTCCCGGAGGCATCGTGCTGGTGGCGGAGCGCTACGGCAGGCTCGAAGGGGCCGTCAGCTTTTATCCCGATGCCGCCCAGGCTCGCCAGGGACAGTGGCCGGCCGGGGCGGCGGCCATCCGGCTGCTGGCGGTGCTGCCAGCCAGCCGGGGCCGGGGTTACGGCGTTCGCCTGACCGAGGCCTGCCTGCGCCGGGCCCGGGAGCTGCAGATCGGCACCATTTTCTTATATACCGGGACCTTTATGGACGCGGCCCGGCATATCTATGAGAAACTGGGGTTTAAGCGGGCGCCGGAATTTGACCGGGATCCCGGTCCCATCGCCTACCGCTTCGATTTTTAGCGCGCCCCGGGGCCTTTTTGCTTGAATCCTGCAGGACGGTCCGCCGGAATGCCGGGCGGCTCCGGCAACGAGGTAGGGGGGGCAAGCCCCAGGGCGGCCGCCAGCAGATGGGCCCGCCGGCAGTAGTAGGCCACCGGCTCCCCGGGCGGCGTCATTTCCACCTCGGCTATCCCCGGGCACTGGCCGCACAGGGCGTAGAGCCGACATCGGGCGCAAGGGCTCTCCGGGTTGCCTTTTTGCTCCCGCACCTCCCGAAGAAATTTCCACCCCGCCGCGAAGGACCCTTCCCGCAAGGCATAGCTGGCACGGCGAGCCATCAGACAGACGCTCAATTCCCCGGCAGAGTCGATATGGAACGAATGCAGCCCGGCGCCACAGCGAAAAAGGCGGTCAGTCGGTTCGGCAGGCGCCAGATATTTTTCGGTGAACTGTCGCCAGTCTTTCATGCGTTGTTCATCGGCCAGGTCCAGGGCCACGGCCTCTTCCGGCGATAGCCGTAATGCGCAGGGTTTTTGTGAACCATCCAGGCGGGGGTTGAGTACCGCATCGTAGCGAAATCGCAGTCCCCGGTCGGCCGCCCAGGCTTTCATGGCCGGCAATTCGGGTAGATTCAGGGTCATGACCATGGTTTTGACGGCCACCGGGACCCGGCGCGCCAGGAGCAGTTCAATACCGGCCATGCACTTGGTAAAAGACCCCGGCACCCCGGTGACGGACTCGTAAGTCTGCGGTGTTACGCCATAAAGGCTGATTTCCACCTGAAAAGGGCGCCATTTGGCCAGGAAATCGGCCAGGGCGGGGGTGACCAGGGTGCCATTGGTAAACAGGGTGAGGAGCAGGCCGCATTGCTTGGCGTGGCGGTAGATATCCGGGAAATCAGGGCGCAGCAAAGGTTCGCCGCCCGTGAAGCACAGCCACAGGCACCCTGCCGCCGCCATCTCATCGAGAAGGCCATGCCACTGCGCCGCACTGAGTTCCCGGCGCCGCGCCGCGCCATCCCCCGCCGGCTGATTGATATAGCAATGGGCGCAGCGCAGGTTGCAGCGGTGGGTGATCTCCAGGCTGCCGCTTAGGGGGAGGCGCTGGCCGAAGACCTGCTCATGGAGGCGCAGGCTAAAGGCGCCATAGTTGATTTCCGGGATGTGGGGACATTCCATGGGGTACCGCCGTGACTGCCGCGGCTGGCGACCCGCGGCTGGTGCTCAGGCTTCAGAGCTTAATCTACCGGCCTTAGCACTCCGGGAGGGGAAACCTGCCAGAGCAGAATCAATGGGGTTGACCGGGCCCGGGGGCGCGCCGGAGTCTAGCGCGCAGGCGTCGCAGTGCCGGATAACTCCAGGATATGGCGGCAGATATCCGGGCCGCCAACCTGCCGCCAAACCTTCCTAAACCCGCATCGATTCTCATCTGCCATCGGCCCCAGCGGATGGCGGCCACCCGTCCCAAAACTTGGGACGGCTCAACCTCTTCCAGAGCCGTTCCGGGAAAGGCGTCACCCCGGGTTATCAGTCTGATGCGGCCGTGGACCTGCACTTTTCCGACTAAGCGATGGGCGATCATTCGGTCCCCCACCCGGTAGAGGATGACGTCCCCCCGCCGCAGGTCCTCCACCTTTACCGGCTCCACCCGAATGACGCTGCCTCCGGGGATCGCGGGGAACATACTGGCCCCATTGGCTGGCAAACATACGCCGACGTTGTGCGCCAGCAAGTCGGCGCTCAATTCGACGTTGGAGGTACTCATGGCAGACCCCGCACAAATTCTATGACGCTGGCATCAGGGACGAAGCCCAGCTCACAACAGGGGACCTCGGTGACCAGCCGGGCCAGCAGGTCCACGATGAAGGTCATGCCGTCCCGATGATAGAAGGGCGGGAAGCATCGGACCAGCAAGCGCGCCGCCGCCTCCCCCGCGGTCAGGGGCCTGACGTAGTTATGGGAGGCGTGCTGAATCAGGTAAAGACGCGTCAGCGGGGCCGAGTCCGGCAGGGCAAAGCCGGCCTCGCCATGCCAGGGAGTGCCGTGGATCGTAAAGCCACCGCCGTTTGGCCGCACGATGAGGCGATCGTCACTCAGGACGGTGACCCCCGCCTCATGCCAGAGGTGGGCCAGGGTGCTTTTCCCCGCCCCGGACACGCCACAGAATACCAGTCCCCGGCCGGCGTCCTGGAGACCGCAGGCATGCAGGATCATCCCTTGCCGCCAACGAGCCAGGTAGTTGATCATCAGAAACTCTTCCACGGGAAATCGTAAGGGGTCCACGGGACTCACCGATAACCCGGCATCCTTATCAAAGGGCCAAGGATTTTCCCGGGCATACAGATCACCGGCCGTAAAATCTCTCTGAAACACTGCCAGCCGGTAGGGCTCCAGTCCCAGCACGGGAACCGGAATGGCCAACACCCAGGTCTCTTCCAGAAGATATAAGCTCCAATATTGCCCCGCGTTGAAGGCCTTTTCCCCCAGGTTGAGGTCAGGCAGGTCGCCAAAATGGATGTTCAACGTGATCTGCGGCGGCTCCGCCGGGTCCACCAGAAAGGCCCGGTGACCGGGGGCCACGTGCAGCGGCGGGCAGTGGTCGTCCGGGACGGCGGCAATGACGGTGCCGGCGATCTTGATCTGTAAGCTCTTCATGGCAGGCGGATTTCGAGGCGTCCGGGGTGGCTCATCCCTGGCAAAAACAGCAAATCTCCGGTTGCCTGAAGTTCTTCAGGGGGGAAATAATCTACGCGTGAGGTTTAGGGACACCCGTTCAGGCAAACCGGGCACCCCGGAACCGGCAACCGGCGGTTTTTCAACTGGCGAGATCCGAGCAAGGGCTGGGGAAGGAACAAGGAGTACTTTGCCCCCCGCTGGTAACTGTCTTGCAACTCTGCAATAGAGCTTCTTCCGGTTTTAGTTTGACTTCGGTAACCGACGGCTTCTCATATTTCTTTTTCACCGTGCGCCCCCCATTCCGCTCAGATGGTGAACTTCATCAGGATGATACTTTCAGACCCCCGATGGCCTGGAGTTGCTGGAGAAAATCCAGCAGATCCTTCTCCGCTTCCTGGGGGGTCACCTCAAATTCTTGCGCGATAGTGTCCCTGATCTCCCGTACCGGTTTTTCCCCGTCGATCAGCTCCCAAATGCGGCTGCCCACTTCATTGAGGACATAGATACTGTCCATGTTGGCGGCATTATTAAAAATCGGCACCAGCAAAGATTCCCCGCCGATTTGCCGAAAGATCATGGCGGGGTCTTTGTGGTACCGCTGTTGTAAGGGCATCATCACTCTACCACACCCGCGGCGTTACCTCTCAGGACTTGGGCCGGCGGCGGCGCCATCCCGCCAGGCCGAGCAGACCGGAACCCAATAAGAGCAGCGTGGCCGGGACCGGCACCGGCGTCGCCCAGTCCGTCGGCGTCGCCAGGAAGGCATGGTAGACGCCGTCGTCATAATAGTCGCCCACCAGCCAGCCATCGTCGCTAATGCCGAATATCCTCGTTTGATAAGATACACCACCTGGACCGGGAAAATCAATAGTTTCGAAACTGCCGTTCTCATAAATATAGCCGTGCCAGCCGGTGCCGTCGATATAGCCTCCGACGATGGCGCCCGAGTCGTTGATCCCCCAGCCAAAGGTGTTATCATTGCCATGGATAATATCGGTGGGATGGGATAAATCGTTACACGCCACGCTGAAGCCGTGGACGCTCCTATCGTTGGTCAGATAATAACCCACGATCTGCCCATTATTGTTGATCCTCATAGCCAAGGTGAAATGATTGCCATAGGCTATGGCGGTGGGGGTGCCTCCCAGGCTCGGCAGGTAGTAACCAAAACTGATGTCCGGTGCATTCAGATAATAACCCACAATCTGCCCGCTGGTATTGATTCCCCAGGCAGCGGTGGCCATGGAGCCAAAATTTAGGTTAGTGGCGTTGCCCTGTTCAAAACCCGCGACCATCCCGCTGCCGCTGGTATATTGGCCCACCATGTTGCCAAAATCATCGAGGCCAAAAAGATAGGTATCGGCGCTGGTATTTTGATAAGGCACGATCGTGCCGTCCGTTTGACGGAGATAGCCCCATTGCTGACCTGAGGTATTATTAAAACCACCGACGATCTCGTGATTGGCGTTGATGCCGTATGCCCCCGAGGTCGCGACATGCAGATCGGAGGGGAAATTGATCACCGTAAAGAGATAATCCGTGGCCAAAGCCGGCGGCGCGCCGGCCATCATCATCATTACCGCCGAAATCAACAGCGCTCTGGATAGAGCTTTCACAATTCTCTCCTCTGTGCGGCTCACTCTCGATCGGCCTGGGGGCTCAGGTGGCGAGCCGTCAACCTCCAGAAAAACTGGAACAAATCGCCCCCGTCGTATCGTCCACGTTGAGCTTAGTTAAAATCAATTTGTGCAAAAAATATGCCTTTTGAAAAGGATTCGAGGAAGAAGCTGGAGTATATTAGAAGCTCATGGCCAACTTATTGAAAAAAGCAGGTCAGAAGAATAATGATACTCAAAGTTATGCTTGATAAGATTATAGGATAATTGCGGAGGTAGCAAGGGGGCTTCTATTATTGCGGTATTTAATATGAGGCAGGTTATTAGCAGGGATAATAAGGTGGGTCCAACGAGTAATGACAGGCATATCCACGGGGTGGTTGAAGGCTTTGGCAGTCCCGCCGGCAGCCCAGATTTTATAAATATCCCGAGACCAAGAAATCCTCTCCGACCCGCCGAATTTCCAGGTTTTGGGCGCGGGACGCCTCCTTAAGGCGATCCACCCCCAAGCCGCCCACCACTCCCAGGGCCGCTCGACCCCCCAGTATGGTGGGCGCGTAAAAGAATCGGAACAGATGTACTAATTTCTGATCAAAAAACGCGCCCAGAACTTCCGCCCCGCCTTCCACCAGCAGGCTCTGCACCTGCTGGGCCCCCAAGAACTCCAGTAAACCCGGCAGAGATACCCGCCCCGCGGCCTCCGGCAGCACCAGGACCCGGGCCCCGAGGTCCTCCAGGGCGCGGCGCTTTGCCGGCGGGGCCTGGCCGGTTGTGGCCACCCAGGTGGGGGCCGGGGAGTCCAGGTGGAGGAGGCGGGCGGTCAAGGGGATGCGCAATTTGCTGTCCAGGACGAGGCGGATGGGGTCCTTTCCGGCGTTTTTCGTTTTTCGTTTTTCGTTTTTCGTTTTTTCTGAGAAAACAGAGGAGGGCGATTGTGCCATAATTCTGGCTGGTCCTGCCATACCCGGCTCAGGCTGAAAGCCTGTGCTATCACCATATGGGGTTGGGGGAGGGGGATTGGGGGAGGGATTGTAAGCGGCCGTGGGCCCCTGACCCTCTCCCCCACCCATCTTTCGTCCTCCCGCCAATCTCGTGGTGAGTTGGGGGTCGTCGGCCAGCACCGTGCCGATCCCCACCACAATGGCGTCCACCCGGTGGCGCAGACGGTGCCCCAGGGCCCGGGCGGCCTCGCCGGTGAGCCATTGGCTCTCACCGCCGGCCGTGGCGATCTTGCCGTCAAGGGAACAGGCGGCCTTGACCGTGACCCAGGGCCGGCCGGTTGCCACCCAGTGAAACCAGGCTTCATTCAGGCGCCGGGCCTCGACCTCCAGCAGCCCCACCTCCACCGGCACCCCGCGGGACCTCAGGAATTCGTCCCCGCCGCCCGCTACCCGGGGATTAGGGTCCCGGGTGGCGATGATCACCCGGCTGATCCCGGCCGAAAGTATCGCCCGGGTGCACGGCGGCGTGCGGCCCTCATGGTTGCAAGGCTCCAGGGTGACATACAACTCCGCCCCCCGGGCCGCGGCCCCCGCGGCTCTCAAGGCCTCCACCTCGGCATGGGGGAGACCGACCCGGCGATGGTAGCCGCGCCCCACCACTTGGCCGTCTTTGACCACCACCGCGCCCACCATGGGATTGGGGCTCACCCAGCCGGCGCCCCTAGCCGCCAGCTTCAGGGCCAGCTTCATGTACGTTGCGTCAATTGCATGCATAGTAAAAATGATGCACCGGCTCGCA
>JBAVUP010000105.1:0-15959 GCA_049696835.1 Desulfobaccales bacterium
CCCTTACAGGGAGCTGGGAGGGAAGCTTTTAAGCCTCGTTCCCAAGCTCCTGCTTGGGAACGATATTGGTCGCCCAAGCTCTGCTTGGGCACCTTATAAAAATCTGCTTGTGCCATTCCTTTGCCAAGAGGAGCTTGGGAACGATAAGATAAGGATCATCGACCAATCTTTGTAAGGCGGACACACAGGTCCACCCTTACAACCCGGATGATTAAGCGGAATTGAGGTGTAGGGCTTTTACCATGACTTCCAAGAAAAAAATCATCGGCCTGAGCGCCCTGGTGCTGGGGGCCCTCCTGTTTATGGCCTGGCTGGCGGGGCTCTTGCATTTCGGCAAGATCGCCCCCGGCCTGGTGCCCCTTACCGGCGCGCCGCCCCGCGGGAAAGTCCTCATCGTGACGGCAACGGAGATTCCCCGGAACCTGGAAGTGCTGGGCGCGGTGATCTCCCGGAGCCTCTCCCAGGTGTCTTCCCAGGTCCCCGGCCGGGTAGCGAAAATTTGGGTGGAGGCCGGCACCAGGGTGAAGCCGGGAGACCCCCTGGTGACCCTGTCCGCCGCGGAGTATCAGGCCCGGCTGAACCAGGCCCAGGCGCAACTGCACCAGGCCGCCGCCGACTATAAGCGCTATCAGTTCCTCTTCAAGGAAGGCGCGGTGAGTCCCCAGGAGTTCGGGGCCATGGAGGCCCGCTATAAGACGGCCCAGGCGCAGGTCGCCGAGGCCGCCACCTTGAAGGGCTACACCGTGGTGCGGGCGCCGGAGGTCGGGGTGGTGGGGGAACGCCGGGTGGCGGTGGGCGACCTGGCCCAGCCCGGCCAACCCCTGGTAACCCTGTACAACCCGGACCTCCTGCAGATCGAAGGCGAGGTCAACGACAGCTACCGGGAAGAGGTCAGGCTGGGGGAAACCGCGCACGTCACCGTGCCCGCGGTGAAGTTTGCGGCGGACCTGCCCCTTGCCGAAATCTTCCCCCTCAGCGCCCCGGGCAGCCGCACCTTCAAGGTGCGCACCGCGATGGTCAAAAACCCCGCCCTCATGCCCGGAATGTTCGCCCGCCTGACGCTCCCCCTGGGACACACCCGCGGCCTCCTTATCCCCCAGACGGCTGTTTCCACCGTGGGCCAGCTCACCATGGTGCGGGTGGTGGTGAAAGGGGCTGCGGAGCTGCGCCAGGTGAAACTGGGGCGCCAGGTGGAGGACAAGGTGGAAGTCCTGGCGGGGCTCCAGGCGGGGGACCGGATAATCTTGCGGTCGGAATAGCTTTGGTAGCCGCCGGCTTTAGCCTGCGCAAACTATTTTCTAGATCCCAAGCCAAGCTTGGGAAAGAGAGATGAAATGGTGGGCAGTGCCCACCCTACATTTGATGGCTTTGTCCACTATGGTTTTTTCTGAAAGCTGATAGCTGACCGCTGAAAGCTGATAGCTCACCATGAATCAATCCCCCAACGACCTCCATCTCGGTCCCACCGCCCGCCTGGTCAAGGTCTTTCTGCTGTCCAAGCTCCCCACCATCATCATCCTGGTGAGCCTGTTGGCCGGGTTGATGGCCCTGCTCTACACCCCTCGGGAAGAAGACCCCCAGATCAAGGTGCCCATGGTGGACATCCTCATCCGCTTCCCCGGGGCCTCGCCCAAAGAAGTGGAAAACCTGGTGGTCATCAACCTGGAAAAAAAGCTCTGGGAAATGGAGGGCCTGGAGGACCTCTATTCCCAGGCCCGGGACGGCTACGCCATTGTCACCGCCAAGTTCAAGGTGGGAGAGAACCTGGAGACCAGCCTGTTCAAGGTCTATAACAAGGTCTTCTCCAACATCGACCAGGTGCCCTCCGGCGTGACGGGCTGGGTGGTCAAGCCCATGAACATCAACGACGTGCCCATCGTCACCCTGACCCTGTACAGCAAGAGCGCCGATGACTACGAGCTGCGCCGGGTGGCCGACGAACTCCTGCATCGCCTGCAAAGCATCCCCGACACGGGGCGCACTTACGTGGTGGCGGGCCGCAAGCGCCAGGTGCGGGTGGTGGCCGACCCGGTCCGCCTGGCGGGCCACGGCCTGGATCTGGCTGCGGTGGCCCAGGCCATCGAGGTGAGCAACGTCAATCTTCCCGCGGGCCGTTTCTCCCGCCAGGACCGGGAATACCGGGTGGAGGCCGGCCCGTTCCTGAAATCCGCCGACGAGGTGGCCAACCTCCTGGTGGGGCTGAACCGGGGCAAGCCGGTGTACTTGAAAGACGTGGCCGACATCATCGACGGCCCCGAGGAGCCGGTGGCCATGAGCACCATCGCCTTCGGGCCCGCGGACGAGCTGCCCCCGGGCTACGAACGGGGAAAGTTTTACCCCGCGGTGACCATGGCCGTGGCCAAGCGCACCGGCACCAACGCCGTGACCGTGGCCCAGGGCATCCTGGATAAGCTGGCGGAGCTGCAAAAAGAGGTCATCCCCCCCGACATCCGGGTCAAGGTCACCCGGGACTACGGCGCCACCGCCGATGAGAAGGTCAACGAGCTCATGCGGGAGCTCCTCATCGCGGTCCTGTCCATCACGGTGCTCCTCACCCTGTTCCTGGGATGGCGGGAGGCCCTCATCGTGGCCCTGGCGGTGCCCCTGACCCTGGCCATCACCCTCACCGGCAATATGCTCTTCGGCTACACCATCAACCGGGTGACGCTGTTTGCCCTGATCCTGTCCCTGGGTCTGTTGGTGGACGACCCCATCATCGACGTGGAGAACATCCACCGCCACTTTCAATTGCGGGAGCATCCACCTTTAGAGGCCACCTTGGTGGCGGTGGACGAAGTCCGGGCCCCCACCATCCTGGCCACCTTCACGGTGATCATCAGCTTCATCCCCATGTACTTCGTCACCGGCATGATGGGTCCCTACATGCGCCCCATGCCCCTGAACGTGCCGCTGGCCATGCTCATGAGCCTGCTCATCGCCTTCACCGTCACCCCCTGGGCCACCTATCACTTTCTGAAGAAGGAGTACGGCAAGGAAGCCAAGCCCTTCGTCCTGGAGGAGACCTGGATCTACCGGCTCTACACCCGCATCATGACCCCGCTCCTGGAGAACCGCCGCCTGAGCCACTTCTTTCTCCTGGGGGTGGTGGGGTTGCTCCTGCTCTCCGTGCTCCTGCCGGTGGTGGGCCTGGTCCCCCTGAAGATGCTCCCCTTTGACAACAAGAACGATTTTTTGGTGGTGGCGGACCTCCCCAACGACACCCCCCTCGAGTCCACCCAGCAGGCCCTGAAGGATTTCGGCCGCTACCTCACCACGGTCTCCGAGGTGGACAACGTGGTCACCTTCGCCGGGGAGAGCGCCCCCATCGATTTCAACGGCCTGGTGCGCCACTACTATCTCATGCGGGGCCCCTGGGTGGGCCAAATCCGGGTCAACCTGGCGGAGAAGGCGCGGCGCTCGGCGGAGTCCCATGCCGTCACCCTGTGGATCCGGCCGGCTATGGAGGACATCGCCAAAAAATACAAGGTGCGCCTCGCCATCGCCGAAGTACCGCCGGGCCCGCCGGTGCTGGCGACTTTGGTGGCCGAAGTCTACGGGCCGCCGGGGGCGTCCTACGCCAGCATCATTCAGGAGGCCGACCGGGTTAAGGGATACTTCTTGAAGACCGGGGGCGTGGTTGACGTGGACACCACCGTGGAGACCGCCGAGCCCCGCTTCCGCTTCCTGGTGGACCGGCAGAAGGCGGCCTTGAGCGGCTTGAGCGAAGCCCAGATCGCCCGGGGCCTGGCCATCGCCGAGGCCGGGGAGGCGGTGGGGCGGGTCCACGTGGCCGCCGAGCGCCTGCCACTGGACATCTTCCTGCGGGGGCCCCTGGCCTGGCGCTCCTCCACCCTGAGCCTCGGCCAGCTCTATTTCAAGAATCCCCAGGGCGCCATGGTGCCCTTGCAGGAATTGGGGCGCTTCGATCTGGACCTGGCCCCCAAATCCATCATGCGGAAAAATCTGGAAAGGGTGGTGTTCGTCACCGGGGACACCGCAGGGCAAAGCCCCGTGAACGCCATCCTCGACCTCATGGGCGACACGGCTAAGACGCCGCCGCCCCCGGGCTACCGGGTGAACTATGCCGGCGAAGGGGAGTGGAAGATCACGGTGCAGGTCTTCCGGGACTTAGGGATCGCCTTTGCCGGGGCCCTGGTGGGCATTTACATCCTGCTGGTGCTCCAGACCTCGTCCTACACCATGCCCCTGGTGATCATGGTGGCCATCCCCCTGACCATGATCGGGGTGATGCCCGGCTTTGCCTTGCTGAATCTCCTGTTTACCTCCCCGGTGAAGGGCTTTGCCAACCCCATCTACTTCACCGCCACGGCCATGATCGGCATGATCGCCCTGGCGGGCATCGTGGTGCGGAACTCCATCATCCTTATTGACTTCATCCACCACCACCTGGACCGGGGTTTTCCCTTGGAGGAGGCCGTGCTGCGCTCCGGCGCCGTGAGATTCAGACCCATTGTGCTCACCGCCCTGGCGGCCATGTTCGGCTCCTGGGTCATCACCCTGGACCCCATCTTCTCGGGTCTGGCCTGGTCCTTCATCTTCGGCCTCTTCGCCTCCACCGCCTTCTCCCTGGTGGTGGTGCCGGTGATCTTCTACCTCCAGGCGTCCCGCCGGCCGGCAGCGGCCAAGGAATAGGAAAAGTGTTGGCGGCCACGAAAATCGAGGCGGGTAAATTCCTGGCCCAATGCGGGGAATGCGGCCGCTGGCAGGAGGTGAGTCCGACAGGCCAACGGACCGATGGCTATTTTGAGGTCTGGGAAGCGGAATTCCGCTGTTGTGACCGAAACCAGGCCGCAGTCTTTACCGTGGAGAAGGACTACCTGGATTTCCATTGAAAGGGGCGGTTTGGTCCACCCTACAGGGTTCTTTAAAAGTCGTAGGGGCGGGTTTGAAACCCGCCCCCACAGTTAATCCCACCACAGAATTATGGTCATGGGGTTTAACCCCGCGCCCCAGCCGCGTCTGCCATCAGTCCTCCCTACGAGACCTCGCACTTGAAGCGCTCGGTCCGGATCTTCATGCCCTTGGCAGGGGGATACTGGGCCACTTCGGCCTTGACCTTGGCCAGGCGCTCCGCGGTGGGGGGGTGGGTCTTGAAGATACCGCTGGTGGCGCCCTTGCCCTTGGCCTCCATGGTGGTGAGGACTGCCACCAGGGCGGTGGGGTCATACCCCGCCTTGGACAGGGTGATTACCGCGGCGGCGTCCGCCGCCTCTTCCGCCTGGCGGCTGTAGCCGTTCACCACGATGGTCTTGAAGACGTCGTCGATGGAGCCTTCGAACAGGCTCACCAGGCCCGCGGCCACCGACCCGCCGTACATCGTGACGGCTTCTTTGCCCATGGCGGTCCAGACTTCGGTCCAGCGAGCCTTGCTGATGGAGTTGATGCCGTCCTTGTGGGCCACGTGGGCCACTTCATGGGCCAGCACCGCGGCCAACTGGTCCTCGTTCTGGCAAGTCTTGATCAGCCCCCGGGTAACGAAGATAATGCCGCCCGGACAGGCAAAGGCGTTGATCTCTTCGGTATCCAGCACCGCAAAGTGGTAGCCCCGGAAGGGGTTGGGGCGGGTGGACTTGCGGGCCACGGTGTCCCCCACTTCATTCACGTACTCGGTGAGCTTGGCGTTCTGATCAAGCTTATACTTGGTTAAAACCCGGGCGGCCACCGCCCGACCTATATAGTATTCTTCGGAATCGGTAATGGGTCGGGAGGCATCCTGGGCCTTGGTTGCCCCCTTGTAAGCAATGGCGGCCACCGGCACCATGGCCGCAGCGGCGCAGCCCCCCACCGCAAAGGGCATTAGGGTCAATAATGCCAACCAGGCCTCGCGTCTCATGGCTTCAGGTCTCCTTCCTTGATAAAGGCCTGGAGTTTGGCCGGGGCCACCCGAAAACTCTCGATTCTGTCCACCAGGGCGAAGTTCATCTCCGGATGTTTGGCGCGGTAGGAGTTTTCCACCTCGGGGGTGAAGCCCTTGCCGGCCAGGGCCACTTCGTCGCTGGAGGTTTGCTTCACCGGGGTGCCGAACAAGAGTCCCGGCAGGTTGAATTGGGAGCCGGCCGCGGCTCGGACTACGGCCTGGCGGTTGAGCCAGCCGGTCTTATCCTGATATGTCACCTTGTACCAGTCACCGGCCTGGCTCTCCACGTTCACCTCGGCCCCCACGGGCACCGGGGCAACGGGAGTGCTGGCGAAATCCGGGTCCGGATAGAGGGACTGGTTGGGCTGGGTCACCTTCAGGACCTCACCCCAGCCGGTCCCCGGCATCAGGAGTACCAGCGCCAGCCCCAGGGCCAGGCCATATCTGACCAATCTCGATTGGATTTTCGGTCTCACCACAACCTCCTCTCTTTGCGCCATTTTAGCATATTAATCGCCAGAGGGTGAAATCTTGATGGCGGCGAGGCGGACGATTGCCGAGGTGGTTATCCTGGCGTCCTGGTGGCGGGGGATGAACAGCTTGTTGAAAAACTGGCCCATTCCCCAGCTTGTCATTCTGAGCGAAGCGAAGAATCTAGTGGGACTGTGCAGAATTTTGACTTGCTACATTAAAAGCATAGCATATGCCGCGCAGAGTGGGCAGCTCAGTGCCGAACATATCTCTATGAAATTCAACCCAAGCATAACTGCCGGGATTACAATCTATGGTCCGGATTATAAGCTTTTCCTCTCCCTTTTCAGTCTTTTTCTGTATGACTGAGGCTTCGTACTCAACTTTAACCTCTGATACCGATGGGTATATGAGGAAATGCATGAAACACCCATCACTACGAAGACGCATAGGGATTAAATTTACCGAAGATGTATCAATAAATTGAGCCTTCCCCGGCCTGAACGCGGCTGCCATGGTCTTATCAGGATAAAATTTAACCTGTCGGACCCCCCACAAGTCTCGCATCGGGACCCCCGTTACTTCCCGAGTCTGTCTTAAGGCGATTTTACCGGGAGACATCTTAATGAGATTCTTTGCGCCCATGTAGTATAATCCCGGCTCCTGGGGAATCGGGTAGATAGTCGCAGTTTGAGCCGGGAAGGGAGTATTTCGCTGGCTGGTTAAGGTAATCTTTTGGGTGGTATAGCCAGGCTTGGAAAATTTCAAAATAAAGGTGCCAAGTATAGCGCGGATGGAATAGCTCCCGTCTTTACCGGTGGAACTATGCAGATCGCTTTGTTCTATGCTGACGGTTACCCCTTCGATACCATTGCCGAATGGATCTTTTACCGTACCTTGAATCTCATTGCTGCCACATCCGTTCAAGAGCAAAATAGCTATAAGGAACAAGACTGTGGGTCTTATATATTTCATGACGACTCCTCACGGTGTAACAGACCGAAATTATGTGGCATCTTAGATTAAGATAATTCCACCCATTGAAAAAACCATCAGGGGATACCCTGATTATGTGATAGTGGAATTACCGATTCTGCACAAGGACATGGGAGCCCAGGTGGGGAGCAGGGCGGTTACCTTGCCATTATCAAAACTTCTGATGAATTTACCTAAGTTGCTGATATGATCGGCATGTCAAAAGGCAGGACTGGGGCTCGGGGAATCCTGATGGACCGGCACCGGAAGAAGGCGAGGGGGGCGAAAAAGGGAGCGGCCTAACGCCGCCGCCGGGCCAGGATGAGGGCCAGGCCGGAGAGGATGACGCAGGCCCAGGCAAAGACGTCGCCGATCCGGGTGTAGAGGCTGCCGCCGGGCAGCCAGGCCAGTTCCACCGCGTGGGCGTCGGGGACGTAGAGCTCCGATTGCCATACAATGCGGCCGGCCCCGTCGATGAAGGCGGAAATCCCGGTGTTGGCGGCCCGGGCCAGGCAGACGTGGTTCTCCACGGCCCGCAGCACCGCCATGGACAGGTGCTGGGGGGCCGCCGCGGTCTTGCCGAACCAGGCGTCATTGGTGATGTTGACGAGGAGACGCGCCCCGTTGGCCACCTGGGCCCGGGACAGATAGGGGAAGATGGATTCGTAGCACACCAGGGGACCGATGGCCCCTTCCGGCAGGGACACGGTGGCCCCCACCGGCCCTTCGGCAAAGTCCCCCACCATGGGGACCATCTTGCCGATGAAGGGGAAATACTTCCGCAGAGGGACGTACTCACCGTAGGGCACCAGGTGGGCCTTGTCATAGACGCCGATGGTCTGCCCCTGGGGGTTCAGGAGATAGGCCCGGTTGAAATAGCGCTCGCCCTGCGTGGTCAACTCCCAGGCGGGGCTGCCGAAGAACAGATAAGCGTCGTTCTCCTGGGCGATCTTCTGGACCTCGGCGTCCAGGTCCGGGGTCCGCAGGTAAAAGAAGGGCGCCGCCGTTTCGGGCCAGACGATGAGCCGGGCCCCCTTGACCCGCCGGGTCAGGTCCGCATAACGGTCCAGGGTGGCCTGGACCATCTCCTTTTTCCATTTCTCCCCCTGCTTGAGATTGCCCTGGACCACCGCCACCTTGATCTTGGGGCTGGAGGCTTCCAACTTCACCACTTCCCCCAGACGATAATAGCCGTAGCCGAGCCAGAAGGCCAGAATCAGGCACACCACCGCGGCCTGCCGGAACCGCAGGGCCTGGCCCCGGGGTGGGGAAAACAGGAGATAGAGGCCGGCGTTCACCAGGACCACCAGGAACGAGAGGCCGTACACCCCGGTAAAGTCCGCCAGCTGGAGCAGCATGGGATGTAAGAACAGGCCGTTGCCCAGCAGCTCCCAGGGAAAGCCGCTGATGATGTAGGTTTGGCCGAACTCCAGGGCCACCCAGAGGACCGGGGCCCACCACAGGAGACTGAGGCGCCGGGACTGGCCCCAGGCAACCCCCAAACCCCACACCGCGGTATAGAGACTCAAGTACCCGGCCAGCAAGAGCAGGATGCCGATGGCCACGACGAGGGGCAGGTGCCCGAACACATGGGTGACAAACACGATCCAATAGAGCAGCGCCACATAGTGGGCCAGCCCCGACACCAACCCCAACCCGAAGCCGGCTTTGAGGGATTTGCCCTTAAGGGCCCAGAAGAGCGGCGCCAGGGCAAAGATCAACAGGTAGGTCTGATCCAGCTTGGGAAAGGCCGCCGCCACCAACAGGCCGGAAAAAACAGCGGCTAAAACATGAGAGGGACTAGTGCGCTTGTTCATGCTGTGGGATTATAGCCGGATTAGGGCTCAGGGGCCAGGGGTCAGGGAAATAAAATTAGGTTTAGAAATTAGTTAGGGGATAGGGGTTGGGGTCAGCCGTAGGGCGGGAAAGCGAAGCGCATCCCGCCTTCAGCAATTAGGTTAAAATAAAACCATGCCCCAATACATACGCGCAGTTGCTCCAGGAGGCACGTTCTCTTTCACGGTCACGCCTTGAGTGGGCGGCAGATAATGACGTTCGGCGTCTGGAGATGGAATGATGCGAAAGGCGGGATGCGCTTCGCTTTCCCGCCCTACGGCCCTTCATTATCGATTTTTTAACTGTCGGATTTTGCCATGGAGACGGCTGATAAACTTGAATGCCTTATTTGCCTTGTCCTTGCGCTGTGCCCAATTGCGGTTTAATTCGCCAATCCAACCTGCTCCGGCAATTATACCTAGAGGTATATAATTTGAGTTTACAAATGCAAGTGCAACCAACCCCCCAATTACAGCAAGAGATTTTCCACGAAACCTCCATCTATCATCACACCATTTTTTAAATTCTTTTCTCACTTTTTCAGCGCGCGCTAAATAAGATTCGGGAATAGCGTTTGCATATTCTGTTTGTTCTTTAATCATTGCCCAGAATTCAGATATACCAGCATTTTGTGCTAACTTACGCAGTTCGAGAATGTTCCGATAATCTGTCAATATTTCCGGAAGTTCTATAAAGAATATTTCTTTTGATAGTGTGATTTGTGAAGAGTAATGTGATCCTTCAAAAAACTCATAGCCAGGCAAATCATCACGCCATAGATGCTCTGTAAGTGACGCTACTGTATAAATGCCCGTTGTATGGAGGTTCATTAGGTTCATCCGTTGAATAACGTTATCACGGACGCTATCATACTCTCCTGCATCTTTCAGTCTATGTTCACGTTTTATATATTCAGGTTTTAAGAAATTGATAGGGGGTGGCAAATATTGGAGCACACCCTCCTGGAATAAGGCGGCATGCTGGAGGTTCCAATTGTCAATGAAGGCTTTCTGTGGATCAGAATCGATTTCTTTCACTATTTCTTGCATGGAAGGGAATTGAGCACTGCCTGTTCGAAGAATATATGCTTTTACATCCTGTGCAGCATGTGGATAGGGCAAATATATCTTGTCGCAAAAGACTGATAGAGTAGCTAACAATGTTTCATTCTTTATAACAATATCTTCGGAATATGTAATTTCCATCCGCCTTCTAATCCCTAACCCCTTCTTCCATCGACAACCGCCGGGCCTGGACCTGTTTAGCCCGGCGTTCGTCGGCGGCGACCACGGTGAGTTCCAGGTTCTGGATCTCCACCCGGTCGTTGATTTGGGGCACCCGGCCCAGGAGGTGGATCAACAGTCCGCCCACGGATTCGAACTTGCCTTCCGGGCGGGGCAGTTCGAAGTGGTCCATCAATTCTTCCACGTCCAGGCGGGCGTCCACCAGGACGGCGCCGTTTTCCTGGGGAATGAGGCGGGGCTCCTGGCGGTCGTATTCGTCATAGATCTCCCCGACGATCTCTTCCAGGATATCTTCGAGGGTGATGAGGCCGGCGGTGCCGCCGTATTCGTCGATGACGATGGCGATCTGGGTCTTACGCTCCACCAGGTCCCGGAGGAGGTCGCTGATCTTCTTGCTTTCGGGAATAAAGTAGGCGGGGCGGATCACCCGGTCCAGGTCCCAGGTTTCCTCGGGGGTCTGCCAGAAGACCAGGAGGTCCTTGGCCAGGAGGATGCCCTTGATGTGGTCGATATCGCCGTCGAAGATGGGGAAGCGGGAATGGCCGCACGACGGGACCAGGGCGATGATCTGGTCCAGGGGGGTATGTCGCTCCACCCCCACCATCTCCAGGCGGGGCACCATGATTTCCCGCACGAGCGTATCTCTGAACTCAAAGATACTCTCGATCAGCTCACCTTCCTGGCGGGAGATGATGCCCCGTTCCTCGCCTTCGTCGATGATGTGCTGGATTTCACGCTCCAGATCTTCCGGTTGCGCGATAATCCTCCGGGAGAACAGTTGCCGGAGGCGCTTGAGGAAGCTGGGGTGAGGACTGTCGGCCTCGTCCATCCTCAACCTCGCATCTGGTCCCGCTCCTGGCGCATCAGGCGTTCCACGGTCCTGACTTCCCGGGGAAACTCCAGACCCCGGTCCAAGATATTCATTTCATAGCGGGTAATGCCGAAGCACTCGGTGGCATAATCCACCGCTTGCTGGTAATCGAATCCCTTGCAGGAAAAAATATCCAGGCTGAGGTAGCCACGCTCAGGGAAGGTGTGAATGCTGATGTGGCTTTCCGCGATGATGACAAATCCGGACACGCCCCAATCTTCCGGCACTTTGCCGTGATACTTAAAGACATGGGGGGGCATGATCTTGGTCATGTGGATCAAGTCCGGGCAGGTCTTCAGGAACTCGTAAATGGCGTCCAGGTTCGTCAGCCGCTCATAACTGCATTCATAGCCGTCCAGGGTCAGATGCAGTCCAAAGCCAACCGCCGGTTTTTTCAAATCTCCATCCTCCTCGCACCTGAGGTAAAGGCGTCACCGGGGAATGCCCGGTAGGCAAACCGTGCGCTGTTGCCAGCGCGGCCCCGGAATGCAACCATTCCGGAGAAACTAAGGTCTTGGGCCCCGGCAACTGGTTCGGAGAGCACGAGGAAGGGAGCCTAGCGCCCCAATATGTTTTACCCCGAAACCTTGTTAACCCCTTTCCGGCATCGCAAAAGGGGTTATCCGCATATGCCCATCCCTTAATCGAAATTTATTCGAAAAATATAACTTGGGAGTGTTCTCCGGTCAATATTTTTTTGGCGATGGCGCGGCGGGAGAAGGCGCCGCCGGGACAATTCTGCCAATAACTATTGACGCGAAGCCGATTACTGATAGATTAAAAAGGTTATCTCCGTAGGCGAGGAGGACCGACCAGGTGGCCTTCATTGCCCCGTTTAAGGGGCTCCATTATAATCCTGCCAAGGTGGCCAATCTGACCGCGGTGGTTACCCCACCCTATGACGTGATCCGGCCGGACGAGCGCCAGACCTTTGCCGCCCGGGATCCTCATAATATGGTGCACCTGATCCTCCCCCAGGCCGCCCCGGGCGACGACCGGTTCACCAACCGCTACACCCGGGCGGCGGCTCTGTTCCGCCAGTGGGAAAAAGACCGGGTGCTGGTGCGGGACCCGGCGCCCGCGTTTTATTTCTGGGAGACCGACTTCCAGCATGCCGGGCGCACCCTGACCCGGGCCGGCCTGGCCGCCCTGGTGCGCCTGGAGCCGTTGAGCGGGGGCAGCATCAAACCCCACGAGCAGACCTTTTCCGCCGTCAAGGCCGACCGTCTGGAGCTGTTCAAGGCTTCCCAGGCCAACTTCTCCCCCATCTTTTCCATTTTTCCGGACCCCGCCGGCCGGGTGATGAGCCTGCTCCAGGGCGGCCGGCCTGAGTCCCCCATGTTGGCCTTTGAAGACACCCTGGGCTACGTTCAGCGGCTTTACCGGGTCACCGATGCCGAGACCATCAAGGGGGTACACCGGGCCTTTTTGGCAATGCCCCTGTTTATCGCCGACGGCCACCACCGTTACGAAACCTCGCTGAACTTTCAAAAATTGATGAAACAGCGCTATCCGACGGCGTCGCCCGAGGCCCCGTTCAACTATACCCTTATGTACCTGTCCAACATGTTCGACCCGGCCCTGGTCATCCTCATGGCCCACCGCCTGTTGGGCGGCCCCCGGATGAAGCAACTGGAAGAATCCTGGGTTATGGGGCGCCTCAAGGAATACTTCGAGATCGTGTCGCTGCCGTCCCCCCAGGAATTCGGCGAAGCCTATGACGAGTTTCTCCAGCAGACCCTGGCGGAGGTCCCGGCCTCGGAGACCGCCTTTATTCTTTTGGGGTTCGGGCGCAAAGCCTGGCGCCTGATCCTGCGTCCGGGGGTGCGTCAGACCGTGCTGACCCGGCAGATGCACCCGGCCCTGGCCCAACTGGATGTCGCGGTCTTAAACTATCTGATTTTTGAAAAGATCCTGGGGCTCGACGCCAAGGCCCAGGATGACCAGGAGACCTGTAAATACACCAGCAAGATCAGCGAAGCTGTGGCCGCGGTGAGTAAGGCGGAAGCCCGCCTGGCGTTTCTACTCAACCCCACCCGCATAGAGCAGGTGCAGGAAGTGGCGTCGGCCGGTCTCATCATGCCGCGCAAGTCCACCTATTTCTACCCCAAGGTGATGACCGGCCTGATCCTGAGCACGATTAATCCGCAAGAAGAAATCGTGCTCCCGGCCTAGCCCCGGCGCCGGAAACGGAAAAAATCACGACAGGTCTTGCAGCCGGAGCCAGGTAATAGTAAAGTTAGGTAGCGCTTTTTAAGGAGACCTCTCCATGCATGGCCAAGAAAGGGGCAGTCAGGCGCGTATCTTGGTGGTGGATCAGGAGGAATGGTGCCGCGAGTTTTTATCTTCCGTGATTAAACTCCTGGGTTTCGAGGCATGCAAGCTGGTTAACACCGTGGCCGAAGCTCTGGCCGCCCTGGATGAAACTCCCTTTGACTTGGTCATTACCGACCACCGGCAGCCGGATTATCAACGGCTCCTGGAAAACGCCCGCCTCCGCTATCCCGCCATCCGCTTCATCATCATGATGCACAAACGCACCCTGAGCCACCAACTGTTTTACCTGGAACAGGTGGACATCGTGTATAAGCCGCTCGCCCTGGACGAAATGGCCCGCAAGATCCGGCACGCCCTGCACCAGAAACACCTGCGCCAGGCGGAGGAAGAATTCCGGCGGATGAAGCAGGAAGCCCTACGGATTTTTCTGGGGTAGGGGAAAGCAGTAGTCAGTTGCCAGTGGTCAGTTGTCAGGAGGGTGCGCACCGCGCCCCTGGCTTTCCCTGGGTGGGGATTAGCGTTTTTCCGAAATGTAGGGGCGGATCTGCGTATCCCCCCTCAGTTTTTTTTTACTGGCAACTGGCAACTGACCACTGGCAACTGTTAGCTCAACTGCCGCCAGAGGCGGATGGCCGGCGGGGGAGCCGTTGCGGCGTCTGCCGCGGCGGGCAGCGTGGCAAAGAAGGCCCGGGCGATGGCCCGGCCTTTATCGTGTTGGGCGTCTTCCCAGTCGCCGTAGGTCAGAGCCCCCACCTTGCAGGCCGTAACACAGGCCGGCACCTTCCCCACCTTCTCCCGGTCCGGACACTGGTCACATTTCAGGGCCACCGCAAGCTTGTCCGGGGCCAGGTGCACCGGCCCGTAGGTGAGGACCCCAAAAGGGCAGGCCATGGCGCACATGGCGCAACTGATGCAGCGGTGGGGGTCGATGTCCACCGTGCCCCGGGCCGCGTCCCTTTTGATGGCTCCGGCGATGCAGACCTCCTGGCAGGGGGCCGGGTCGCAGTGGCGGCACTTGTTGGGAAAGGCGAGATGCCGCTGGCCTGGATAGATGCGCAACCGGGGCTGGGGCCGGGTGGCCTCGGCAATGGCCGCAAACAGGCTTTTCGTCTGGGAATGCTCCACCGCACAGGCCATGCGGCACTGGAGACAACCGACGCACCGCTCCGGGCGGACAATGACGGTTTTCATAGCAGTCCTCGTATGGTTTTTTTAAGGGGAGGACCGGGGGACAACGACTCCCCCCTCCCCTCAAACTCCCCTCCCAGCCCCCTGTATGGGTTTCGAGGAGAGGTTTTTAACTCTCGTTCCCAAGCTCCTGCTTGGGAACGCATATTTGTGGCCCAAGCTCTGCTTGGGTACAATTGCGCTCCCAAAAAACGGTGGGGCGGGCCTCCGTGCCCGCCATTGGCGTGTAAGACGCACCTTGCCTTACGGCGTTAGCCTCGAACTCTCTTTCTCAGCCCCACATCCGCCCCGGCTGGACCGGTTCCCTCATGGGAAGTTGTTGGGCCATCAACTGAAAATAAATCCCCGCGTCCGCCACCGCGCCCACCAGGATGAGGCCCACCAGCCGGCCGTCCCGGTAGGCCAGGCGGCGGTACTGGCCGCGCCGCGGGTCCAGGTCGCGGATGATCTCGCAGTCCCCGCTCTCCTGGGGGCTCAAACCCCCGGTGATCAGGTGAAAGCCCCGCAGGGACAGGCTGTTCTGAGGCAGCAGGCCGTCGTAAGTGAGACCTGCTCCGGCCAGGTTGGCCCCGGCGACTCTCCCCTGGGCCACCGCCGCGGGCCAGATGGGGTAGCTGGCGCGCCGGCCGGTGAGAAGGTGGTAAGGGTGGACGCAGTCCCCCGCGGCAAAGATGTCGGGGTCGGCGGTGCCCAGGTGGGGGTCCACCGGAATGCCGGTGGCAGTCGCCAGGTCCGTGCCCGCCAGAAACTCCACGTTGGGGGTGACGCCCACGGCGAAGAGCACTGCCCGGCAGGGGATTTCCCGGCCGTCGGCCAGGCCCAACGCCTGAACCCGGCCCGCCGCCCCCAGAAGCGCGGCCGGCCCGGCGTTCATCCTCAGTTCGATCCCCATACCCGTAAGAGCCTGATGCAAGAGTCCGGCCGCGGTCTCATCCACCATTGTAGGCAGGGCGTGGGCGTCGATTTCCACCAGGGTCACGGCAAGCCCGCGGCGGCTCAGGGCCTCGGCGGCTTTCAGGCCCACGGCGCCGGCGCCCACCACCGCCACCCGGCCCTCTGGCGGCAGACCGGCCGCTAGCCGCTGCCAGTCCGCCAGGGTGCGCAGGGTGTACACCCCCGTGAGGTCCTCGCCTGACAGCCCCAAGCGGCGGGGTCGGGCCCCTGAGGCGATGAGCAGGCGGTCATAGACAATGGTCTGCCCGCCCAGGAGGTGCACCGC
>JBAVUP010000106.1:0-7309 GCA_049696835.1 Desulfobaccales bacterium
GACTTCTGTTCCCGAATGACGGGGCACGTGTCACAGACGCTGCGTTCGGGCAATTTCCAGGCGGTCTTGCCTTCCAGCAGGGCGGTGATGGCCTCGGCGATCCAGTCGGGGTGGGGCGGACAACCGGGGATGTAGATGTCCACGTTGACGACCTCATCCACCGCGGCACAGGTGGGGGTCCAGGCAGGGACACTGGGATCCTTGGGGTCGGGGGCCGGTTCGGTGGTAACGCAATGACGAAAGACCTTTTCAAAGGTTTCCTCATTTTTCCACATGTTGGCCTGGGCCGGCACCCCGCCGTAGCAGGCGCAACTGCCCAGGGAGATGAGAAATTTGACTTTCTTCCGGATCTCTTCTAATTCGTGTTTCATTTCTACGTTGCGAACGCCGCCCGAAACGATGCCCACTACGGCCTCAGGAATATCCATAGCCGTGCCATCGCCCAATTGACCGAAAAACTTGTGGTCGACCAGGGCCGTCATGTGCACAAATTCTAGCTGCGGCAACAGATCCACCAGGGCGTCTCCGATATTGAGAATGGAAATCTCGCAACCGGAGCAGGCGTTTAACCAATCCTCCACTACTTTTACCGGCATCTCTCTTCCTCCTTTAAAGTGCGCGTTTAGCAGTCAACCGTCGGCCGTCAACTTGCTGCTGCCGGAACGCGGGCCCTGGCCCATCAACCTCCTGATTTGTCCGCGGTTGCCACCCTCCGGGAGTAAACCAGGAACTGGGCGTCCTCGACAAATTTTTCCACCTCGAATCCGTTTTTGGCATAGTCCTCCATAATCTGTTGGGCCGACGCGTCACTGTCGTAGATGACGCCGTCCCACATGAATTTTTTGCCGTTGACCTTTTTGGCCAATGGTATATCCATTATGGATTCATCCTTCCGGCGCCGCAGGCTCGATCCGGCGCTGGTTAATTGATGCCGGGGGCGAAAAGGGGTAAATGGAACAAAAACTTATTGTCCTTGTTCGCCTTCTTTATCCCCTCGTACTGTAAGGGCTCGGCCCCAGAGCTTTTAATTGCTCGGTCATTTCCGTCATGACGTCCGCGAACTTCTGGGCTTCAGCCGAGGCAATCCATTCGATCCGGAACCGCTCCGGCTCCAGACCGAAGTCTTCCAGCATTAACTCGATACCTTCCGCGCGGCTTTGGGCTTTTTTATTACCTTCCAGGTAATGACATTCGCCCAGGTGTCACCCGCACACCAGGACGCCGTCGGCGCCTTTGGTCAGGGCGTTGATCACCAGGTTGGGGTGGACCATGCCCGAGCACATCACCCGGATGATGCGGCCGTTGGCGGGATACTGAATCCGGGAAACCCCGGCCAGGTCCGCGCCGGCGTAGGAGCACCAGTTGCAGCAAAACGCGATGATCAACGGTTCGTACTGGTCTTCCATGAAAAAACCCCTTGGCTGTCAGCTTTATTTCTCTGGTTCCCAAGTTGCACTTGGGAACCCCCTTCAAACGAAGCTCGGCTTCCATTTTGGCCAAGCGCAGCTTGGCGAGCAATGGCGTTCCCAAGTAAAACTTGGGAACGAGATCAAAAAAGTTAATGTAGGGCGGGCACTGCCCGCCGATTTGTCCTTTGATTGATTTGGTGGGCAGTGCCCACCCTACATTCAATTCATTCCTAACGCCGCGTCCACCTGGGCTTCCAGCTGCTCCGGGGTGAACCCGGCCACGTAGATGCCCTGCTTGGGACAGGTGGCCATGCAGGAGCCGCAGCCCTTACATTGGATGGCGTTGACTTCCACGGTCTTCTTGATTTCGCCTGCCTTCATGTATTCCAGCAGCGTGATGGCCTTAAATGGACAGGTGTCCACGCAGAAGGCGCAACCGTCGCAGTTCAGGTCGACGGGGGTCGAAATAATGGACTCCATCTGCAAGAAGTCTTTGGCCAGCACGGTGGTGGCCCGGGAGGCGCAGGCCAGGGCTTCGGCCACGGACTCCTGGAGGGGCTTGGGATAATGGCAGAGCCCGGCCATATAGATGCCTTCGGTGGAGGCCTCCACCGGCTTGATCTTGGCGTGGGCTTCGGTGAAAAAGCCCTCGGCGTTGAGGGGCACCTTATAGAGTTCCGCCAGCGGGGCGTTGTGGTGCGGAATGATGGCGGTGGCCAGGGTCAAGAGATCCACCCGGAGTTCCACCGGCCGCTGCAGGACATGGTCGACCACGGTGATCTTGATGCGGCCGTCCTCTTCCTCCACCACGGGGGGCTTGTCCAGGTGGTAGCGCAGGAAAATCACGCCCTGGCGCCGGGCCTCCTCATAGAGAATTTCCCGCTCGCCGTAGGTCCGCATATCCCGATAGAGGACGTACACGTCCATGTCGGGATTGAGGTCCTTGAGCTTCAGGGCGTTTTCCACGGCATGGGAGCAGCACACCTTGCTGCAATAGGGCCGCTCGGGGTTGCGGGAGCCCACGCACTGGATGAAGGCCGCGGCCTGGGCCTGCATGACCTTGTCGCTCTCTTCGGAGATCTCCTGATCCAATTCCAGGGACAGCAGGACATTGGGGTGATGGCCGTAGAGGAACTTGCCTACCGGGCGGTAAGGTTCGCCGCCGATGGCCAGAACCACGATGCCGTGGTCGATGACCTGATGGCGCGTCAGAACGCTGCGGAAGTTGCCCACCACGCCGGAGACGGATTCGACAATGGACTTGTAATGCACCGTGATGTTGGGGTGATTGATCACCCGGCTGATGAGGGCCTCGAGGCGGGGGCCGACCAAGCCGCCCCGCCAGGAGGTATGGAGCTTGAGGGCATTGCCCCCCAGGCGCGCCTTGCGCTCCGCCAGGTGGACTGCAAAACCCTGATCCGCCAGACCCAGGGCTGCGGTCATGCCGGTGATGCCACCCCCGATTACCAGGGCCGTCTTGTTGATGGGCAGGGAGAGGTATTCCAGAGGCTCGAGCAGGCGGGCCTTGGCCACCGCCATGCGGATGAGGTCCCGGCATTTCTCCGTGGCCCGTTCCGGCTCCCGTTGATGGACCCAGGTGCATTGATTGCGGATGTTGGCCATCTCGAAGAGATATTTATTGAGGCCGGCGTTCCGGAGCATATCCTGGAAGATGGGCTGGTGGGTGGAAGGGCTGCACGCGGCCACCACCACCCGGTTGAGGTTATGCTCCTTGATCATCTCCACCATCTGGCTCTGGGCATCCTGGGAGCAACTGAAGAGGTTGGCCTGGGCGTAGACCACGTCGGGAATCTCTTGGGCATGGGCCACCAGGGCGGGGACATCGGCCACGCCGCCGATGTTCAGGCCGCAGTTGCAGATAAACACCCCCACCCGGGCCGCTTCATCCCGCAGGTCGATTTCCGGCGGGTAGACCTTTTCGTGGGTCAAGGTGCCCCGCGCCGCCGCCAGGGACCGGGAGGCCGCGCCGGCGGCGGCGCTGCCTTCCATCACCGTCTGGGGGATGTCTTTGGGGCCGTTAAAGAAACCGCACGAATAAATCCCCGGCCGGGAAGTGGTGACCGGCAAAAAACAGGTGGTGTCCATGAACCGGTTATGGCTGAGATGCACCCCTAGCCGGTTGGCCAGTTCGATGGTCTCGGGCGTGGTGACGCCCCCCACGGACAGGACCACCATATCGAAGTCTTCGTGGCGGATGTCGCCTTCCTCGGTGACATAGCGGATGGTCAAGTCCCCGTTGCCATTCGCCTGTTGGACGCTGTGCACCCGGGAGCGGATCAGCCGGGCGCCCTGCTCCATGATGGCCATGGCGTATTTCTCGAAATCCTTGCGGGGCGTACGCAAATCCATGTAGAACAGGGCCATGTCCAACTGCGGCCCGAGGTGCTCCCGGGCGATGATGGCCTGCTTCAAGGCCGCCATGCAGCAGAAATTGGAGCAGTAAGGATGCATGCCTTCCTTATCGCTGCGCATGCCGACGCAATGCAGCCAGGCGATCTTGGACGGCTCCTTGCCGTCGGAGCGCCGCACCACATGGCCTTGAAAGGGACCGCCGGGGCTCAGGATGCGTTCAAATTCCAGGCTGGTATAGACATTGGGGTACTTGCCGTAGCCGTAGATATGGATGCCGGAAGGATCAAAGGGCTTGAAGCCGGGGGCCAGGATGACCGCCCCCACCTCCAGGTTGATGGTCTTGTCCTGTTGCTGGTAATCGATGGCCCCGGCAGGACAGACCTGGGCGCACAGGCCGCAGTCGCCGGTCCGCAGGTTGATGCAGTTGCTGCGGTCGATGGAGGGCGTGGCGGGCACCGCCTGGGGGTAGAGACGGGTGATATTGCCCTGGGTCGCCAACCCGGCATTGAAGGCGGACAATCTGGGTTTGGGCGTCTTGCCGCTGATTTTGGCCAGATCGTTGATATGGCCGGTGGGGCAGACGAAGAGACAGGCGCCGCAGGTGCGGCACACCTGGGAGAATTCGCCAAAGGGCGTCATCACCTGGCGTTTGGCGCCCCGGCCCATCAAGCCGATGGCGCCGGCGTGCTGGACTTCATGGCACATGCGCACGCATTTGCCGCAGAGGATGCAGTCGCTGGCGCCTTTCTCGAAACTGGGCTCGCTCACCCCCAACTGCGCGGCCATCTCCTGGAGGGCGGGCACGTCCGGGCAGCGGGACAGGAGCAGGTCGATGACAAACTGGCGGGCTTCCTGGACTTCTTCGGTGTCGGTGAGCACGGTGATACCCTCGGCCACCGGGTAGGTGCAGGAGGTGGTGAGGAGGGTGCGATTGCCAGCGGTGACCGCCACCAGACAGAGGCGGCAGCCCCCATACGGTTTCAGACCCTCAAAATAGCACAGGGTGGGGATATGTATCCCCCACTGGCGGGCGGCTTCGAGGACGGTGGTCCCTTCGGGCACTTCCACGGTCCGATCATTGATGGTCAGATTGATCATGGTTAGCCTTCAGCTTTTAGCTATCAGCTTTCAGCATATACAAAAACAAAAAACCAATAGCCGCATAGTTTTGTCAATTGCTGACAGTTTATTCAATATTTTGCAATTTATTGGTTTGGCGACCTTCTTTTTTGCTCTTAGCTGACAGCTGAAAGCTTTTTTATTCTACCACCACGGCATCAAACTTACAGCCATCGAAACAGGTGCCGCACTTGATGCATTTTTCCAGGATGATGTGGTGGGGTTCTTTCTTGTCGCCGACCACCGCCTCCGCCGGGCACCTGAGGCGGCAGAGCTGGCAGCCGGTACATTTATCTTCCAGAATGCTGAAAGTGATCAAGGGCTTGCAGACCTTGGCGGGACATTTGTGGTCCCGGATGTGAGCCTCGTATTCATCCCGGAAGTACTTGATGGTGGTGAGGACGGGATTGGGCGCGGTGGCGCCCAGGCCGCACAGCGAGGTCTTTTTGATCAGGCTCGACATCTTGATCAGCCTGTCGATGTCGCCCTCCTGGCCCCGCCCCTCGGTGATGGCCTCGAGCATCTCCTTGAGGCGGAGGGTGCCTTCCCGGCACGGGGTGCATTTGCCGCAGGATTCTTCCCCGGTGAATTCCAGGAAGTACTTGGCGACGTTGACCATGCAATCCTTTTCGTCCATGACGATCATGCCGCCGGAGCCCATGATGGAGCCCAGGGCCGCCAGGGAGTCGTAGTCCACCGGGGTGTCCAGGAAGGCTTCGGGGATGCAGCCCCCCGAGGGGCCGCCGGTTTGCACCGCTTTGATGGCCCGGTCGCCGATGATGCCGCCGCCCAGGTCGTAGATCATCTCCCGCAGGGTGATCCCCAAGGGCACTTCCACCAGGCCGGAGTTATTGACCTTGCCCACCAAGGAGAACACGGTGGTGCCTTTGCTGTTGCCGCTCCCCAGGGAGGCGTACCAGTCGGCCCCCCGGCCGATGATGGGGGCGATGTGGGACCAGGTCTTGACGTTGTTGATGGTGGTGGGTTTGTCCCACAGGCCGCTCTGGGCCGGAAACGGCGGCCGGGGCCGGGGTTCGCCGACCCGGCCTTCGATGGAGGCGATGAGCGCGGTCTCTTCGCCGCAGACGAAGGCGCCGGCGCCTTCCCGGATTTTCAGGTGGAAGGAAAAGTCGGTACCGAAGATCTCCTCTCCCAGGAGACCGTAGTCTTGGGCCTGGGCGATGGCGGTTTTCAGGTGTTCGATGGCCAGAGGATATTCGGCCCGGCAGTAGACGTAGCCTTCCTTGGCCCCCATGGCATAGGCGCCGATGGCCATGCCTTCGATGACCGCGTGGGGGTCGCCCTCCAGGATGCCCCGGTCCATGAAGGCCCCGGGGTCGCCCTCATCGGCGTTGCAAATGACGTACTTGACGTCTCCCGGGGCCTGCCGGCAGAACTCCCACTTGAGGCCGGTGGGGAAGCCGGCGCCGCCCCGGCCCCGGAGGCCAGAGGCCTTGACCTGGGCGATCACCTCTTCCGGGGTCATGGCGGTAACCGCCTGCCAGAGGGCCCGGTAGCCGCCCCGGGCGATGTATTCCTCGATGCGCTCCGGGTTGATGAAGCCGCAGTTCCTCAAGGAAATCTTCACCTGCTTCTTGAAGAAGGGCAGTTCCTCATATTGGGGAATATCCCCGGGCAATTCCGGGGGATGGGGATTGGCATAGGGCCGCATGGCGCCGTCCACGAGAAATTCTTCCTGATCGATGCGGCAGAGGGTCTGGTCCTCGAAAATCCGCCCTGCTTTGAGGGCCTCGGCCAGGGCCGCGGCGGTCTCCGGCGTCATGGACTGGTAGGTCAGGCGGACCTTTTTGGGATAAACCACGTCCACCAGGGGCTCCCGCTGGCAGAAGCCGATGCAGCCGGTCTTGGCGAGGACCACGTCCAGGCCCAGTTCCTCGATCTTTTGGGCCAGGGTGGCATAGACCTTGTCCGCCCCGGCGGAAATGCCGCAGGTGGCCATCCCCACCATGATCTTGATTTTATCGGGATACGTCAGACGGAGCCCCTGCTCCTTGATTTCCTGCAGTTGCTCAAGACCGGTGATTTTCATACGTTGGCCATGTCGATATAGGAATCAACGATTTTGGACACGTGCTCCGGAGTCACCCGCCCAAAGGTGGCAGTGCCCACCCGCATGGCCGGGCCCAGGGCGCAGCAGCCGATGCAGCGCACCACTTCCAGGGTGAAAAGGAGGTCCTCCGTGGTCTGGCCGTGCTTGAGGCCCAGCTTGCGCTCCAGGCGCTCCAGGAGGCGGGGCGAGCCTTTAACGAAACAACCGGTTCCCATGCAGATATTGATGATGTTTTTCCCCCGGGGCACCAGGGAAAAGGCATTGTAAAAACTAGCGACGCGCAGAATTTCGGTCAACGGCAGTTTCAGCTCATCGGAGACGTGTTCCAGGGCGGGGC
>JBAVUP010000107.1:0-24044 GCA_049696835.1 Desulfobaccales bacterium
CAAAAAAAGGTGTTAAAGAAGGACATATTAAAACATTATCACACGAACTCATTCCAAAGCAAAGATTAAATACTTATCAATTATTACATTGGTTTTTAATTAATGTTAATACTCCGCTTATACTTGGCGATATAGGTTGTTTATTTGAATTCGATTCAGGGAAAAAATACAGATCAATAGATTTTAAAGATGACAATATAATAAATATATTTTTACCTATTTCTAATAATAAAATATTAATAGGATCACGTTTTCCTGAAATTCCACAAATGAATTATAATATTATAAATGAGAATATTGCTAAATGTAGTAGAGAATTCTTTATTTCCTCTAATTGTTCTGAATATATATTATCTCTCGTCCCTTTAATAGATAGCGAGTCAGAAATGGTAAGCAAACAGGAATTGGAACAAATGGTAAGAGAAATAGTTCAAGATTATGCAGCCAATCATAATTAAAAGGGCCAAATCGTGAAGATCATATATTCTATGGTCTTTTACCTAATCACCTTTTCCCATTTTGCCTTTTCCCCCTTTTCTTAAAGTAAGGAGGAATTACATGACCCCATCCCGGCAGTTCGATCCGGCCGCCTGGCAGCCCGACATCGTTATGGCGCGCTTTATCCTGGCCAACGGCCTCACCCTGTTCGTGCTCCCGGATCACCGTTTGCCCGTCGTCTCCCTGCAGATTCACTACAAGGTGGGGTCCCGGCACGAGCTGCCGGGCATCACCGGCATCTCCCACCTCTTCGAGCACCTGATGTTCCGGGGCACCGAGACCCTGGGGCCCGAGGAGTTCTCTCGCATCCTCCAGGCCAAAGGCGGCGAGATCAACGCCTTCACCACTCGCGATCACACCTCCTACTTTGAGAATCTGCCCGCCGAGCACCTGGAACTGGGCCTGCAACTGGAGGCCGACCGTCTGCTCCATCTCAAGCTCGATGACGACACCTTCCAGCCGGAGCGCCAGGTGGTCATCAGCGAACGGAAGCTGCGCTCCGTGGACAGCCCCTTCGGGCTGGTGGAAGAGCAATTGTTCGCCACCGCCTACACCCAGCACCCGTACAACTGGCCGGTGGTCGGCTGGGATCAGGACCTCCACCGTATGACCCTGGAGGATTGCCTGGCTTACTACCGCAGCCATTACCACCCCGGAAAGATCACCGTGGTCATCGCCGGGGACGTTAAGCCGGAACGGGCCCGGGAGGTGGTCGATCACTATTTCGGCCAGATTCCCGCCCCCGCGGCGGCGCCCGAGCCCGTGGTGGTGGAGCCGCCCCAGCGGGGAGAGCGCCGGGCCATCGTGAAAAAGGTCTCCCAGGTGGAGGCCCTGTTCGCCGGCTTTCATATCGTGGGCCTGGGCCATCCGGACCTCTATCCCTTGGGCCTGCTGGCCAGCATCCTTTCCGGCGGCCGGGCCTCGCGCTTTCAGCAGGAGTTCGTCCGGGTAGGCAAGGCCATTGCCCTGGAGGTGGAACTGGCCCCCCTGCCCTTCTCGGCCCAGGATCCGGACCTCCTGGTGATCGCCGCGGTAGCGGCGCCGGGAAAGCCTTTAGCGGAGTTGGAGCAGGAACTTTGGGCCTTGCTGGACCGGCTCCGGCAGGACGGGGTGACCCCGGCGGAATTGGCCCGGGCCAAAAAACTCTTGCGGGCCCAGGCTGTCCGCAGTCTGGCCCATAATTTTTTCCGCGGCCTGCTGGTGGGCCTCTTCCACCTGAAGACCGGGGACGCGGCCCTGGCCAACCGGATTCTCAGCTCCCTGGAGGCGGTTACCACCGACGATATCCTCCGGGTAGCCCGGACCTATCTGAGGGAAGACAACCGCACCGTGGCGGTGCTCCAGCCGGTCACCCCGGAGGACAGCGAGGCCTTGGGGGCGTTGGCGTGAGCGATAATGTAGGGCGGGCACTGCCCGCCACATGATGAAGGCTTGATGAACGCTTATTAATGGTGGGCAGTGCCCACCCTACATTAACTGCCATTAAAATTTTTTTGCCGAAAACCGAAAACTGAAAACCGGAGTTTATATGGCATACAATCTTCCTGAGATCCACCAGGCCACCCTGCCGGGGGGCATGCGGCTGTTGGGCGTGGAATACGACCGGGTGCCCTGGCTGAGCCTCACCTTTATGGCCAAGCGGGGGGCCGAAACCGACCCGCCGGACAAACCGGGGGTGGCCGATTGGGCCGCGGAACTGCTCACCCTGGGGACGGCCCGACGCGCCCAGTTACAACTGGCGGAAGACATCGAATCCCGGGGCGCGGCGCTGAACGCCCGGAGCGGCTGGGACGCCACCCTGGTAAACCTGGAAGGGCTGGCCGAGGATTTTGAGGATTTGCTGGCTACCCTGGCTGAGATTGTCCAGACTCCCGGATTCGCCGAGGACGAGTTCACCCTTCTGAAGGAGCGCCGCCGGGCCGAACTGGTACATCAGCAGGACGATCCCCGGGAAATGGCCAATCTCCGCTACCTGCGCCTGTTCTTCGAAGACTCGCCTTACGGCCATGCGGTGCCGGGGGACCTCCGCAGTGTCGATAATCTCGGCCTGGCGGATGTACAGGACTTCTACCATCGGGAGTTCACTCCGGCCACCGCCACCCTGATAGTGGTGGGCATGGCGGCCTTTGCCCGGGTGCAAGAGGCGGCGGCCCGACTCTGGGGCAACTGGCCGGGCCAGGGCCCGGCCAGCCCGCCGTACCTGGCGACCCCTTCGGGGCTGTGCGCCCCCGGCATCTATCTCCTGGATCGCCCCGACCTGACCCAGAGTGAAATCCGGGTGGGCCATCTGGGGCTGCCCCGGTCCCACCCCGATTACTTCCCGGTGAAGCTGGTGAACTACATCCTGGGCGAGGGGGGCTTCTCATCCCGCCTCATGACCCGTATCCGCTCCGACCTGGGCTTCACCTACGGCATCCGCAGCCAGTTTTCCTGCCGCCGGGCGCCCGGTCCCTTTCTCGTGTCCACCTTTACGCCGGCCGACAACACCGCCCAGGTGGTGCAAGAAATCCAGACGGTGATCACCGAAGTCCATCAGCACGGAGTCACCAGCCAGGAACTGGCGGAAGCCCAGAGCTATTACGTGGGCCACTTCCCCCTGGGCTTGGAGACCTCCCGGGGCCTAGGGCGCCAACTGTTGTCCATCGACCTCTATGACCTGGGGACGGATTACCTCAAGCGCTATTGTGATCAAATCCGCGGCGTCAGCCTGAACGCCGCAGCTCAGGCGGCCCGGGACCATCTCCAGCCCGATAACCTGGTGACCCTGGTCATGGGCCCGGCCGCCCGGTGTGCTGAAGCCTTGCGGGACCTGGGTCCACTGAAAATTCTTGACGAAATTTAGGCTACCAATTTTTTAGTTGACAAATTGCTTGCGATGTTATGAGATAGAAACGATTTTGTGAAAAAAAGGGTAAGCCCCTTGGGGACTATTACGAGAGGGAGGAGATTTGCATGTCCGATACCCCATTGTTAGATCAACTGGAATCTGGACCTTGGCCCAGTTTTGTCAAGGATCTGAAGCGGGTGGCCGCCAAAAAGCCCGCGGCCCGGGATTTGCTTAAGCAGTTAAACCGGTCCTATAAGGACAAGATCACCCATTGGAAACACGGCGGCATCGTGGGCGTCCTGGGTTATGGCTCCGGCATCATCGGCCGTTACTCGGACCTGCCGGATGAGTTTCCTGGCGTGGAACATTTCCACACCATCCGGGTTAACCAGCCCTCCGGCTGGTTTTACACCACCAAGGCCCTGCGCGAACTGTGCGCCATCTGGGACGAGCACGGCAGCAGCATCCTGAACGTGCACGGCTCCACCGGTGACATGGTCTTCCTGGGCACCACCACCGATCAGCTGGAACCCACCTTTGCCGCATTGACCGCCAAGGGCTGGGATTTGGGCGGCTCCGGTTCCGCCATGCGGACCCCGTCCTGCTGCGTGGGCAAGGCCCGGTGCGAATATGCCTGCTATGACACCATGGACCTGTGCTATCAGGCTACTCAGAACTTCCAGTTCGAGATGCACCGCCCGGCTTTCCCTTACAAATTCAAGATCAAATGCTCCGGCTGCCCCAACGACTGCGTGGCGGCGGTGGCCCGGGCCGACATGAGCGTCATCGGCGTGTGGAAAGACGACATCCGCATCGACCAGGCCGTGGTGAAGGCCTATGCCGGCGGCGAGTTGAAACCCCGGGGCGGCGCCACTCCGTATGCCAAGCTGGATATCAAGGCGGACGTCACCGATCTCTGCCCTACCGCCTGCATGAGCTATGACGGCGGTAAGCTCAAGATCGACAACAAGAATTGCAACCACTGCATGCACTGCATCGACCTGATGCCCCAGGCGTTGCGGCCCGGTACCGAGACCGGCGCCACCCTGCTCCTGGGTTCGCACGCCCCCATCCTGGAAGGCGCCCAGATGAGCTGGGTCATCGTACCCTTCATGAAAATGGAAGCCCCGTATGACGAATTCATGGAACTGATAGCCAACATCCATGAATGGTGGTCGGAAAACGGCAAGAACCGGGAGCGCACGGGTGAGCTGATGCTGCGCCTGGGGATGCGGAATTTCCTCAAGGCTGTGGGGCTGGAACCGGTACCCCAGACCATCAAGACGCCCCGGGCCAACCCCTTCTTCTTCTGGCATGGGGAAGACTTCGAAGCCGAAGCCGCGGGCCGCAAGTACATCAAGCTGTAAGACATTACCCATTCAAGTCCCTTAGCTGACTTAGTAGCGATTATATAAGGAGGAATTAAGACAATGGCTGAACGTATTACTGATATTGGACCTCCAAAGTATGACAAATTCTTGCCCCCCATCATCAAAGAGAACTACGGCAAGTGGAAATATCATGAAGTTCTGGAGCCCGGCGTCCTGGTGCACGTCTCCGAATCCGGCGCCAAGCTCTACTCCGTCCGGGGCGGTTCCGGCCGCCTGGTGACCACCGACTTCATCAAAGATGTGTGCGGCCTCGCCGACAAATTCTGCGACGGCTTCCTGCGCTTCACCAGCCGTAACAACATCGAGTTCCTGCTCACCGACAAGGGCAAAATCGCCGGCTTGAAAGACTCCTGCAAACAGATGGGCATCCCCATCGGCGGCACCGGCCACTCGGTGACCAGCATCGTCCACACCCAGGGCTGGGTCCACTGCCACACCCCGGCCATCGACGCCTCCGGCATCGTCAAGGCCGTAATGGACGACCTGTTTGAATACTTCGGCAGCCATAAACTGCCGGCCCAGGTCAGAATCGCCCTGGCCTGCTGCCTCAACATGTGCGGCGCGGTGCACTGCTCCGATATCGCCATCCTGGGCATCCACCGCACGATTCCCAAAGTGAATCACGACAGGCTGCGGCATCTGTGCGAGATTCCCACCACCATCGCCTCTTGTCCCACCGGCGCCATCCGGCCCCATCCGGACAAGGCCATCAAGAGCGTCGTGGTGAACGCCGAGCGCTGCATGTACTGCGGCAACTGCTACACCATGTGCCCGGCCATGCCGGTGTTCGATTCCGAGAAAGGCGGCGTGGCCCTGCTCGTAGGCGGTAAAGTGTCCAATGCCAAGAGCCCGCCGGCCTTTTCCCGCTTGGCAGTGCCTTATCTGCCCAACAACCCGCCCCGCTGGCCGGAAACGGTTCAGGCCATCCGCAAGATCCTCACGAAGTATGCGGAAGGCGCCAACAAGTGGGAACGTGTGGGCGAATGGGTCGAGCGCATCGGTTGGGAAAAGTTCTTTGAAGTTTGCGAGATCCCCTTCACTTTCCAGCACATTGACGACTATCGGTGGGCTTATGACACGTACCGGACGTCGATGCATTTTAAATTCTAAGCAGGTGGGATAATGGCACTATCCAAAGCAGAGTTGGTAGAATTTATTTACGACATGGTTTTAAAGGCCCAGGGCAAAAAGCAGTTGAAGGCCATGGACATTCAGAAGGCCGTCCTTAAGGTGCATCCTGATCAGAACAAGAATGACGTCAAGTTCGCCATCAAGGATCTCATCGACGGCGCCCGCTGCGTGTACACCTACTTCGGTGGGAGCTTCATCGAAATCCCCCACGAAGAAGGGGCTGCCAAGCACTGATGAATCAACCCTGTCCCCGGCTGCTGCTGGCAGCTCTTCGGGGTGGGGCCGGCAAAACCACCTTGACCCTGGGGCTCCTGGCCGCCTGGCGGGACCAGGGGCGTCGATTGGTGCCCTTCAAGAAGGGTCCCGACTATATCGACCCGGCCTGGCACGCTCTGGCGGCGGGATGCCCCAGCCATAATCTGGACCCCTTCCTCATGGAGGGGGACCAGATTCTGGCCACGGTGGCCCGCCATGCCGCTCAGGCGGACGCCCTGCTGATCGAAGGCAACCGGGGCCTCTATGACGGCCTGGATGCCCAGGGCACCTATAGCACCGCCGAGCTGGCCAAGTTCCTGGCCACCCCGGTAGTGATCGTGGTGGACTGCACCATGCGGACCCGCACCACCGCCGCCCTGGTGTTGGGGTGCCAGCACTTCGACCCCCAGGTCCCCATCCGGGGAGTTATTCTCAACCAGATCGCCCGCCCCCGCCATGAAGCCATCATCCGCCAGGCCATCGAGACCTATTGCGGCATCCCGGTGCTGGGGGCCATCCCCCGGCTCAAGTGCGAGGTTTTTCCCGAACGCCACATGGGCCTGGTGCCGCCCCAGGAGCACGCCGCCGCGGTCCGGGCCGTGACCACCGCCCGGGACCTGGCCCAACGGTATCTGGACCTGGAGGGCCTCTGGCAGGTGGCCGCCCAGGCGCCGCCGCTGCCCGACGCCCCGGAGGTTTCGCCCTCCTTTGCGGCGATCTGCGATCCGGTGACCATCGGCGTCATCCGGGACTCCGCCTTCCAGTTCTACTACCCGGAGAACCTGGAGGCGCTGCGGGAGCAAGGCGCCGCCCTCGTGACCTTGAGCGCCCTGGAGGATCCGATCCTCCCCCCCAACCTGGAGGCGCTCTATATCGGCGGCGGCTTCCCCGAGACCCATGCCAAGGCCCTGGCCGAGAACCTGAGCTTCCGCAACTCGGTGAAGGCCGCGGCCCAGGCCGGTTTGCCCATCTATGCCGAGTGCGGCGGCCTCATGTACCTGGGCGAGACCATTCAAATCCACGGCGAAAAATTTCCCATGGTGGGCCTGTTTCCCTATGACTTCGTCATGGGCAAAAAACCCCAGGGACACGGCTACACCATCCTGAAAGTAGCCCGGGACAACCCTTACTTTCCACGGGGCACCGTGCTCAAAGGCCATGAATTTCACTATTCCCAGATGGTCCCCGACCCGGCCCCCGAGGTCCCCATGGCCTTCACGGTCAGCCGGGGCGCGGGCATCGGCGGCCAGCGGGAAGGCCTCCTCTATCAAAACGTCCTGGCCACCTACACCCACGTCCACGCCCTGGGCTGCCCCCAGTGGGCCGCGGCCCTGGTGCGCCGGGCCCGGGAGTACCGCGATGAGACGAGCCTGGAAGAAACCGCGGTACGCCGCGAGTACGAAACCCCGGAACGGTTACGCCTCTAATCCCGGACCGCGGATTCCCCCCTCCCCTCATCTCTAAACCCGGTCATACCCCTAAAATGGCGGCTTGAACTTTGAGCTTTCTGGGTGAAAGCCACTCAAGAAAATATTCTGGGAAGCGCCAGGCGCCCAGCGCTCCTGCTTGGCTGGTTTTTCACCAAAAAAGCTTCCCCCGGTTTCAGCCGCGAGAGTTTTATGATAAATTTAGATAAATGGTTGATATCTTAAGGAGGTAGTAGCTGATGGGTTGGCGTGTTGAAGTTGATACTGACAAATGTACCGGTGATGAAGAATGCGTTAACGTCTGTCCGGTGGGCGTCTTTGAGATGCGGGATGAGAAGGCCTTTCCGGTCAATGAGGATGAATGTTTAGGGTGCGAGAGCTGCATCGAAGTCTGCCCCTCAGGCGCGATTACGGTAACGGAAACCTAAACCGCGCTGGTACTGCAAGCCAAAAAGTGGGAGGGGGGCCTGGGTCCCCCTCCCCTTTTTATGACCGGCGGCTGACGCTCGGGAAAGCCTTGTGGGGGCGGGGCGCGAACGGCCCCTAAATTTTATCTCATCTTCCCCGGCCCCATGGCTAACCAGGAGGGGTGGGTCCCTGAGAAGGTCTAACTCTCGCAGCTCATCTCTTCCCGGCATGACTGGCACTGCTTCAAGGGCTCCATTTCTTCCGGCGTGGCCGGACGCACCTCGATGACCTTCACCCAATAGCGCAGATCATGGCCCGCGAAGGGATGGTTCATATCCAGAATCACGGCATCCTCCCTGACTTCCTTAACGGTCAGGGGATATTCCGGTGGAAACGGCAGGTTGGCGGGGATCACCTTCTGGCCCGGCTTGAGCTCCATCCCCGGCGGAAAGACCTTGGGGCTCCACTCCTGGACAAATTTAGGATCGTAGTTGCCGAAGGCCTCGGCCGCAGGCACCACGAACTCCACCGCATCCTGTTCCCGGAGTCCCCGGAGGCGGCGCTCCAGTCCCGGCATGACCTCATTGCATCCGGCCACAAAAGAAAGCACCCCCGGGGCCTCGGGGGTGCCCCGGAGTTGTTCCCCGGAATCCAGCCACAGGCGGTACTCCAGACGGACATAGTTATCTTTGGCGATGACGGACATATGGTTTTACCTTTAAGTTGATGATATAATGTTAAATTATAACGTAGGAATAATCTTTCCGTAACCCTTCATCGCCAAAATGATTCGTAAAGCCCAAATTCACGAAGTCCCGGAAATTTGGCGAATGTTGCATGATTTCGCCGATCAGGATGTCTTGCCTCGCTCTATGGCTGACCTTTACAGCCAGGTGCGGGATTATTTTGTTTACCGGGAAGACCATGTCCAGATCATCGGCGTTGCCGCCCTGCATATCTTCTGGAAAGACCTGGCTGAAATTCGCTCGGTGGCGGTCTTACCGAATTTTCAAAGAACGGGCATAGGCTCCCGCCTGGTCAAGAAATGCCTGGAGGAAGCGGACTCCCTGGGACTGAAAAATGTTTTTGCCCTCACTACTCGCCCCGATTTTTTTAAACGGTTGGGCTTTTGCATCGTTCCCAATGAGAATCTCCCGAACATTATTTGGAGCGAGTGTAAAGACTGCCTCAAATACCCGGATAAATGCAACGAAATCCCCATGCTCCTGGACCTGACGACGCCTGGGCACAGGGATTAACTTGACAGTCAGGGGCTATTGCGTTATTTTGATACAAGAGGCCTGTCATCATGGTGATGGCGGGGCCCGCGGCCGGCAGGAAAATGCCCCGGGCAATTCTACGACCGACGACAACCTTGATTGCGCCTGCATTCCTCCGGTGAAGCCTGACTTTATCGGGGTTTTTTATTGGCAGATACCTCTATGATACAACTTTTTCTGAAGAAAATTTTCGGCAGTAAAAACGAGCGGGAACTGAAGCGCCTGGCGCCCCTGGTGGACCGCATCAACGCCCTGGAGCCGGAATATCGGGCAATGTCCGATGCCGAACTGCAAGGCCAGACCGCTCTCTTCAAGGAGCGTCTGGACCGGGATGAGCCCCTGGATGACCTGCTCTCCGAGGCCTTTGCCGTGGCTCGGGAAGCCTCCGTCCGGGTACTGGGGATGCGCCCCTTCGACGTTCAGCTCATCGGCGGCATCGTGTTGCACCAGGGCAAGATTGCGGAAATGAAGACCGGTGAAGGCAAAACCCTGGTGGCCACCATGCCCGCCTACCTCAACGCCCTGAGCGGCAAAGGCGTCCACATCGTCACCGTCAACGATTATCTGGCCCGCCGGGACACCCAGTGGATGGGCGGCATCTACCACTTCCTGGGACTCACCGTGGACACCATCGTCCATGGCCTGGACGATGGTGAACGGCGTCGGGCCTACGGTGCGGACATCACCTACGGCACCAACAATGAGTTCGGGTTCGACTATCTCCGGGACAACATGAAATTCTCCCTGGAGGATTATGTCCAGCGGGACTTTCACTATGCCATCGTGGACGAAGTGGATTCCATCCTCGTGGACGAGGCCCGGACGCCCCTGATCATCTCGGGTCCCGCCGAGGAATCCACCCAGCTCTACTACGCCCTCAACCAGGTGGCCAAACAGCTGAAGAACGAGCAGGACTTCACCGTGGACGAAAAGGCCCGGTCGGTCCTCATCACCGAGGATGGAGTGGCGCACGCCGAAAAGCTGGTCAACCTCCCCAATCTCTACGATCCCCAGAACATCGAGGTCCTGCACCACTTGAACGCCGCCTTGAAGGCCCACAACCTGTTCAAGCGGGATGTGGACTATATCGTCAAAGAAGGCGAGGTCCTCATCGTGGATGAATTCACCGGCCGTCTCATGCCGGGCCGGCGCTATTCCGACGGCCTGCACCAGGCCCTGGAGGCCAAGGAAGGGGTGAAGATCGAGAACGAAAACCAGACCCTGGCCACCATCACCTTCCAGAACTACTTCCGCATGTATGAAAAACTGGCGGGCATGACCGGCACCGCCGACACCGAGGCCGAGGAATTCAAAAAGATCTACAACCTGGAGGTCATGGTCATCCCCACCCACAAAAAGATGATCCGGGTGGACCACCCTGACATGATTTATCGGACCGAAACGGAAAAGTACACCGCGGTGGTGGAGGATATCAAAGATTGCTACCAGCGGGGGCAACCGGTCCTGGTGGGCACCACCTCCATCGAAAAATCGGAGCACTTAAGCCGCCTCCTGAAACGGGAGGGCATCAAGCACGAAGTGCTCAATGCCAAACAACACGAGAAGGAGGCCCAAATCGTGGCCCATGCCGGGCAAAAGGGCATGTTGACCATCGCCACCAACATGGCCGGCCGGGGCACCGACATCGTCCTGGGCGAAGGAGTGGTGGAACGGGGCGGCCTCTATATCCTGGGCACCGAACGCCATGAGTCCCGCCGCATCGACAACCAGTTGCGGGGCCGTTCCGGCCGCCAGGGCGACCCCGGGACCTCCCGGTTTTACCTCTCCCTCGAGGACGACCTCCTGCGCATCTTCGGGTCTGACCGCATCAAGGGCCTCATGGGCCGCCTGGGGATGAACGACGGAGAGCCCATCGAACATCGCCTGGTGTCCAATGCCATTGAAAAGGCCCAGAAACGGGTGGAAGGCCATAACTTCGATATTCGCAAACACCTCCTGGAATACGATGACGTCATGAATAAGCAGCGGGAGGTGATCTACGCCCAACGCCGCCAAATCCTGGGGGGCACAACCCTCAATGAAGACGTCCTGGAAATGGCCGCCCAGCTGGTGGAGGAGATCGTCGAGGAATATACTGCCAACAAGATGCCGGAGGAGTGGGACCTCAAGGCCATGGGGGATGCCATCTACCGACAGTTCGGCTTCCGCCTCTCCCTGGAAAACCTGGACGGCGACCTGCGCGATGTCCTCATCGACCTGGTGCAGCAGCGCCTCAAAGCCAAGGCCGAAGAAATCGGCCCCGAGGTCTTCCAGCAGTTTCAGCAGATGGTTATGCTCCAGATCGTGGATAACCACTGGAAGGAACACCTGCTGTCCATGGACCACCTCCGGGACGGCATCGGCCTGAGGGGCTATGCCCAGGTGGACCCCCTGCGGGAGTACCAGCGGGAAGGCTATGACATGTTCATGGACCTGATCCACCGCATCGAGGCGGACTCGGTGGGCACCCTGTTCCACCTCCAGGTGCAGCCGCACCACGAACCCCCGCCGGAGGCCCGGCCCAAGGCCACACCCATGGTGTTCAGCCACGGCGAAGGCGGCGCCCAACCCAAACAGCGCCAGCAAAAGAAGGTGGGCCGGAACGACCCCTGCCCCTGCGGCAGCGGCAAGAAATATAAGAAGTGCTGCGGGAAGTAGGATTTTGGGGGAAGGGCCAGGGATACTTATAAAAAATCCCTGCCCTCCCCCCAAGCCCCCCTCCCAACCCGCATAAGTATGGGCGACCCGTTGGGTCGCCCTCTTTAAGGAAAAATTAGTGGCACAGGCCTCTTGCCTGTGCCTGATTTTTTTGTCATGCTGAGCGCACCATAAGGTTCGGAGATATCGACATGATCGTTCCGGGATTTCGTTTTGCCGCCATCGCAGCCGGTATCAAAAAACCGGGGGTGCTGGATCTGGCCCTGATGGTGGCGGATGCCCCCGCCGCCGCCGCCGGAGTGTTCACCCGCAACCGGGTAAAGGCCGCGCCGGTGCTGGTTTCTCGGGAACGGCTGCGGCAAGGCTCCGCCCAGGCCATCCTGGTGAACGCCGGCAACGCCAATGCCTGCACCGGCTCCCAGGGGATGGCAACGGCCCGGGACACCTGCCGCCGGGCCGCAGAACTCCTGAACATCCCGGACCGACTGGTGCTGCCCGCCTCCACCGGAGTCATCGGCGTCCCCCTGCCCGGCGACCGCCTCACCCAGGCCCTGCCCCAACTGGTGGCCGGGCTCAGCCCTGATGGGTTAGGCGAGGCGGCCCGGGCCATCATGACCACCGACACCCGGCCCAAGGCCTCGCTGGTCAAGGGCATGATTGACCGCCAGGAATTCACCCTGGCCGGCATCGCCAAAGGCTCGGGCATGATCCACCCGGATCTGGCCACGCTGCTGGTCTTTCTGTTTACCGACGCGGCCGCGTCCCCAAGAATTCTGAAAACTTTGCTGCGCCAGGCTCTGCCGCTTAGCTTCAACCGCATCACCGTGGACGGCGATACTTCCACCAACGACACCATCCTCTTACTGGCCAGCGGCCGGGCGGGAAATGCGCGAATCGAAGCAGCAGGCCCGGCCATGACCGCTCTGGGCGAAGCCTTGAACCAGGTGATGGGGGAGTTGGCCTGGCAGGTCGTGGCCGACGGCGAGGGGGCCCGGCACGCCTATAAGGTGCTCGTGCAGGGCGCGGCCACCCCGGCTGAGGCCCAAAAAGCCGCCCGGACCGTAGCCCTCTCGCCCCTGGTGAAGACCGCCATGGCCGGTGAAGACGTCAACTGGGGGCGGATCATGGCGGCCCTGGGACGGGCCGGGGCGCGGTTCGATCCGGACCGGGTGGAGATCGCCTTCGGCGACTGCGTGGTAGCGCACAACGGCCGGGGGTTGGGCCCGGACGCGGAAACCGCCGCCCAGCAGGTGATCAAGTCCGGGGCCTTTACGGTGACCATCCACCTGCACGCCGGGGATTTCACCGATTACTACGACACCTGCGACTTCACCGAGGATTACATCCGCATCAACGCCGACTACCGCAGTTAAAGCTTGGCGGCAGAGCCTCCTGAGATCGAAATTATCCCGAAGTTCTGACCTCTAGAAAGTCTCATATCTTTGACTCATGCTCTCATTTTGTTTAGAAAGATGGACACATCTGATTAAAATATATTTTGTAACAAATTGAATTAATATAAAATATTATTATGGCATAAAAATTGTAAAGGACAACTTTCATCATAGGGAATCAAAGAGCATGTGAGGAGATCTGCACCATGTTCTGGCTCGGAGGATTGATCGGCCTGTTTATCGGGAATTTGATGGGGTTGGTTATCGCCAGCCTCCTCGCGGCCGCCCGCCGGGGCGATGATCTCATCTCTGCCACCCTCGCCCAAGGGGATGGGGGCAAGTCCCCGGATACGTAAGCGTCAAGGCATCTTGTCATTTCCCGGTTAAAAATCTGAGTTCCCCCAAAAGAGGGATGCCCTGGCCTGGCAATCCTTCCTCGCACCATTCCCGGTCTCCCCCCCTGCACCTCAGCCGCTGGCTTCCCCGGCTGCCTGCCGTCTTTGCCGGCCGATAATCCATTTGGTCAATTCCACCACGGGAATCAAGGTGAGGCTGAGGATGGTCGCCACCACCCAGTCCTGCCACCTGAGCGGCGTGGTATGAAACAGGGCGGACAGGGGGTCCCATTCGATCACCGCCACCATCATCCCCAGGGAGGCCAGCACGGCCAGGATCAGGAAGCGGTTTTTGAAGACTCCGACCTTGAACAGCGATAGGTAGTCGGAGCGGCAGTTGAAGGCGTTCACCAGTTCCGCCAGCACCAGGGTGATAAACACCATGGTCTGGGCCTCCGTCAAGACCATCTCCGGATCGCGCAGCCCCCAGGGATTCCAGTGATAGTAATAGCCGAACAGCGGAATGAGGATGAGGGTGAGATAAAGGGAGATCCCCGCCAGCAGAGCGATGACGTGGCGGCTGAACACGCCCTCCGTCGGGGGCCGGGGTGGCCGGGACATGATGTCCGGGGCCTTGGGGTCCACTCCCAGGGCCAGGGCGGGTAAGCCGTCGGTGGTAAGATTTACCCAGAGAATCTGCAGGGCGATGAGGGGCAGGGGCAGGCCCAGAAAAAAGGCCCCGGTGAGCACCAGGATCTCGGCGATATTGCAGCTCAGGAGGAAGATGAGATACTTCTTGATATTGTCGAAGATGGCCCGGCCTTCCTCCACCGCGGCCACCAGGGTGGCGAAGTTGTCGTCCGCCAGGATCATGGCCGCGGTCTCCTTGGTGACCTCGGTGCCGGTGATCCCCATGGCCACGCCGATATCCGCCCGCTTCAGGGCCGGGGCGTCGTTGACCCCGTCCCCGGTCATGGCCACCACCTCGCCCTGGGCCTTGAGGATATCCACCAGCCGCAGCTTATGCTCCGGAGCCACCCGGGCGAACACCCGGACCTCGCCCAAACGCGCCTCAAGCTCCGGGTCATCCAGGCGGTTGACTTCCTCCCCGGTGAGTAACGTCCGTGACTGGTGCTCCCGGGGGATGATGCCCACCTCCCGGGCGATAGCCCGGGCGGTGTCGGGGTGGTCGCCGGTAACCATGATGACCCGGATGCCCGCCTGGCGGCATTGCTCCACCGCCTGGCGGGCTTCCGGCCGAGGCGGGTCGATCATGCCCACGAGGCCCACCCAGACCAGCTCCGGGTCGGCCGCCGCGGATTCCAGGTCCGGCACCACCGGCAGACGCCGGTAGGCCAGGCCCAGGACTCTGAGGGCCTCGTGGGCCATGTGGGCCGCCTGGCCTCGGACGGCCTCGCGGTCCTCAGGACGCAGGGGCTCCTCGCCCCGGCCGGTCAGGACCTGGTGCGCCCGGGCCAGCAGCCGTTCCGGCGCCCCTTTGACGCACATCAGGACCCCGTCCGGCTCCTGATGGAAAGTACTCATGCGCTTGGCTTCCGAGGAGAAGGGAATCTCCGCCACCCGGGGAAATGCGGCCAGGAGTTCCCCGGGGTCCAGGCCCGCCTTCCGGCCCAATACCAGCAGCGCGCCTTCGGTGGGGTCGCCCCGCACCGTCCAGGTGCCGTCAATCTCTTCCAGGGCGGCGTCATTGCACAACATGGCCACCCGGGCGGCCCAGGCCAGCACCGGGTGGTCTTGGGCCTGCACTGCGGTGCCGCCGGCCTGAAACGTCCCCGCGGGGTCGTACCCCGAGCCGCTCACGTCGATAAGCCGCCCATCCAAAAAGAGGCGCCGGGCCGTCATTTCATTTTTGGTCAAGGTGCCGGTCTTGTCGGTGCAGATCACGGTGGTGCAGCCCATGGTCTCCACCGCCGGCAGGCGTTTAACAATGGCGCGGCGCCGGGCCATGCGGGTGGTGCCGATGGCCAGGGCCCCGGTGACCACCGCCGGCAAGGATTCCGGCACCGCGGCCACGGCCAGGCTGATTCCCCAGATCAGCATCTCCAGCCAGCCGTGGCCGCGCATGACTCCCAACAGGGAAGCGCCCACGGCCACCGTCAGGCAGATCATGCCCAAGACCCGGCCGATGGTGGTCATGCGGGCTTCCAGGGGGGTGGGTTCCTCGGCCACTTCCTCCAACATCCGGGCGATCTTGCCGAACTCCGTGTCCATACCGGTAGCGGTGACCACGGCCCGGCCCCGGCCGTACGTGATCACCGTGCCCCCGAACACCATGCACTTCCGGTCGGCCACGGCCTTGTCGGGGTCGGCCACCGGGGCCAGTCTCTTGCCTGCCGCGGTGGACTCCCCGGTGAGGAGGGCCTCGTCGGCCTTCAGGTTGACTTCCTCCAGCAAACGGGCATCCGCGGCCACCCGGTCGCCGGTATGCAAAACCAGCAGGTCGCCCGGCACCACCTCCCGGGCGGGGATTTCCCGTTCCTGGCCGGCCCGGACCACGGTGGCCACCGGCGCCGCCAGTTTAGCGAGAGCCGCCGCGGCCTGCTCCGCCCGGTATTCCTGGACAAAACCCAGCACCACGCACGCCAGCACAATGGCCAGAATGACCCAGGCATCCAGGGTTTCTCCCAACCCGAAGGAGATGCCCGTGGCTACCAGCAGGATGAGGATCAGGAGGTTGGCAAACTGGCGCAGTAGGATGCGCCAGGCCGAAATTTTCTTCCCCGCGGCCAGCTCATTGGGGCCGTGGCGCTCCAGGCGCTCCCGGGCGACCGGCTCGCTCAACCCCCGCGGCCCGGTGTCCAGGGCCTCAAAGACCTGGGCCGGTGTCAGGGTATGGAAAGGAATGGGTGCCGTTGACATAATCAGAGCCTTAGGTTTGGAAAAGTATTGTATCCCGGACTATGGCTCGGGCCAAGGGAAAAGCACCGCCACACTTGCATCTTGCTTACCTAATCATTAACATGAAGCATTATATTTCTATGGCACGTCGCTCAGCCGAGGAGAGACCATGGATTATAAAGCCGCGGCCGTCCAGCTCAAAGAGACTCTGCGCCTCCGCACCGAACCGTTCGGCGTCGCCTTCTTCAAAGATGTCGCTGACCTCCCGGAAAAAACCCGGCAGCCGTCCAAGGTCTTTGGCAAGAAAGTAACCATCTGCCAGGGGGTGACCATGGCCCGGGTATATGGCTGGCCCGTGGGCCTGACCCAGGAAGATCTCATCTGCGTACCGGGCATGCTGGTCTTCGGCTTCACGCCGGCCACCGACCCAATCATGGAACTGGGACAGCTCTTCTGTGAGGTGGGGTTTCATCAGGCCCTGGGCCCTGCCCTCAAAGAAGTGGAAGCTCTGCCCCGCTTCGAGCCCCAGGAGATCAAGGCCCTCTACCTCTGCCCCCTGGAACGCCTCACCCTGGACCCGGAAGTCGTGGTGGTCTACGGCAATCCGGCCCAGCTCATGCGCCTCATTCAGGCGGCCGTGTTCAGCCTGGGAGAACGGGTCAGCGGGGAATTCGGCGGCAAGGTGGAGTGCAGCTCCTACCTCATTGCCCCGTACCGCACCGGTGAGTTCAAGGTGGTCATCCCCGGCATGGGCGACCGCATCTTTTCCATGACCCAGGATGATGAGATGGTGGTGGCCTTCCCCGGCAGGTTTCTGGAAGGGCTCCTGTTGGGGCTGAAGAACGCGGCCAAAAAGATCGGAGCCCGCTACCCCATCACCTTCTACCAGAATTTTTCTCCCAGCTTTCCGCCGGCCTATGAAGAGCGGGCCAAGAAATGGGGGATTATTTAATACTGTTTTCTGTTTTCTGTTTTCTGCTAAAAAAAATCGACATATCAATAGGCCATGACCGTTTCGCCGCCCCCATTTCGCCCCATCGCCGCCCGGGTCCTGACCGAGCGTTATCTGCGCCGGGACCCCGAGGGCCGGGTGGTGGAGACTCCCGAAGAGATGTTCCACCGGGTGGCCCGGGGCGTGGCCGCGGCGGAAGAGCGGTATGGCGGTCCGGAGCGCGTGGCTCGCCAGGCCGAGGCTTTTTTTGAAGCCATGGCCTCCTTACAGTTTCTCCCCAATACCCCGACCCTGATGAACGCCGGTCTACCCCGGGGCCAGTTGGCCGCCTGCTTCGTAATCCCCATCCACGACGATATGCGCAGCATCCTGGAAGGGGTGCGGGATATGGCCCTGATTCACCAGACCGGCGGCGGCACCGGCTTCAATTTCAGCCATTTGCGGCCGCGGGGCGACCAGGTGCGGAGCACCGGCCACGTGGCCTCGGGCCCCGTGGGCTTTATGCGTATCTACGATACCACCACCGAAGTGGTGAAACAGGGGGGGCGGCGCCGGGGCGCCAACATGGGCATCCTCCGGGTGGACCACCCGGATATCCTGGAGTTTATCACCGCCAAGGCCGACCAGGGGATGCTCACCAACTTCAACCTGTCCGTAGCCGTCACCGACGACTTCATGCAGCGGCTGACCGCGGACGATACCTATCCCCTGATCAATCCCCGCACCGGGCTTACGGTGCGGCAGCTCAAGGCCCTGGAGGTGTTCGACCTCATCTGCGACGCGGCCGTGAGGACGGGCGACCCCGGTCTGATCTTTCTGGATGCCATTGAGCGGGCCAACCCCACCCCGGAGATCGGCGAACTAGAGGCCACCAACCCCTGCGGCGAACAGCCTTTGCTGGCCTATGAGTCCTGCAACCTGGGCTCCATCAACCTGGCCACCCTGGTTGCCCGGGGCGAGTTGGACTGGCAGGCCCTGGATCGCCTGGTGACCCTGGGAGTGACCTTCCTGGACGACGTCATCGATCAGAGCCACTATCCCCTGCCCCAGATCTCGGCCATCACCCACGCCAACCGTAAGATCGGTCTCGGGATTATGGGGCTGGCGGACCTGTTCATCAAGCTGGGCCTGGCCTACGATTCCCCGGAGGCCCTCAAGCTGGGCGAGACTATCATGGCCCGTATTCAGGACCGGGCCGTGGCCCAGTCCCAGGTGCTGGCCAGCCAACGGGGCCCCTTCCCCAATTTCACCCACAGCCGCTGGCATCAGGAAGGCCAGCCGCCCCGTCGGAATGCCACGGTCACCACGGTCGCCCCCACCGGCACCATCAGCATCATTGCCGCGGCCTCCAGCGGCATCGAACCGCTCTTTGCGGTGGCCTACCGCCGCCGGGCCCTGGAAGGCGAAGAGTTTGACGAGGTCAACCCTTTGTTTCTGGAAAAACTGCGCCAGGCCGGCCTGTCGGCGGACGAGTGGGTGCCGAAGGTATTGGCCAGCGGACGGGTGCGTCCCCTGGAGACGCTGCCGGAGGAGCTCAGGCGCCTGTTCCCCACCACCTTCGAAGTGAGCGTGGAGTACCAGGTGAAGATGCAGGCCGCGTTCCAGCGCCACGTGGAGAATGCGGTCTCCAAGACCATCAACCTGGCCCCGGCGGCTACCCGGGAAGACGTGGCCACGGCCTACCGGTTGGCGCATAGCCTGGGGCTGAAGGGCATCACGGTGTATCGCTACGGTTCCAAACCCGGGCAGGTGCTCAGCCTGCCGGAAGGCGCCGGCGGCCTGACCCTGTCCCACGAGTTTGCCGAAGAATGCCGCCTCTGTTCCGTGTAACGAGGGGGCTGGAGGATTTCGGATAACCTTACAACTTCTCCATATAGGAGGTCTTTAACTCATGAAATATTTTTCCGGCTTGCTGGCGGCCCTCCTCTTTCTGGGCGTGGTGACGGGGTGGAGCGCGGCCCAGGATGTCCAAACTTACGTCAACCAGGGAATCAAGCACAGCCAGGAGGGCCATTACGACCAGGCTCTCCAGGCCTTTGACCAAGCCTTGAAGCTCAAGCCCAAAGACCCGGCCCTCATCACCTATAAAGGGATCGTGTACTACGCCAAGGGCCAGAACGACCGGGCCATGCCATTGTTCGAAGAGGCCATCAAATTGAATCCCAACTTCGGCCGGGCCTACTACCAGCGGGGCATGATTTATTATAACCAGGAGAAATACGACCAGGCCCTGACGGATATCTCCAAGGCCAAGAGTCTGGGTTACGGGGTGGACCCCGACTTTATCGCCCTGATCAAGCGGAAAATGGGAGGGGAGAAATAGCCGTATCGCCCGGCCGGGAGGTGACAGCCACCTTCCGCCATATCTTTGTTCCGGCAGGGCCCCCTCAGGGGCCCTGTTTTTTGGGAGACCGACAATAAAAGCCCGCCCCGGCCGGGACGGCGGGTAAAGACGGCGGGCCTGACGGCGCCAGGTCAGGGGGGGGCGTTGAAATCCGCCCGCCGTGCCGAGGGTTGTTCAGCCATTCTGTCTAAGAATGATGGAATTCATGTCTAAAATATATTAAACAATCTCTCAGGTTAAATAGAGATGAGAGGAGGCTTTGGAGAGATATTTTGGAGATATATTTTTATAATATTAATTATAATATTATTAGGAAAATTAGATCATCAATTTGGCGTGATTATTGCTTTTTTTATAAGCCAAGTTTCGGGCGCTTGGGCTAGCCCTCCTTAGGGGCGGGCCGGAACTTATTTTTTTTAGATAATATTTTAGTTAGGTCTTGACTGTCGTGAGGTTGAGACGGAAAGCCACGGATATCATGGAGATAGCCGGGTTGCCGGGAAAGGCAATCCGGTTTTTTTAGGTACTTTTGCCTAGGGGCAACTAAGTAAAACTGCCTATGGACAAGTCAGAACCGACGCATTAAATTCCGTGCAGCTTATAGTAAGACCCATCCAGTCAAGCCAAACCCGTCGCGAGGCGGGGACGGAAAGCCACGGGTCTCATGGAGACAGCCGGGTTGCCTGGGAATGGCGGCCCGGTTTTTTCGAGGAGCAAGAAAATCGAGGTTGCCTAAAAACCATTATCCGGTGGGTAAGGCCTATCCCCAACCCATTTAAAGCTTGGAAAGGGAGGTGATGAGAGTCCAAAGGATCATAAGGTGAGGGCCGGCTGGCCCTGTCAGGAAAAAAGCTCGGGCCGACGGCCGGCGCATGCGGCCAAGGTGACGGTCGACCCACCTGACCGCATGGCAACCACATGAAATTGTCAATCGCTTGGGAGGAGAAACTCATGAAAAAGTTTATTGTCTCATTGATGGTTTTGGGCCTGGCGCTGATGGCGACTTCGGCCCTGGCCGAAGGACTGGGTCCCAATGAACTGACTAATGGGAATTTTGCCACCGACCTGACTGGTTGGAGCACCTTAGACGGCCATGCCACTTTTACTGTTTTCTCACCTAATGCTTTCACTCATTATGCCGGCTCCAACACACACAGCGATAGTGAGTACGGCATTTACCAGATCATCGATGAGTCCCAAACACCGGGCTGGCTGCCGGACGGTACCGCGAAGAATTGGCGGGTAGATTTGGATTATGCCCTTGCAGGGTCCGCGGGGGCCGAGCTACATATCTTATATTGGCCCACCAATGGCGGGTCCGCGCCGACCCTTACCGAGGTGGGTGACACGTTTCCGGGTTGGACTAATCTGCTTTCAGTTGGCTTTTCCAATACGGATGGCGTTTTTACGCACTATACTGAAAGCGGCACGGTTGAAGAATTACAACCCCAATGGATCGCTTACGTCCTGGAAGGCTCCGTTGATGCGATCCCGCCTGCAACTGGTTCCTTTTACTTCGCCAATAACGACTTTGAAGCCCAGTGCGTGCCCCTGCCCCCGAGCGTGTGGCTATTGGGCTCCGGCCTCCTGGGCCTGTTGGGCTTCCGCCGCAAGTTCGGCAAATAATCCAAGCCACCTGGCTTCGACCAATAAAAAAGGCAGGGTCCAAGGACTCTGCCTTTTTTATTCAATGGCCGCGCCTTGGGCGCGTAGGACGCGCCCTGCGACTGCCAAAGGCAGCACAGGCTTTCCAGCCGCCGCGACAATAATTTATTCACTGAAAACCCAAAACCTGAAACCGAAAACCCGCCTTTAAATCACCTTGTGCAGCGGATACTCCACGATGCCCTGGGCCCCGGCCCGGATGAGGCGGGGGATGAGGCTCCGCACCTCCTCCTGGTTCACCACCACCTCCACGGAGTACCAGTCGGTCTCATACAGGCTGGCGATGGTGGGGGCCAGGAGGCTAGGGAGCAGGACGATGATGTCCTTCAATTGCTTTTCCGGGATGTTCATCTTCAGGCCCACCATGCGCTCGGCCCTAAGCGCCCCCAGGAGGAGCAGGCTGAGATTTTCCATCTTCTCCCGCTTGGCCGCGTCGGACTCCCACACCTGGGGGTTGGCGATGAACTGGGTATTGCTCTGGAAGAGCTCATGGATGATCTTGAGACCGTGGGCCCGGATGGTGCTGCCGGTCTCAGTGACCTCGACAATGGCGTCGGCCAGACCCGCAGCCACCTTGGCTTCGGTGGCCCCCCAGGAGAACTCCACCGCGACCTGGATCTGGCGTTGCTCGAAATAGCGCCGGGTGTAATTCACCAGCTCGGTGGAGATCTTCTTGCCCCCCAGGTCCCGCAGGGAGCGAAACGGGGAGTCCGCTGGCACCGCCACCACCCAGCGCACCGGGTTGAGGCTGGCCTTGGAGTACATGAGGTCGGCCACCACCGTGACCTGGGAGTCGTTCTCCATGGTCCAGTCCTTGCCGGTGATGCCGCAGTCCAGGGTGCCGTTCTCCACGTAGCGGCTCATCTCCTGGGCCCGGCACATGGAGCAGGTAATCTCGGGATCGTCAATATCGGGAAAGTAACTCCGGCCATTGACCTGAATATGCCACCCGGAACGCCGGAAGAGTTCCAGGGTCGCCTTCTCGAGACTGCCCTTGGGGAGGCCCAATCGCAGCTTATTCACCCCCATATACCTCCTTGGGATCAAAGATTGGGGAGCCCACCACCTGCCAGTCCTCCCCCCGGCGCCGGCGATGGAAACAGCTCCGGTAACCGGTATGGCAGGCGGCTCCCCCCACCTGCTCCACTTGCAGGAGTACCGTGTCCCGGTCGCAGTCCAGGTAGATTTCTTGCACCCGCTGCACGTGGCCGGAGGTGCCCCCCTTGTGCCAGATGGTATGGCGGGTGCGGCTGTAATAATGGGCTTCACCGGTGGCCAGGGTGCGTTCCCAGGCCTCGCGATTCATGAAGGCCAGCATGAGCACCTCGCCGGTGGCCGCGTCCTGCACGATGGCCGGCAGCAGGCCGCCCATTTTGTCGAAATCCAGGGTTATCTGCTCGCTCATAACCTTAATTTATTACCCTTTTTGGTTTGAATCCGCAAGGTGAGATGATACATTTTCCCCAGGAGAACCGACCCCGGTGAGCAAAATCATCCCTTACAGCACCCTGGCCCGACAGCGGCACCTGGGCTTTCTGCGCCATAAAGGCCGGGAATACCGGGAGAGGGAAGACTACCTGCAGCGCCTGCGGAAACTGTTGTTTCAGGTCGAAGCCCAGATGCGCCAGACGGAGGTCCAACAGTTTGAAGTGTTCCGGGAAATCGCTGCCCATTTCAAAATCGCCGTGCAATTCCCCGATCTGGGAGACCGCATAGGACTTACGGAACTCTTCGCCTCCCACCCCCTCCTGGGCACGCTCAAGGATTTTTTTTCCGGGCGGTTGACGGCCGACGAGTGCTACGACAAAATCCAGGCCCTCCAGGAGGCGTCCACGCTCCCTTAAGCCAACCCCAACCAAGACGCCGACGAGCCTCGCCGCCCATTAACGTAGCTTTGTTTCATCTTCCAAGGCGCGGTCAGGGATGGCTCCCTCGGCGCCTTTATCCCCTATGATAACCCCAGGCTCACCTCTCGGTGCCGGGCCAGGTTGCCCATCGGTTCGCCGCCGTGAGCCATGGGCCATGCAGTCAGGCCGGGATTAATCGGTATGAAGGGAGGAGGGAGGGGATCAGCACTGCCGCCAAAAAATAACTGGCCGGGTGGGGGAGGTACCCGGCCAGTCGGTGAAAGGAGAAAATGGTATATGAACTTTCATTAAGGGGGGGAAGGGGGTACCTTAATAATGTTCATATCTGCCATTATCAATTGCAGAAACCATGCCAGAAGACTTGGTCGATTAATACCATGATATTTCAAGAGGTTGTAATTTGGGCGTGCCGGCTCTGGTTCAAAATTTTTTACCCAATCGGTTTGATTTGCGGCCTTAACTTAATTACTGTCACATAATCATTGATACGGGAAAGGCCAAAAACTGAGTCGCGTTTCTTGAACTGCGCAAGCAGGACACCGCCAGCGCGGACAGCAGGCCCGCACTCAGGCCGCAGGTAAGGGAACGGGAACATGAGAAGCAAGGAAGCCGGACACGAATTCGTCAGGTAGGCCCCAAAAAGGTAACTGGCCGGATGGGGGAGGAACCCGGCCAGTCGGTGAAAGGAGAAAATGGTATATGAACTTTGATTAAGGGGGGGATGTGGGTACCTTAAATAGGGTCCATATACG
>JBAVUP010000108.1:0-7961 GCA_049696835.1 Desulfobaccales bacterium
GACATAAGCGATTCCGCCATCTTCCTGACAAATTATCTGCCCCCTTTCCTGTATCCATAAGATGGCGCCGTCTTTCCCCTTGATCCGGTATTCCCGGGTGTAAGATTTATTCGATTTGAGACCCTGGATAAAGGCGTTTTTGACGCTCGGCAGGTCTTCCGCCAATATCACCTCAGACCATTTTATCCTGCGGGAATCAAACTCATCTTTGTGGTAGCCGGTAAGTTCGTAGATCTTGTCGTCAAAGAAATCGACGGTCCAATCGGCATAGCCTTTATAAACCAGGCCCGGCATTTGGTTAACCAATACGCGGTATTTCTGCTCGCTCTCCAGCAAGGCCGCCTCGGCCTGCTGGCGAGCATCTAGGACAAATTTTTTCACCGATAGATAGATGGCGGCGGTAAAGAGGTAACCAACGAGTCCCACCAGGAGAGTTTTCCATAACAATGGGCGCAAAGACCGGATTATTTCCAGCTTCGCCACCACATGGCCGGAGTCATAAAGGGGATAGGAGCGCGTAATATAAGGATATTCTACTTTCTCGCGATACTCTGCCACAGTTTTGTTATTCAGGTCGACAATACGGCGAATCTCATCATGAGTTTTGATTAAGCGACGTGTAAGAAACTCTTCTAATCTAATGAGCTCAAAACGCCAATAGTCAGGGTTAGCGTTGATCATTTGTGAGGCGAACAGCGCATTGACCTTGGCTTCAGTTTGCATCGCGGTATTTAGATTTGAATAGCTCATAAAAAAGAAAATTGAAGATAAAAAGACGGGTATTACAATAGCCAGGGCCAATGCTATATGGCGAGAGGTTTTAGGCGATCGACGTCTCATGGTTTTTTCACATCAACAAAGTGGCCGTTTCTCAAGAGGATTGCCCGCCCTTCGGCTGAGGTGAGAAATTCAATAAAGGATTTGGCAAGCGGGGTAGGTTGGGCTCCGGTAACCACCAAAAAAAGTCTATTGTAGGGATATTTACCGGAAACGAAGTTCGCCTCACTGGGCATGATATTTTCGATGGGGAAAGGGGTTACTGGCAATTTCTCGGAAATGATCTGAGCCAGCGTAATCCACCCTATGGCCCCTCTGACGTTCTCCAGAATCTTGGCGTTATCCTGGTCGGTGACGGCCACGAGCATTCCTTCCCGTGATTGGGCCTTGGTGACCGCCGCATCAATTTCAGGAGACATACTCCTTACCACGTGCATATCGATTTCAACTTCTGGTCTTAGAACCATGCGAATTGGGGCGCCATCAGGAAAAGTTTTGATGTCCCCGTTATACAGCGAGGCAATCTCCTTGAAAGAGAAGTTGACCGGGGCGCCTTTATGAGCGGGTACCAATAACAGAGGAGACCGGGCATATTCCCAGGCCACTGCGCCCTGCCGGCGTTCCGCCTCGGTGGGGAGGCGGCTGCTCAACCCCACATCCAAGGCCCCGGCCAGGACCGCTTTGATGCCGCCGTTGCTGCCGAGACTTGGAGGGATAACGATGTGGACGTCGGGGTGTTGTTTTTGATAGGCGGCTGCCACTTGGGTGATGGTCCCCAGTGCCGCCCCGGTCCCGCCGATTCTCAAGGTTCCCTGATAATTCGCGGCCGCGACCCTGGCGGTCAAGGGGAACTGGAGTAAAACCATCAATAAAGCAGGAATCAAGCCGGTGGGTGAGAGTCTCACTAGATGCATGGGCAAAGGCCTCCGGTCCCGATAATCGGCACGGATAAGGGGAGTCTTGAAACAGCCTGCCGAACCAATGCTCGCCAGGTTTAATAATATATTTTGTCGTAAAATCAAACAATTATTCTCAATATTTCTGGCAAATGCGGCGCGAGGAATTTCCCCTGGCGCTTATATCAATTTTCGGTTTTATTAGCTAATTCTTGAAAAAATGTGGGCCGCCTCTGTGGCTGGGGAGAACCGAAATATGTGCAAGTGTCGTTTTGGGGCACTCCGGGCCGGGTTCGAGGACCGCAAGGAAGCGGGTCCAGGTTTAAGAAAATGCGGGGGAGGTTCGAAAAGGTATTGAAATGTTGAAGATAGCCTTGAATTTTGATAATATCCATCTCTATCATGTTTTCCCTAGAAGTTTTTACGATAGAAGTCAAAACCACCGCCGGGACAGACATCCTGGATCTCACCGAGGCAGTAGCCGCGCGGGTGCAGCAAACCGGCGTGACCGAAGGATTACTCACCCTGTTCATCTCCGGGTCCACCGCGGCCCTGACCACCATCGAATTTGAGTCCGGCGTGGTCAACGACTTACGGTCGGCCATTGACCGTCTCTTCCCCCGGGATCTCCCCTACGAACATGACCGCCGCTGGGGCGACGGCAACGGTTACGCCCACGTGCGCGCCGCGTTTCTCAAACCTTCTCTGGGCCTTCCCATTGCCGGGGGCAGCCTCCTGTTGGGCACCTGGCAGCAGATCGTGTTGCTGGACTTTGACAACCGGCCCCGGCAGCGTCGCATTCAGGGCCAGGTGATAGGAACCAGACCGACAAACGGCTAAACCGTCACAGGCCGCGATCTCACCCATGGCAAGCACCCAACTCACCTTCGAGGACAATTCCCTGGCCCAGGCTTTGTATGGCGAGCAAGGCAAATATCTGACCATGGTCAGCCGCAGCCTGGGGGTGAAACACCATGTGCGGGGCAACCAGGTGACCGTGGAAGGGGGAGAGGCCGACGTGCGCCTGGCCCAGCGGGTCCTCCAGGAACTCTACGGGCTGCTGCAATCCGGCTATCCCCTCTTGGCACAAGACGTGCAATATGCTATCAAGATTCTCCAGGACAAGGAGAGCGCCTCGGTCAAGGATATCTTCCTGGACACGGTCTTCATTTCCGCCATGAAGCGGCGCATCTCTCCCAAGAGTCTTAATCAGAAGCGCTACATCGAGGCGATTCGCAACTATGACATCGTGTTCGGCATCGGCCCCGCGGGCACCGGCAAGACCTACCTGGCCATGTCCATGGCCGTGGCGGCCCTGATGCACAACGACTGCATCCGCATCGTGCTGGCCCGGCCGGCGGTGGAGGCCGGAGAAAAGCTGGGCTTTCTGCCGGGGGACCTGGCGGAAAAGGTCAACCCCTACTTGCGGCCCCTCTATGACGCCCTCCATGACATGATGGATTTTGAAAAGGCCACCCGGCTGGTGCAGCGTGGCACCATCGAGGTAGCGCCCCTGGCCTTCATGCGGGGCCGGACCTTAAACGACTCCTTTGTCATCCTGGACGAGGCCCAAAATACCACGTCCGAGCAGATGATGATGTTCTTGACCCGCCTGGGGTTCGGGTCCAAGGCCGTGATCACCGGCGATGTGACCCAGATCGATTTGCCCCCCGGGGCGCCGTCCGGGCTGGTGGAAGCCCGGGACCTGCTTACGGGAGTCGAAGGCATCGCCTTTATCCATTTCACCGAGCGAGACGTGGTGCGGCATCCGCTGGTCCAGGATATCATCCGGGCTTACGAGAGCCGCCGGACCCGCCGCGTCGGCCACGAGGCGGAACCACCGCCGGTTTGAGAAGCAATGACGGCAAGGCCCGGTCCAGTGCCGGGGCCATCGGAGTACTTTTATGCCTGAAAAAGACGGGCGCAAGACGATCTCCCGGATCTATGGTCTGGGTCGCAGTCTGCGCGCCAAGCTGCCTAAATCCTTCACCCGGAGAAGGGTTCTGACCCCCGGGCAGGATCGGCTCGCCAAGGTGGCGTTACTCCTGGGGCTGAGCCTGGTTTTGGCCCTCATCCTGGCACCTCGGATCTCGGAACCGCTGCGCAAGTACCGGGTCGGGGATGTGGCCCAGGAGAACATCAAGGCCACCGGCGAATTCCTGGTGGAAGACGTGGAGACCACGGCCAAAAAGCAGCAAGAGCTCATGACCCAGATGCCCCCGGTGTTTGATCTGCAGGAACAAATGGCGGACCAGGTGCAGCAGCGATTCCAGCAGGCCATGGACTACATGCGGCACGTCATCCAGGACGCCACGCCGCCGGCCCCTAGGTCCCAGCCTAAGGCTGGCGCCCGCCTCGCGGCCAAGCCTACGGTATCCTTTAAGATCCTCTTGGACCACAAACCTGAATTCGACCGCATCCTGGGCGTCACCATCTCCAAGCCCACTTTCCACCTCCTGGCCAAAGCCGAGTTCTCGCCGTATCTGGAAGCCATGGTCAGCCAGGTGCTGGGACAGTTTTTCAACCAAGGGGTGATCAGCAACCATTCCATCCTCCAGCCGGAGCCCCGGGAGATTCTCTTGCGCCGCCTGCCCTCCCTCAAGGAAGGGTTGGTGCGTCCGCCTTATTCCTTCGTCGTACTGAACGACGGACGCAAATCCGCCGCCAGCTATTGCCGGGACGTGGTCGTGGATGTCTCTCCCGCCAACCGCTGGCTGGTATGCGATTTGACCCAGGCCCTGTTGGTCCTCAATGTTTCCCCCAACTGGGCCGAAACCCATGAACGCCAACAGGCCCGCCTCAAGACCTTGAAGCCCGTCTATTTTAAGGTGAAACGGGGCGAGATGCTGGTGCGGGAAGGCGAACGCATCACCCCGCTGCACCTGGTCAAATTGCACGCCCAGAGTAAGATCTACCCCCGCAGCCGGGGTTTCCTCATCTTTCTGGGGATCTTTCTCTGCCTCACCGTCCTGTTGGGGGTCTCCTATCAACTGGCCCGCCTTTCCCTACGGTGGTCCTCCACTCGCCTGCGGGACCTGGCTTTTGTCGCGGCCTTGCTGGTGGCCAGCACCCTGTTGAACAAGGTGGTCCTGGGGCTGGGCGATAATCTTTCCCGGAGTCTCACGCTGGTGGGCCAAAATCTGGTATACATCCTGCCTCAGGGGTTGGCCCCCATCTTTGCCGCCATGTTTCTGGGGCTGGAGACCGGGGTGGGGGTAGCCTTTCTCAGCGCCACCTTTACCGCCCTGGTATTGGTGGAGAAACCCTTTCCCCTGTTCATCTACCTGGTCATCGCCGGCCTGATGGGGGTTTGGGGCGTGAAAAATTGCCACCGCCGCAGCGACCTGATCCGCACCGGCTTGTTCATCGGCCTGGCCAACATGATTCTGGTGGCGGCTTTTAAATTGCTGGAGTATCCCTTCACCGGCAATGACCTGTTCATCGGGGAGGCCATTGCCTTAAGCGGCGGCGTGCTCACCGGCATCCTGGCCCTGGGGTTGACCCCCATCATGGAATCGCCGTTCCGCTTCTCCTCCAACATCCGCCTGCTGGAACTCCTGAACCTGGACCAGCCCGTGCTCAAAGAACTGATGCTGATTGCCCCGGGCACCTATCATCACTCCATGGTGGTGGGACAGATGGTGGAAGCCGCGGCGGAGACCATCGGGGCCAATCCCATGCTGGCCAAGGCCGCCGCCTATTACCACGACATCGGCAAGATCAAGAAACCTGCCTATTTCGTGGAAAATCAGATGGGCGGGGAAAACAAGCACGAAAAGCTGGCGCCCTCCATGAGCAGTCTGATTCTCATCTCCCATGTCAAAGACGGGGTGGACCTGGCCCGGAAACACCGCCTGGGAGAAGGCATCGCCGAAATCATCCACCAGCACCACGGCACCAACCTCATCAGCTACTTTTTCCACAAGGCCAAGAGCCAGGCGGCCAATCCCAGCCAGGTGAAGATCGAGGATTACTGCTACCCGGGCCCCCGGCCCCAGACCAAGGAAGCCGGGTTGGTGCTCCTGGCAGATCAGGTGGAGGCGGCCTCCCGGACCCTGACCGAGCCCACCCCGGCCCGCATCCAGGGCATGGTCCAGAAGATCGTCAACAACGCCTTCGCCGACGGCCAACTCGACGAATGCGAGCTGACCCTGAAGGATCTCCATCACATCGCCAAGAGCTTCAACAAGATCTTGAGCGGCATCTTCCACCAGCGCATCCATTACCCCCAGACCATCGACAAGAAGAAGTCCCATGAAGATCTGGATAAACAACCGCCAAAGAAAAACGGTCATAAGTCAGGAGAATCTCAGGAAAAAAGCCGAGAAGATCTTAAACGCCTCGGGATGGTCTGAGGGGGAGCTGAGCCTCACCCTGATGAATGACCGGGCCATGGCGCGCCTGAACCGGGATACCTTTGGCAGGCGCGGCCCCACCAACGTCATTGCTTTTCCCCTGGACGACACCCCCAGCCCCTTTGGTCCGCCGGCGGTTTTGGGAGAGGTGGTGATCTGCCTGGAGACCACCCGCCGCCAGGCCCGGGAATTCGGTTGGCCCTGGCAGGAACTCCTCGATTTTTTCCTGATTCACGGTATATTACATCTGTTGGGCTACGACCACGAGGACCCCGGGGCCGCAGCGCGCATGGAGGCCCGGGCCTGGGAATTGATGGGCCTGCTCTACCCCGGGCGGTCCTGGGACTTGGAGTCGGCTTCATCTGGGCAAGAGAATTCCCCCTGACCCCCCTTTTACCAAGGGGTGGGTGATGGGTTGGGCAGATAAGACCCTTTTTGGAAAAGGGGGATTTAGGGGGATCTTAAGGTTATTGCCATTTTGATTTTGCCCTGGAAGGAGAAATCGGCGTGCCCCGACTGGAAGTAAACGTTGACCATATCGCCACCCTGCGCCAGGCCCGCCTCATAGACGAACCGGACCCGGTGACCGCCGCGGCCCTGGCGGAGTTGGCCGGCGCCGACGGCATTATCGTGCACCTCAGGGAGGACCGGCGCCACATCCAGGACCGGGACTTAAGATTGCTGCGCCAGACCGTCAAGACCCGCCTCAACCTGGAAATGGCCGCCACCGAGGAGATGCTGGTCATTTCCCGGGAGGTGAAACCCGACCTGGTCACCCTGGTGCCGGAGAAACGCCAGGAACTCACCACCGAGGGGGGCCTCAGCGTCGCGGGCAACCGGGACTATCTCCGGGACTATATCCGCCAACTCAAGCTTGCCGGCCTCCGGGTCAGTCTGTTCGTCGATCCCGTGGACCGGCAGATCGACGCCGCCAAAGAGGTGGGCGCCTTTTGGGTGGAACTCCACACCGGCACCTACGTTGACGCCGACAACCCGGCGGACGCGGCCCGGCTCTTTATGGAACTGGTGGCCGCGGCCCAGCACGCCCGCAGCCTGGGCCTCCGGGTCAAGTGCGGCCACGGCCTCAACTACCGGAACGTCAAGCGCTTTAAGGGCTACGCCGAGTTCGAGGAGTTCTCCATCGGCCATAGCATCATCGCCCGGGCCGTCCTGGTGGGGATCGAGCGGGCCGTCCGGGAGATGGTGGAGTTGGTGACGTGGTAAAAGAGCGGTCAGCTTTCAGCTATCAGCCAAGGCTATGCGTGGGATGCGGCTAAGATGTAGGGCGGGCACTGCCCGCCATCATTCCTTCTGAAAATAGCAGGACAGGTTCTATTCCAGCGCCAGGAACCTTGATGGGCTATCCGCGGCGCTGGAGATGGTTTCGTCGGGCGCGTCCTCCGCGCCATCCTTGGTGCGTAGAACGCACCTTACGAAAAATTGCGGGGGCGCTGGAGATAAATGTCCTGGAGATGTAGCCTAAGCGGGAGCTTGGGACCGAGGGTTAAGCCAGTATTCTAATAGTGGAGGTATTATCAAATGCACGTTTATAACCACGTTGGAAGTGGAGGTGCTGAGTTCGGAGGAGAAGGGAAAATTTCCGTTAGTGTGCCAACGTGCAATACAATTTATGATGATATAGTTTATTTTTTAAAAAAAGCTAAAATGTCTGATATTGATCATGCAATAGGTAAACGTTATGCAAGAGTTGCTATTATATTTATGGCTTTTTATTTAGAATCATTAGCAAGAATATTACTTAAAGAAACAATGAATAGGTTTAATGACAAATTAATTTGTAAAACAAAAGATCCTATAACTATTTTTAAAAAGATTTATGAGTTCCTTAATAAAGATAAATTATCTTTAGATACACGTGGTGTAGATGATCTATTTTATATTATTCGAAGCCAACTAATTGCTCATCCACCTG
>JBAVUP010000109.1:0-13613 GCA_049696835.1 Desulfobaccales bacterium
AGGGTCTGGAGGAAGAGCTGGGCGGCAAGTGGGACTTCGAGCCCGATCCGGAGTTGGCGGCCAAGAAGATGATCGCCCACATCGACAGCAAACGGAAAGCCTTGGGCATCGACAAGGCCCGGGAGCGCGTCCTCTTCGATATGGCCATGCGCCGGGAACTGGAAGAAGCCGCCGCGGGCGGAGAGGAGCACTAAGGACCATCGAGACCGCCCTGCTACGAAGGCAGGCGGATCTTTGCAGATAATTTCCTTTACGAAAAAGGAAGGAGGAAGGCACAGTGTCAAAAATTATTATATCCGCAGCCATTCGCGGGGCTCATAAAATCGTCAATAAGTGCGCGGCCAAATTGGACGAGGCCATCCAGAAATATGGGGAAAACCAGGAGATCGGCTTCCCCAATACCGCGTATTATCTACCCATTATCTACTCCCTGATGGGCACCAAGATCGAGAAACTCAAGGATGCCGTGCCCATCATGGCGCGCTGCAAGGCGTTGCTGCCCCCGGTGCCGGCCGAACATAACTACCTGCCCTACCTGGGACCCGGCCTGGACGCCGGTCTGGCCACCCTGTTCGCCGAAGAAATCTTTGAGGCCATCCGTTACGTGGATGACCCGGATTTTTACTGTGGCGGTGAAGAAGTCTACAACAAGGGCGACAAAAAATTCTGGCTGGGCGCCGCAGATGACACCATCTTCCGGAAACGGGGCATCGAGTTCGTGGACGGGTCCGCGCCGGGATTTGCCGCCATTGTGGGCGCCGCCCCCTCGGTCCAGGAAGCCGTGGACCTGGTAACGGAATATCAGAAAAAGAACCTCTATATCTTCTGCGCCGCCAAGTCCATTGACGGCAAAACCTCGGTGCCCGAGCAGCTCCTGGAAGGCGGCGTGCAGGTCGGCTGGCCCACCCGGATCGTGCCCTTCAGCCCCGACATCTCCGGTGCGGTCTTCGCCCTGGGCTTCGCCAACCGGGCCGCCATGGCCTTCGGCGGCGTCAAACCCGGCGCGGCCCTGAAGATGCTCCTGTACAACAAGGACCGCATCTTCGCCTTCGTCAACGCCGTATCCCAGATCTCTGACGAGTGGTATGCCAACGCCGCGGGTTGTATTAACTGGGGCTGCCCCACCATCACCAACCAGGACATCCCCCAGGTGCTGCCCACCGGCATCTGCACCTATGAACACGTGGTCAGCAACGTGCCGATGGCGGAGTTGGGCCAGAAGTCCATCGAAGTCCGGGGCCTCAAGGTTACGGTTACGGAGATCGACATCCCAGTCAACTTCGGCGCCGCCTTCGAAGGTGAGCGGGTCCGGAAAGACGACCTCTATGCCGAGTGCGGCGGCGGCAAGACCCAGGCCGTGGAATGGGTCACCAGCAAGCGCATGGACGAAGTGGAAGACGGCAAAGTGGAAGTCTTCGGTCCGGATCTCCCCGACCTGCCCCAAGACAAAATCCCCATGCGCCTGCCCATGGCGGTGGTGGTGGAAGTGGCCGGCCGGAGCTTCCAGCCCGACTTCGAGCCCATCCTGGAGCGGCAGATCAACCACCTGGTGAACTACGCCCAGGGGGTCATGCACATCGGGCAGCGGGACATCGCCTGGTACCGGATCGGCAAGGCCGCAGTAGAAAAGGGCTTCTCCCTGAAACACATCGGCACCATCCTGCACGCCAAGTTCCACCAGGACTTCGGCGCTATCTTCGATAAATGCCAGGTGAAGATCTACACCGAGAAAGACAAGGTGGACGAGATCACCAAGCAGGCCCGGAAAGTCTACGCGGTGCGTGACGCCCGGGTGGAGAACATGCGGGACGAAACCACCGAAACCTACTACTCCTGCACCCTGTGCCAGTCCTTCGCCCCGAACCACGTCTGTGTGGTGAGCCCGGAACGGACCGGCCTCTGCGGCGCCTACAACTGGATGGACTGCAAAGCCTCCTTTGAAATCAACCCCACCGGCCACAACCAGCCCATCCAGAAGGGCGAAACCCTGGATGAGCGCTACGGCATGTGGCAGGGAGTCAATGATTTCGTCTTCAAGGCTTCCCGCCAGAAGGTGGAGAAATACAACTTCTACAGCCTGGTCTATGACCCCATGACCACCTGCGGCTGCTGCGAGTGCATCTCCGCAGTATTGCCCATGTGCAACGGCATCATGACGGTCAACCGGGACTACACCGGTGAAACTCCCTGCGGCATGAAGTTCACCACCCTGGCCGGCGTTATCGGCGGCGGCCAGGTAACCCCGGGCTTCGTGGGCCACAGCAAGTTCAACGTCTGCCAGCGGAAGTTCGTGTCCGGCGACGGCGGTCTCAAGCGGGTGGTCTGGATGCCCACGAGCTTGAAGGAAGAACTCCGGGAACGGCTTCTGAAGCGGGGCGAGGAAGAAGGGATGCCCGATCTCATCGATCGCATTGCCGATGAGACCGTGGGGGTCACCGAAGACGAAATCCTGGCCTTCCTGACGGAGAAGCAGCACCCGGCTTTGGAAATGGAACCCATTATCGGATAACCCATAAAGGGCCTGGAGGTCGCCCCTCCAGGCCCTGGCTTGATGAGAGGTCCCGGCGGTCTGGGGTGCGCCCCCGGTGCTGACCACCGGAGGCCGCCAGCCATGGATAAGGAGAGAGACGATGGCATTAACCGGAATTGAAATCTTCAAAATGCTCGCCAAAACCAACTGCAAGGAATGCGGCTTCCCCACCTGCCTGGCCTTCGCCATGGCCCTGGCCAGCGGTAAGGCGGAGTTGGATGCCTGTCCCTACGTGTCCGATGAGGCCAAAGAAAAACTTGCCGCCGCCTCGGCCCCGCCCATCCGTCCCGTGAAGTTGGGCATGAAGGAAGGGGTCAAGACCATCGGCGGCGAGACCGTGATGTTTCGGCACGAAAAGACCTTCTTCAATCCCACCATCATCGCCGGGTTGGTGACCACCGCCACGCCTGACGCGGAAGTGGATAAGAAGCTGGATCAGTTCATGAAGTTGCAGTACGACCGGGTGGGTCTCCTGCTCCGTCCGGAAATGATTGCCATTAGAGATATGAACGGCGATGCGGGCAAATTCTCGGCCCTCGTCAAGAAGGTGATGGACAAGACCGATGCGGCTATTCTGCTGTGCACCGACAAAGCCGACGTCTTGAAAGCGGGGGCCGAAGTCGCCAAGGACCGGAAGCCGCTCTTAGGCGTCGCCACCGCGGCCAACGCCGATGCCATGGGCGCCGTGGCTAAAGAAATGGGGCTGCCCCTGGTGGCCAAAGCCGATGGCTGTGACGCCCTGGCGGAGCTGACCACCAAGTTGACCGGCATGGGCCTCAAGGACCTGGTCATAGACAGCGGCAGCCGCGACCTGAAGCAGGCCTTCCAGGATCAGGTGGTTATCCGCCGGGCCGCCCTGGTACCCAAGTTCCGGCCTCTCGGGTTCCCCACCATCACCTGCCCGTGCGAAATGACCAATGATCCCATGATGGAAAAGCTCTACGCCGCGGTCTTCATCGCCAAATACGGCGGCATCGTGGTGGTCAACGATCTGTCCGCCGACGGGATCTTCCCCCTGCTGTTGGAGCGCCTCAACATCTACACCGACCCGCAGAAACCCATGATCATCACGCCGGGCATCTACGAGATCGGCAACCCCGGTCCGGATTCCCCCGTGGCCGTCACTACCAACTTCGCCCTGACCTACTTCATCGTGTCCGGCGAAATCGAGGGCAGCAAGGTGCCCGTCTGGCTGCTTATCCAGGATACCGAGGGTCTGTCGGTGATGACCGCCTGGGCCGCCGGGAAATTCTCCGGGGACTCCGTGGCGCATTTCGTGAAAAAATGCGGGATTAACGACAAGGTCAAGACCCGCACCATCATCATTCCGGGATACGCCGCGGGCATCAGCGGTGACCTGGAAGAGGAACTGCCCGATTGGAAAGTTCTCATCGGGCCTCGGGAAGCCTCCCATATCCCGGCCTTGCTGAAAACCCTGTAGTAGGCGTGGGAGCTCCTTACCTATATGGGAAGGAAGCCTCCGGGGCTTTCTTCCCCACCGACAGCACCGTTAAGAAGGGGGTCACCTCATGAGTAAATTTTACCGAATCGGCGAAAACCTGAACGTGGTGACCAAAGTATATGGTCAAGCGATGAAGGAGCGCAACCCCAAGCCCCTCCAGGAATTGGCCCTGAAAGAGGCCGCGGCCGGGGTGGATTTTATTGACGTCAATATCGGCCCGGCCCGCAAGGGCGGCGAAGAATTGATGGAGTGGATCGTCAAGGCCATCCAGGAAGTGGTGCCCAATGTGCCCCTGGCCCTGGATACCTCCAACATCGCCGCCATGGAAGCCGGCCTCAAGGTCCACAAGGGCAAGGCCATCATCAACTCCATCATGGCCCGGCCCGAGCGCATGGACGGCATGATGCCCCTGGTGCGCAAATACAACGCTTCCATGATCGGGTTGTTGTGGGGGCCCGAGGGTATGCCCCGGGATGAACACGAACGCGGCATGCTCACCGCCGAAATCCTGGCCAAGGCGGCGGAATACGACATCCCCAACGAAGACATCTGGTTCGATCCCATCATCGCGCCGCTGAACATCCAGCAGAACCAGCTCATGGCCGACATGGAGTACATGAAGATGCTCCAGGATATGGCCCCGGGAGCCCTGTCCACCTGCGGGCTCTCCAATGCCAGTAACGGCGTGCCGGACGAACTCAGGCCCATCATCAACCGCACGTACGTCATTATGATCCAGCGCTGCGGCATGGTCTCCGCCATCGTGGACGCCTTCGACGATGAGCTGACCGCGGTGGTGGCCGGCAAGAAACCGGAAGCCGTGAAAATTGTCCACGACATCATGGACGGCAAATCCGTGAACATCCCCGCCATGTCCAAAGAACTGCAGAACTACGCCAAGACCGCCCGGGTCATCATGGGCCAGGTCTTGTTCTCCGACTCCTGGCTGGAAATCTAAGGACAAAGCATTTCATCGCAACAAACGTGTAGGGGCGGGTTTTAAACCCGCCCCTTTTATTGCTTTTTGGAAAATAGAAGTCCCGTTTTGGATTTTATTTAATATTCTAAAGGTAGCTCCATTTGTCCTTTGAAGGCCTTGCCCGTTCTCAATCGCTCAATAAATTTTTTTTGCTTTTCTCGAAGGTTGCGAAAGACTCTCGGAAGTTTGTCCATGTCTGTATCCAACGGATTATTTATAATTTCTAAGTTTATAAATTTTCTTCCTCCAGAACGAAAAATACCCCTAAATTCATGGCGTGCTGCTTTGGCCAATACCTTCTTTAAATTGCTCCTAAAATCATCCTTGCCTGGTTTTCCCATAATATCCCAAGTTATACAACAATCTTGACAAATTTCTTCGATATCAATAGTTGTTCTTTTTTCCTTCAGATATTTGAGTATTTTCGGAAGTAATAGCTCGGCAATTTCCCAAAGGTCTGATTCAGAATTTACAGGAACAAAACTCCGGGGTATGTACTTCCAGTTAACCTTTAATAACGGTTTAAAAATATTAGTCGTTTCTGAAACTTGAAATTGATTATAAAATAGTTTCAATCCTTTCCCTGTTTCCAATATCAAAGGAAATGTATAGCCTCTTTTTTCTATGCCAATTTTTAATCGCTCTCTATGTTCATTTTTTCCTACTATAGCAATATCGTGTAAATTGACTGATAATGGAGATAAAAATGCCTTAGTTATTATATCGCTTCTTGTTAGTCTGAAATAACGTTTTAGTTGGTCATCGTCAGTATTTGATCCAGATTTAAATTCTATTAAAATAGTATGTTTATTTTTTTCTGAAGAAATTATTAAATCAGGATGAACAATGTCTAAGTCTTGATTATTAAATTTATATTCAATCCATTTGTCGACATAGCCTAGGTTTTTAAGGTCTTTTGGTAAGCCATACGATCCTCTGCACATTCCAATAAATAAATTTAACATTAATAAGTTAAAATTCAAAGATCGCCCTCCCATTCCCATCTAATGCCTTTATAAGTGAATCATAATGGTGTTGCATATTTGTATAAAACCTAATAATGCTGTTTCCACATGAACCGGAGGGCAAATAAATACGGATAAAATCAGGCGAAATTTCAAAAACCATAGTGCCACTAATGTGAATATCAAAAGCATGAACTCTATAAAAATACTTTGATAATTGAATGGGCACCCCCCATAAGCGAAATGGCTCGCTTGAAGAAAAAACACTTTCACAAAAACCATTTAGGTCATCAATTGGTCGGCCCAACATAATATTAATTGGTTCACCTTCTAAGTTCAACCGACCATCATTTTCAACCGATTTAAGAGCAAAGTCTTTTTCGATTTTACGAATTTGGAGAGCATATTTTTCATAGATATGGGAAATCAAACTTATATGACTTTGAAAAGAAGTCCCCCTTGCTGTTATCTTTCCATCATATTTAATGTCATCCAAGGAAAAATCGCCATTTTCTTGTTTATCAAGCCAGAATTTAATCTTAACTTTTGATAGCGTCGTTTCATGAGGAAAGGCTTTTTTATCTCTGAGTATCCTAAGAACATCAGCAGCCTTATCGCCCCATAACTGCATCTTTAAAAATTCCAAAGGCGTTTTCAGGAATTTGGAATCATCAGTATAAAAAAGCATTCGTCTGTCATAGTCTAAGTTCAATCCTCGAAATGATCCCAATTTTGAAATATATTCTAAAAAGTCTGCTGATAGCCAAGCACGGTCCAATTCGGGGGAATTTTTAATGAGTTTTTGAATCATCCAATCCATAGAATTACTGCTTGCCAATGAATGTAAAAGCCAGTATCGAGAATTAGTGAAATCTACATACGTGACCCAATGTTCATCTTTCGTCCTCATTTCCACAGAAATAAGGGTAGGTTCTTCTGCTCGAGAAGTTTTAACTTGGGATTTTCCAGCGAAATTTTGCTGAGAGAATACTTTTTCTGCTAAGGCAAGTGCTTTCTCAGATTCTGCAGATTCTGAGAGGTGTGCTTCTATGAGATATGTTTTGACAAGGGAAGTGTCTGGCTCTAGCTCTTGGCGTTCGGACAGAGAGGAATATGTCCGAGTCATTCGATCATTAAGAACCTGAGCCATCTGTTGACGATTTTTAACACGCATTTAGAGTCTCCGTTCCGAATTTTAAAATAAAAAACCATTAAAATCTACTTAATCTAATTCTATATATTGCTCTCTCCCAAAATCTCCAGATCTCCGAGGGCCACCATCACCTCCGCCACCGCCCGCTCCAGCAGGTCCAGATAGAGCTTGGTGTCATAGCCGTCCAACGTCTCCAGAAACGGCGCGGCCGCCACCCGGCATTCCTTGGGGCCGCGTTTGTCTGCCGTATGCACGTAGCGCACCTTTTCTCCCGGCTGGATATGGATGCCGGCGCCCTCCAGTTGCCGGGCCGCCAGGGACGTGGGCGTGTCCACCTTATATTCTTCCACCTTTTGCGACAGCACCCGGGTGATCACCAAATCCTGGGGATCGAGACCGCCTTCCCGGAGGCGCTGCCGGAAGCCTTCGGCCATTTCCTCCAACTCGGGCTTCAGGGCCGCCAGCTCCCCGAGCGAACCCGCCTCGGCCAGCTTGGCTAACATGGCCTCCTGGGCCTGCCGCACGAAGGGCGGGGTATCCCGGCGCCGGCACATGAGCCCCCGCACCTTCAGAGAGCCGTCTTCAAAGACCCCGAAGTAGCGGGTGGCCACCGGGCGCTGAGGGTCCTGCCTGGAAGGCATGAAATAGAGCCAGCGGTACACCCCCTCCAGGGCCAGCTTCACCCCGGTGATCTCTGAGACCTGTCGACACAAGTCCGCCAACTCCTCTGCCGTAAAGCCCGGCTTCCGGACCCAGAGACAGTCCGTGAGGCCGTGAAGCACCCTGAAGCCCGCGGCCTCAAAGGCCTCCTTGGCGGCGAGCAGCTTGTCCCGGCCATAGGCCGTCACCGCCTCATGCGCCTCAATCTTCCCGAAGCGGGCGTTCTTGTACCCCAGATAGCCGAAGCAGGTGACCAGCATCCACTTCAGGGCATTCTGCCGCTCCTGGTATGGCCGCGCCTCCTCCGGCTCCACCTCCTTGGCCCGGGCCTTGAGACATTCCCTCAAGGCCAAAATCGGCCTTAAGGTTCTCGGCACCAGTCCTTCACGCCTGCGACAAAGGCGATAGCCGGCCTCAGGGACGGGAGGGGGTATGGATTGTAAGGGCGGGGTAACCCCGCCCCTACCTCCAAGGAGGGTTGCGGGGAGGACCGGGGAAAGGTAGTGGTCAGTGGTCAGTGGCCAGGTTTCAGTATTGCAAAAACGACTGGCCCCTGGCCCCTGACCCCTGGCCCCTGTTTTGCCGCCCTTAGCCCCCTCCCCCACCGCGTCTTGCGCGGTTGCGCCTGGGGCGCAACAGGGGCAATTGACCGTTTCCGGGGAAATATTATGTATCGCCATGATGGTGGGGTACATGGAGGCGAAGTCCACTTCCGCCACCCGGGTATAGAGACCGATGGGCGGCATGAAGGTCAGGCCGCCCTTGTCGGTGGTGAGCAGTTCCCCCGCGGTTTTGAAGTGTTCCGGTTCGGCTTTGCGCCAGGGAATAAGGATGCCGTCGGCCACGGCCCGGGCCAGTTGCATGGAGGTGATCAGTGTCCCCGGGCTGGACCGGGACGCGGGTTGCAAGGGCATCTGGCCGATCCTGGCAATCTGAATGAGGCCCATGAGACCCGCTTCCCGGTAGTAGAAGGAATTGCGCCGGTCCAGGTGCCAGCGGCCGTAGAATGGGGCGGAAGAGCCCTGGTAGACGATGCGGCCATAGGAAAAGTAGCTGCGGCCGCCGATAAATCTTCGGGGGACCGCCCGCGTTTCCCGGTTTAGGAGCAGATTTTCGCCATATTCCCGGCTCCACCGCGTGAGGATAGGGATGATCTCCTCGTCCCCCCAGTCGCTCAACACCAGGTCCGGGTTCACTTTTTGCAGCCAGCGGGCCAACTCCCGCACCAGGCCCGGCGCGTCGGGGGCGTCCAGTTCCAGGGTGCGCCCCTCCCACCCCACCGTCAGGCCGTTGCCCGCCCCCAGGGGAATAAGCGGGTCCCGGGTGAGGCCCAGGCCGAGGGTGGCCAGGGACGGCACGGAGAACTCCACGGCAAAGGCGTCCTCCTGGGGCTCCAGGTGCAGCAAGCGGTCGCCTTCGGCCTCCACTTCATACCAGGCGCAGGGCCAAACCCGGCGGGCATAGAGATAGTAGGCGGCGATGTCCAGGTCGCAGTTGTAGCAGGCCACTTCGCCCGGCAGCTTCCCCAGCCAGGCCCTTACCCGGGGCAGGAGGCCGTAAGCCTTGACCTCCAGGGCCATTACCAGAATTTCCCGACCGCTAAATAAATCCCGGCCCATACCCGGATAAGCCCGGCGCAGCCAGCCCCTCCGCCCCAGAGCCCGGACCAGAGACCGAAGCCGCCCCTGAGACCCCCCTACATAGAGACAATAAGGAAAATCATCCTCCAGCCGTAGCCGCGCCCCCGCCACGGTGATGAACCATAACACCATGCGGTCGCCTAACGCATAGAGATCAAATAACCAGCCGATGGTTTTCATGATGGGGAGCGAAAGGAAGGTTGGGGGAAAGGGCTAGGGGCCGAGGGCCCCTACCCCTTCCCCCAAACCCCCATCCCCAACCCCTTAAGATAATTGGTAGCACAGGCGTCCCGCCTGTGTCGTAGGGGCGACCCGACGGGTCGCCCTACGTCTTGGTTTGGCTTTCCGGTTTTTCCAGACCTTGGAGACGCTTCTCTAAGGCGCTGATCACCTTCTGATGCTCCAGCAGCATACTCAAAAGCATGGATTCCAGGGGCCAGGGGTGGGCGGCGTACACCCCCGCCTGGAGGTGCAGGCGGGCCGACTCAAACAGCCGGTCCAGGTGGGCCTGGTCCTCACGCCTAAGGGCTCGGCGGAACTTGAGCCAGCGGCTCCGCTCCTCTTCCCATACCTGACTGTAAGGTAAAACCGTGCGGCCCATAATCAGTTGCCAGTTGCCAGTTGCCAGTGGTCAGCAGTTTTCGAAAATACTGACCACTGCTCACTGCTCACTGCTCCCTACCCCGCCATCAGCATGATCAAGGCGCTTGCTATGATCAGCGCCACGGTGGCCAGGAATTTCAGAATTTCCAGGAGATAGGTGGCGGCGTCCTCCGGGAGGGCGAGAGCTTTGCCCCATTCCTGCATACGAGCCGTAAATTTCGGACCGGGTTGCAGGTATCGGCACTCAGGTAACAATGCGTCCACGTTAAAGGTCTCCTCTCGAAAGCCTGGAGGGGGCGGCATGATTATATCCGCTCCATCTCATATTATGGCGGGCGGGGACGCCCGCCCTACAACCGCCGGGGCTGGCCGGCGGGTTCCCTCACGCCGGTCTTCCCGGCTTTCCACCTCTATAAAGTAGTCAATCACCGGGGCCAGCAGCCGGCCGAAGTGTCGGTTGGCGGCCGCCCGGGGCAGCCGCGGTTGCAGCAGCAAAAGCGCCGCCTGGGTCTTGATCCGGGTCAGGAGGCGCACCAGGTCCTGGAAGAGGCGGCGGCGTTCGCTCAAAGGCACCTGTTCGTCGTAGAACAGGCTCACCGGTCCCAGGACCAGCACCAGGCTGCCTTGTTTCAGATTCGCCGGAAAGGTCTCCGCCAGGAGGCGCACCAGTTGGTGGGAGGTGAAGGCCCGGGCCACCTGCACCCGGGCCAGCGTCTCCCGGGGCGAGAGATGGCGGCTGGCCGCCTCCCGGACCAGTTGGTACGGGTCGAAGCGGTTGGCCGCGTCCACCACGAGTACCGGCGCGCCCCGGGCCACGCCCCAGGCGGCCGCGGCCGCGGCCAGGGGTCGCAGGTGTTCTCCCCAGAGCAGCACGCCCCGGCCCGGTTTCAGGGGCGCCAGCCAACGGCTCAAGGCCTTCATCGGCTTCTTTTACCCTCCAGATTGCGGTACACACCCACCACTTTGCCCAGGATCTGGACGTCGGCGGCCTCTTCCGGGGAATAGCGCAGGGGGGTGAAATCCGGGTTGTCGCCCTTGAGGACCAGGCCTCCGGCCTCCTCGTACACCCGTTTCAGGGTGGCCTCGTCGTCGACGAGCGCCACCGCGATCTCCCCCCGGGCCACCCGGGACTGGACCCGCACCATCACCAGGTCGTCCGGCAGGATCACCGGCGCCATGGAGTCCCCGGTGACTCTCAGGAGAAAGACCTCCTCCCCCCGGACCCAGGAACGGGGCAGGGGCAACGTCTCTTCCACGTGTTCCGCGGCCAAAAGCGGCTGGCCGGCGGCGATCCGGCCCAGTACCGGCACTTCCACCACCGGTCTCGGGCTGCGAAAGGCCAGAGACAGCCCCCGGGACAGCCCCGGCTCCCGGTGGAGGTAGCCCTTGCGCTTCAAAGCCGCCAGGTGATCCGCGGCGGCCCGGGGCTGGATGGCGAAGCGGGCCGCCACTTCCCGCACCGTGGGGGGATAGCCCCGGCGCTCGCAGAACTCCTCCACAAAGGTCAACACGGCCTGCTGTCGGTCGGTTAAAGGCTTCATGAGCGTAATGTACTATACAAAAGTATACTTGTCAAGCGAATAGTTAAAAATAGTTTCGTAGGGCGGGTGACCTGTCCTATCGATCTTGGTATGAGCCAAAAGCTCAGAAATGGCGGTGGTGGAAAGGTTGTATTCTGGTTTTGGTCTTGGTATGCTGAAACATTATGGAACAGTCGCCAGCGAGCGCCGTGTCCCGCCGGGCCCGGGAGATCACCCCGTTTCTGGTGATGGACATCCTGGAGCGGGCCCAGGAGTTGGAGCGCCAAGGGGAGCACATCATCCACCTGGAGATCGGCGAGCCGGACTACGACACCCCGCAGGTGGTCAAAGACGCGGCCTACCGGGCCATGGCCGCGGGGGAGACCCAGTACACCCATTCCCAGGGTCTCATCGAACTGCGGGAAGCCTTGTGCCGGCACTACTGGGAGAAGTACCGGGTGCAGGTTACGCCGGAGCAGTTCATCGTCACGTCGGGCACCTCCCCGGCCATGATCCTCATCTTCGGGGCCCTCCTGGACCCGGGGGACGAAGTGGTGCTCCCCAACCTCCATTACGCCTGCTACCCCAACGTCCTCAGGCTGGTGGACGCCGAACCCCGCTACGTGCCGGTCAAGGAGGCCGACGGCTTCCAGTTGAACCCGGCGGAGTTGGGCCCCTATCTGACGCCCCGCACCAAGGCGGTGCTCATCAACTCCCCGGGCAACCCCACCGGCACCCTGATGCCGGCGGCATGGATGGCACGCCTGGCCGAGCTGGGCCCGTATGTCATTTCCGATGAAATCTACCATGGCCTGGTGTACGAAGGCCAGGAACACTCCATCCTGGAGTTCACCGACCGGGCCTTTGTCATCAACGGCTTCTCCAAGGTCTACGCCATGACCGGCTGGCGCCTGGGGTACCTCCTGGCGCCGCCGGATTTCATCCGGCCCCTGCAGAAATTGATGCAGAATTTTTTCATTTCGGCCAACCCCTTTGTCCAGCGAGCCGGGATCGCGGCCCTGACCCTGGCCGGGGACGAGGTCGCCGCCATGCGGGCCGCCTATGACGTCCGGCGCCGGTTTTTGCTGGCGGGCCTGGCCAAATTGGGCTTCCGGATCCCCGTAACCCCCACCGGGGCCTTTTATGTCTTTGTCAACGCCCGCCACCTCTCCGCCGATTCCTACGCCCTGGCCTTCGATATCCTGGAAAAGGCCAAGGTCGGGGTGGCCCCGGGTATCGATTTCGGCCCCGGGGGCGAAGGCTTCCTGCGCCTGTCCTACGCCAATTCCCTGGAGAACCTCCAGGAGGCCTTGGACCGCCTGGCCGCGTACCTGGGCCGCCGCCGGTAATTCTGAAAAACCTAAAGGCCACCTTCCCCGGCACAAAATATGAATCCGCGCATTTGATAGCTCACAATTGCAAAAACCGTTGTAGGGGCGGATTTTAAACCCGCCCCTACCATCATGCCCTTTATTTTCGCCCCATTAATAAGTCACACAGCCGTCCGGCCTTTGCAGGTGCAGGCTAAAGCCTGCGGCTACCCCAAATGCGCGCAGATGCGCGGCATGACTATGGCCATTTTGTCAATTTGACCAGGAAAAAGGCGGCGGAGAAGCTATTCTCTCAATTCAAGATTTTGCCCGGGGAAGGGCCGGGGAAACTTCGGTGATGTGCGGCGCTTGTCATTTTATTATAAGTTATTTCAATATGTTCTGTACTAACCCGCCAGTCTCGGCTTGGCAAGCTTTATGCATTTAAGGTAAGTATGTCGCCCTGGGCGACCACTAATCCGCTAGGAGAAAGATGATGCAGAAGGTGATCAGCACGTTGACCGCCATAACTTTGGCGCTGGGTTTGGCCGTGGCGGCCCAGGCCCAGACCGTGAACACCCCGGAAAAACCCGAGGTGAAGAGCACCCAGCCGACCCAGCCCCAGGTGGCCCCCCAGGAAGCCGCCAAGCCCGGCGACCAAACCAAAGAGGCCGTGAAACCCGGGCACCAGAAAAAAGCCAAACATCCGGCCAAAAAAGCGGCCAAGCAAAGCAAGGCCGAGAGGAAAGCCGGGGCTCACATGCAAACGCCCCAGGAAAGCACGAAGTAAG
>JBAVUP010000110.1:0-6630 GCA_049696835.1 Desulfobaccales bacterium
GGGCACACCCTACACTAAAATGCCATGAGGCGTAGGGAGCCAAACGGCCTTCTCTTGCCCTATACAGGGGGTTGGGAGTGGAGTTTGAGGGGAGGGCGGGGGACTCGCGTCCCCCGGCCCTCCCCTCAAAACCCTACACGAACAGCGTAATATCCGCGTCGGCGGCGTAGTCCAGGAAGGCGCCGGCGCCGGCGAATTCCAGGCCGTCGATAAGGTCTGCCTTCTTGATGCCCAGGACGTCCAGGGTCATCTGGCAGGCGATGAGGCGCACCCCGTTTTCCTTGGCCATGTCCACCAGGTCGGGGATGGTGGGCACGCCGCCTTTCTTCATCCAATCCTTCATCATCCAGGAGGCCATGCGGGTCATGCCGGGGAGTACCCCGACGATATTGGGCATGGGCACGGGCATGGCCGGATTGGCGAGGGGCGGGATCTTCAGGTCCCGGAATTTTTTCTTATTGACGATATCCAGGCCGTAAAAGCTGAAGAAGATGGCGGCCTCCATGTCCATGGCCGTCGCGGTGGTGGCCAGGATCAGAGGCGGATAGGCCATGTCCAGGGTGCCTTTGGTGGCGACGATGGCCACCCGCTTGGGGCGGTCGGCGGCCAGGCCCCGGCGCTTCAGTTCTGCGTCCACCCGGAGGCGGACCTGTTCGGCGATGTAGTTCTCCAACTCGGGCGTGATGGCCGGACCGGCGGCCCCCAGAGGCGCCACGGCTGCGGCCCTGTGTTCTTGATTCGACATACGCTCACCTCTCTACCACCAGGAAATCGCCTGGTCGTGGGTCATTACCAGTTCCAGCAGGCGGTCATAATCCACCGGCTCCTGGTACAAGGGAAAGGCGGTGGCCTCCCGGTCCCGGGAGACCGAGGCGGCCAGTTCTTTGGTGACGTCATCCGGAGGATGACGGAACACGTGCAAGATTTTCATAGTTCCTCTCAGAAGGGGATGATGATGTCCTGGTCCCGCAGGAGTTCGCCCATCTCCGCCAGGGACTTGTAGGCGAAGCCGTGCTGGGCCACGTTGACGGGATGATTGCTATATCTTTGCCCTTCCATCTCATCCAGAAACCCCAGGTTGTCCGTAAAGGCCTCGTCCAGTTGCACTTCGTAGTCCAATACCAGGTAGGTCACGGCGTGATCTTCCAGGAGGCATCCCAGGGACGAGCGCAGGGCCTCGTACTGGCGATGGGGATGACGGGCCAAGACCGCCACTTTTTTCATGGTGCGGCAACCTCCGTTACAGCATGAGATAGCGGGGACAGTCTTCCAGCATCTCCGCGTGTTTGGCCTGCGTGGCGAAATCCTTAAACCCCATTCCCGGCACGTCGCCTTTCAGATCATGGGCCCGGAAACTCACTTCGCACAGGGCCATCTTGGCCCGGCCGGCCAGTTGTTGAAAGCGCGGGTCCTGGGTGACCAGCACCCCTTCCCCCGTAAAAAAGACCACCACCTGCACCCCGCGCTTTTCCGCGGCGGCCACCAGCCCAAGGAGGTGGCCCAGGGAGTCTTGGGTGGCTACCAGAATGCCCAAAGGTCCGTTCACGATGGCCTCACTTCTTCTGGAGATAGAAGCGGAAGGTATCGCCTTCCTCCTCCACTCCCAGGTAGGTGTTGCCGGTGCGGCTCGCCCAGCTGGGCAGGTCGTTTTTGGAGCCGGGGTCAGTGCCCACGATCTCCAGGATTTCGCCGCTGGCCAACTCCGCCATGGCCTTCTTGGTCTTGAGCAAGGGCAGCGGGCAGGCGTCTCCCCGACAATCCAGGGTCCGTTGGGGGGTGTATTTACCCATAGAAAACCTCTCCTCGTTAACGTTTATTATGCTTGCTAAGATAAACCGTCTGCCGCCGGCCGTCCTGGCCCGGCGCAGACCGGTGGCGCCCACAGATAAAACCGCAGCGTAGTGCCGCGGCCTTTCTCTTATTCCATCTTACAGAACAGTTCCCGGGTGATGGCGGTGAGCTGCAGCAGCCGGGGATCCCGCAGGCGGTAGAACACCTGTTGGGCCACCCGCCGGGATTCCAGGATCTCTTTATCCTTCAGCAGGCTGAGATGCTGCGACACGCTGGATTGACTGATGCCCACGGCCTTTTCCAACTCCTGCACCGACAGCTCCCCTTCTCCCAGGAGATGGATGATCATCAGGCGAATAGGATGGGCCAGCACCTTGAGGCAGCGCGCCGCCTTTTCCAACCGGTCCCTTATATATTCGTCATTCATAATATTCATATATAATAATATTTATGATCTTGTCAAGAAAATGTCCGCATCCGGAAAAATTTTTTCCCCGGAGCCCTGGGCATGGATATAATGGTGAGGAGAAATAAACAGGGGTAATCAACTGCCCCTCGGCCAAGTGGGCGGATGCCCGCGGGAGATATGCGCATGTCCAAGAAAATCTTATGGCTCATCATCATCTTCACCATCCTCTTTATTATCGGGGTCAACAGCGGTGAAGTGGCCTACCTGATGAATCTGGGCAGCACGATCTGACTATCCTGTATCGGGGTCGGCTGATGACCAGGTTCGGTCACAGCGTTAGACCCTGGCGGCGTTGGGTGCCAACGCTTACGTGCTGTTTTCCTGCAACGGTTCAGTGATTTATCAGGGTCCTGTTGCGCGGGAGGTTGTCCATGCCGAAGAAATCTGGGTGGCTTATCATACTGTTTACCGCCTTCTTTATTCTGGGAATCAACACCGGTGATGTGAGCTTTCTGCTGAACCAGGGCACCACCATCTGTCTGTCTGGTATCGGAGTCGATTGATGAATCGCCTCCGCTGGTTGATCCAGACCCTGGTCGCGTTTGGGACCAACTCCTATCTCCTTTTCCCCTTCGGCGGCTCGGTTATCTATCAGGGGCCGCTGAAGGCGGTGTGCCATCCCGGCCTCAACTGCTATTCCTGCCCCGGCGCGCTGCTGTCCTGTCCGGTGGGAGCCTTCCAGAATTTCATGGCCAGTCTCCGGTTCAATATGGGGGGCATCCCCCATCTGGGCGCCATCGTGGTGGGGTATCTGGGTTTCATCGGCACCGTGGTGGGTCGGCTAACCTGCGGCTGGATGTGCCCCTTCGGGTTCATCCAGGACTTGATCCACAAGATCCCCACCCGGAAATTTTCCTTGTGGAAGCCCCTGCGCTGGGTGAAGTACGCGGTGCTGGGGGTGCTGGTGGTGGCCATGCCCGTCTTGGTGGTGGATCAATCCGGGCTCGGCAACCCCTGGTTCTGCAAGCTCGTCTGTCCTGCCGGCACCCTGGAGGGGGCCCTGCCCCTGATGGCGCTCAAGCCCAGCCTGTGGGGCACCGTGGGCTGGTTTTTCTGGAATAAGCTCACCATCCTTATTCTGGTCCTCGTGGCGGTCATCTTCATCAGCCGGTTTTTTTGCCGGGTGATCTGCCCCCTGGGCGCCTTTTACAGCCTCTTCAGCCGCATAACCCTGGTGCAGTTGGAATTCATCGAAGGCAATTGCGTGGAGTGCGGGGCCTGTGTCCGCAAGTGCCCCACCGGGGTCGTGCCCAACCAGGAGTTCGACAGTCCGGAATGCATCATGTGCTTGCGCTGCGTGGACGCTTGCCACTTCCGGGCCCTGGATTTCGGCATCCGCCGGCCGCCGGGGAAACCGAGTCAAGCCAAGCGCGTCACCTCCCCTCTTTGACCCGGAAGAAAAAATGCTTGACAGCCTTTGGATTTTCTTCATAATTAATTAAGTAATTTCGCCGGGATAGCCGGAGGAGATCAGGTTATGGCCCTTACCAAGGAAAAATTGATCAGCCGCTTACAGACGCAGGCAGGTTTGAGCAAGCAAGAATCACGGGCAGTAGTGGAGCGGGTCCTGGATATTATGAAAGAAGCGTTGGCCCAGAGCGAAGACCTCCTCATCAGCGGTTTTGGCAAATTCTCGGTCAGGCAAAAGAATGCCCGCCGGGGCCGTAACCCCCAGACCAAGGAAAACCTCATCCTCCGGGCCCGGAGGGTGGTGGTGTTCAAGACCTCCGGCGTTCTGCGCAATCGTATCAACGTCTCCTGATCAACCTGGGTCCAACTGCACCGGAACTCTGCCCCGGTAAGGTTGATCTACTCCTGATGCTTCATGCCTGCCTTTAGGAGAACTTCACCAACCCAGGTCAAGGACGGCAAAGCCAGATGAAGACCGGGTTGCCAGTCTGGGGCGAGTACAGGTGCAGCCGCCGTGCCTTTATCCGGAACAGCGCCGGCGCCCTGGCCCTCCTGTCCCTCCCCGCCTGGCCCGCGCCCGCCCGCGCCCAGGCAGTCCAGTATGGCTACTTGAAGCCGCAGCCGGCCGCCTTTTACCGCCGGCTGGACCAGGGCCTGGTACAGTGCCAGCTCTGCCCCCGGAACTGCGAGGTGCTGCCCGGGGACCGGGGAGAATGCGGCGTCCGGGAGAACCGGGAGGGCCGGTACTATTCCCTGGTGTATGGCAACCCCTGCGCCGTGCACCTGGACCCCATTGAAAAGAAGCCCTTCTTCCACGTCCTGCCCGGCAGCCAGTCTTTTTCTATCGCCACCGCGGGCTGCAACCTGCATTGCAAGTTCTGCCAGAATTGGGAGATCTCCCAGACCCGGCCGGACAAGACCTATAACTTCGATCTGGCCCCGGAAAAAGTGGTGGCCGCGGCCCGGGAGAACCGCTGCCCCTCCATTGCCTACACCTATGTAGAGCCCATCATTTTCTATGAATACATGCGGGATGTGAGCCGCCTGGCCAAGCCGGCGGGCCTCCTGAACACCTGCCATTCCGCGGGCTACATCAATGCCGGGCCCTTAGAAGAGCTGGCCCAGCTCTTGGACGCGGCCTGCATCGATCTCAAGGCCTTTGACGCCAAATTTTACCGGGACCTGGTGGACGGGGAACTGGAACCGGTGCTGCACACCTTGAAAACCCTGCGCCGCCATCAGGTGCACGTGGAAATCGTCAACCTGGTCATCCCCCAGTTCAATGATCAGCCGGAGATGATCACCCGCATGTGCGCCTGGATCAAGGACGAACTGGGGCCGTTGACGCCGCTCCATTTCTCCCGGTTTTACCCGCTGTACAAGATGCTCAACCATTATCCCACCCCGGTGAGCGCCCTCGAGCGGGCCCGGGAACTGGCCCTGCAGGCGGGCCTGGAGTATGTCTACATCGGCAACCTGCCGGGACATGCGGCGGAAAACACCTACTGCCATCAGTGCCACAAATTGCTCATCGCCCGCCAGGGCTACCGCATCGGCGAGATGCACGTGCAGGACGGGGCTTGCGGCTACTGCGGGGCGAAAATCCCGGGGATTTGGAAGCAGAAAGCATAGTTTTCTGTTTTCTGTTTTCTGTTTTCTGAAAAGATAAGATGGAAGAGGATAAATTTATTTATGTCAAGCCAGGAAGAATTGTGCCCGATAACTGACCTACCAAAGAAATTGCGGGATGACATATCGCGGCTAATCATAAGCTATTCTACCGGTCTGATTAAAGTTACGAAAGCGTCCAATATGGGAGAATCAGTCCTTCTGATTGGCTCAGGAACATTTGTTACGTTTTCAAATATCTTTGGCATTATCACGGCAAGTCACGTCGTCGATTTGCTTAAAGGGCAATACTCACTTGGGTTGATTCTCAGCGAGCATGAACATAATTACTCTATTAAATCAGATTATTTAGAGGTTATTCCCGTAGCGAATTGCCAAGTTGAATCTGATGGTCCTGATTTGGCTATTATTATATTGCCGTTTTCAGAACTTGGAACGATCAAGGCAAGGAAAAGTTTTCATAACCTCGATATAAAGCGTGATCGGATTTGCGCCAATCCTCCAGAATTTGACAAAGGAGTATGGGCACTCTGCGGTGTGCCGGAAATCAAAACAATTGATGAACCATCAAGAAAAGGCTTTGATTCTCTCAAGGGCTTCACCATATTATGCGGTTTTGGGAGTACTCGTAGTACTTATATAGTTGGAGATTACGACTACTGCGATTTTGAAGTTAAATATGACAGTAGTCCTGATATTCCGATTACTTTTGGTGGCGTTAGCGGTGGTGGTCTTTGGCAAATCCCTCTAAGAAGATCACCTGAAGGAACAATAGAACCAATAGAATTCATCCTATCTGGTGTTGCTTTTTATCAAACAGAGAGAACAGGCTTGTTCCGTTCAGTCAGGTGCCACGGGCGTAATAGTATCTATGATATGGTTTATTCATTTATAACCGAAAACAGAAAACAGAAAACAGAAAACCATGTCCTGGACCTGCGGCATCATCGGTCTGCCTAACGCCGGCAAGACCACTATCTTCAATGCCCTGACCGCGGGGCAGGCCGAAGTGGCCCCCTACCCTTTCTGCACCATCGACCCCAATACCGGCGTGGTGCCCGTGCCGGACCCGCGTCTGGCCCGCCTGGGCGAGCTGCTTCGACCTGAGAAGCTCACCCCGGCCATCATCGAATTTGTGGACGTGGCCGGCCTTATCAAAGGCGCCTCCCGGGGCGAGGGCCTGGGGAACCAGTTTCTGGCGTATATCCGGGAGGTGGACCTCCTGGTCCACGTGGTGCGCTGCTTCGACGCCGAATCCTGCCCCCACCCCCTTTCCGGGGTTGATCCGGTGCGGGACGTGGAGGTGGTGGAAACGGAACTCCTCCTGGCCG
>JBAVUP010000111.1:0-5749 GCA_049696835.1 Desulfobaccales bacterium
GCTTTATATCCGGCAGCCGCAGCCCGCTGCAGACAATCATCGATATCCTGCTGGGCCGCGGCAGGTCCCACCGCCTCGAGCCGCGCATTGGGATAGAGCAGGGGGCGTTTGGCGGCACAGGCCAGGCTTGAAACCACGAGGCCGCCCGCCAGTAAGATTCGCAGAAGAGCTTTGGTCATACGAGGTGTAGGGAAAACTGGTCAGGGGCGGGTCGCCCGCCCCCGGTTAAGCTGTTTCGCGATTAACGCCACCCCGGTCCCCAATGGCTGGGACGGCAGCCCGGCCTCCAGTTGGCACGATAGAAGCCCGGTCTCCAGTTGTTATGGTTGGCGCGATAAATAGCCCGCCCGCTGTGGTCCAGCATCCCGTTGAGCCGGGTCTTCTCCCCGGGGTCCAAGCGACCGTCGGCCCGCATCCGGTCCTCGACCAGGCGGATACGCTGCTGCTGGTTTGCCAGGCACCGATATTCTCCCGGAGTTAATTGACCTGACTGCCAGGCCTGCTGGATACGCTGTTCCTGATTCATGGCCCGGCGGTCGACGTAACTGTTATAAGGTCCCGCCACTGCCGGCAGACTCCCGAAGATGACTACGCCCGCCGCCACACTCGCCATGATGGTTCCGGTCCAGGTTTTCATTTTCCGGTCCTCCGCATCGTTTGTCAAGAAATCCAGCCCTGCTTCGTCTTTGAGGCTGTCCTCCCAGGGGTGGTTTCCTTTTCACTGGATTTGACCGGTCGGCGGCTTCAAAAGTTAAGGCGCGCCATCCAGTATCTGTACAAGCGGAAAACCGGGTGGCACGTACAAGGGATGATGGGAAATTATCGGCGGTAGGGTGGCGGTATCGATAAAGGTGATGCCTGCTCCACCGCCGCCCAAACCACCCTGGCGCCTGCCGCCACCGACAGGGTGCGCTGCAAAGGGCCCATGGGCAAGGCTCCCAGGCCCAACCGGGTTATCGTGCGATCCAATTTGGGTAGGTAGCGGGTCTCCAACATCGGCTCAAATCTCCCGTTAAGATGCCTGTAAAGGTAACACCAGCAAGGGCGGATGCAACTAGCGGCGGCCCCGCCGCGGGACCGGCAGCGGCTGGCTCGCGACAGGCCGCGCCAGGATTGGCATGCCAGTCCCGCCTGATCTTACCGGCTCTCCCTGTCTGAAAAGTGAACATTTTGTTCACGTTTCGGACAGAAACAGACATGGGTCAGCTGAACTTCAGCTGTGATATTAATAATATATATTATGGCATTAATATTGCTAAAATATTTTTTATTAATAATTGGGAATTGCTCATGGACCAGAAACCGATTGACATTGCGCATAAAGTGATGACGAATCAGTTCGTCATTCTGGGTGTGGCCATCTTTTTGTTCCTCCTGGTGATCACCCTGGTAGGTCCGGGCGAGAGCCAGGCAGTGATCCCAGATCTCTGGATTTAGGTCACCACGGCCACTTCCGGCATTGCTACCCCCGGCGGCGCTGGGGGTATATATTACCGACTGTCACAGGTGCGATGCCCCTCCCCTGGAGAACTTAGTTCCCCCAAGTTAGTAGCTATGTTCTCCGTCATCCCCCCTGCCGTGGACTTTGGTCCACGGCAGGGGTTTCTTTTTGGCAAGAAAATAACCACCCCTGGCCGGGGATAATTTGTATCCTGGGGGACATAAAAAGCGGCCCGGAGGCCGCCTGGAAATTGATAGAATTTTGTTATGCTTAGTCCATTTCCGCCTTCAGCTTTAGGAGATGGGGGGAGAGGGCTTTCTCCAGTTGGATCATATTTTTCACCATAGCTTCATGGACATTAGGCCAATCCTGTTCATCAAGATACCCGCCAGCCGTGATCCTCTTTCTCAGCCGACAGGCGCGTTTCCCTTCCATCCGATCAAACTCCAGAAACCCTCCGAAAACCTGTTCGATTTCCGACTTGGCAGAAGAAAGCCTATCGAAAATTTTTTCATTTTCTGCGTCCATGTCCTTCCCACGATCAATATAAAGTTCAACAGTGGCGTAGTTCTTGGAAATCGAATAGCAGTAAGTGACTCCCTTAACCCCAGCGTTGGCACTTACCCAACCCCCATCACCGGGGGATGCTTTTGCATGAAGCTCAGTTTTAGTCTTGGCATAGCTCAAAAATTGCGTCCAGAAACGGCGGCGCTGAATTTGTTTATCTGACACCTCCTCTTTAATTTCCCCTATTTCTACTCTCTTGGCCTCTTCAACTGCACCCTTAAGAGTATCACTCACCACTTCATTGACGTATTGCTTGAAGGCATTATTAACAATAGGAGTAAGACGCTCCATTGCTTGCTTGGTAACCATTCCTGAGAAGGTAGTTCTCTTAATAAAAAACTTGATAAAATCGTCTTCTGGCTCCTTGAATTGTCGCTTAAAATATTTCTTTAACTCCCCGGTATATTTGAGATCAATTGCTGAAGAAGATATCTTCTCAGCATCAAAATAATTCTTATGAAACTTGCGTAATTCGGCAATTTCGGAATCTCGTATGGAGGGGATAAGGTCTACTGTGAGAAATGGACTTGTGTCCATCACGTTTTTTGCTTCAAAATCTGAGAAAAACTGATATTGAATACCATTGGTTAATATAGCAAAACGTGATTTAGTAACACCGAAATATCTCAAAAGTTGATTCATGACATTTGGTTGAAGAACTGTTCTTGCAGCTTTAACTTCAATTAATATTCCTGGCTCCCTATTAAAAGTTATCGCATAATCAACTTTTTCGCCTTTCTTAATTCCGATATCAGCAGTAAATTCTGGGATAACCTCAGTAGGATCGAATATGTCGTATCCCAGGACCTGGATAAAAGGCATGACCATAGAAGTCTTTGTTGCTTCTTCAGTCGAAACATGGTCCTTGTTCTTATTTAATAGTACAGTTAATTCTCTGATTTGGTCTGCAAAGTCCATTTTGCATCTCCTTTGGCAGGGAGGCCCACTAACCTTTTTCTAATGTTTTTGCCAATATATAAAGCATATGTTTTTTTATGCCCTTCATGCCATGAATTTGAAAATCTGTCAAATGATTTAAACTTTCCCAAAAAAAGCGCCGGCAACCTTCCGGCCACCGGCGCCCATCTGCAACCTATCCGGAACCAAGATCAGGTTTCTGGAAGGATTAATTTGCTAACAACCTGAAATCACTGGAGGCGGCATCCGGATTCGAACCGGAGAATAACGGTTTTGCAGACCGTTGCCTTACCACTTGGCTATGCCGCCTCTGGAGCGGGAAACGGGATTTGAACCCGCGACTTCGACCTTGGCAAGGTCGCACTCTACCGCTGAGTTATTCCCGCTCGCACCTTTTGTTTTTCTTAAAAATCGGCGCACTTGTCAAGGGGAAAATTGCCTGCCGGTAGCCAACGAGGACCGGAAGGACTTCAGACCTGACTGAACCACCCTTTTCAGGTCAGCCGTTCCCCATTCCGCTATCTTTTATCAAGAATAGCCGATACTTGTCTTTCCCGCAGCCTGCCTTATTCCTTGACTGAGTTTGCAATTGTGGTAAAATGCATAGTGAATTTTTCCACAATTTTGGTTTTACAGTAACGTCAATATGTTAGGAGTTGCTCCATGGACTTTCGCGCCGTCAACACCACCTGTTCTTACTGCGGCTGCGGCTGCGGTCTCCTCCTGGAAGTATTGGATGATAAAGTGATTTCCACCTTGCCGGTGAAAACCCACCCGGTGAGCCAGGGCAGCCTCTGCATCAAGGGTTGGAATATCCACGAGTTTATCGGCAGCGACCAGCGCCTGCAACAACCACTCTTGCGCCAGAGCGGCGAACTGGTGCCGGCGAGTTGGGACGAAGCCATGAACACCGCGACCCAGGGCCTGAAACAGGTCGTGGAGAAATACGGCCCCGACGCGGTGGCGGTGCTGGCCTCCGCCAAGGTTACCAACGAAGAGAATTACCTGATCCAGAAATTCGCCCGGGCCGCCATCGGCACCAACAACGTCGATCACTGCGCCCGCCTCTGACATAGCTCGACCGTGGTCGGTCTGGCCGCGGCTTTCGGTTCGGGCGCCATGACCAACTCCATCCCGGAGTTGGCCGACGCCAAGTGCATCTTCATCATCGGCTCCAATACCACGGAAAACCACCCCATTGCCGCCAAGTGGATCTTTAGGGGCATCGCCAACGGGGCCAAGATCATCGTGGTCGATCCCCGTCTCACCCAGATGGCCTTTCTGGCGGATATCGCGGTGCAGCACCGCCTGGGCACCGACGTGGCCCTCATCAACGGGCTGATGCACATCATTATTAAGGAAGGCTGGCACGCCAAGGAATACGTCGCGGAGCGCACCGAAGGGTTCGAGGCCCTGGCCGCCAAGCTAAAGGACTATCCCCCGGACAAGGTGGCCCAGATCACCGGCATCGACGCCGCCACCCTGCGCCGGATGGCCGAGATGTTCGCCAAGACCAGGCCCGCCTCCATCATCTACTGCATGGGCATCACCCAGCACACCACCGGGGTGGACAACGTCAAGTCCCTGGCCAACCTGGCCATGCTCACCGGTAACGTCGGGGTGGCCTCCGGCGGCGTCAACCCCCTCCGGGGCCAGAACAACGTCCAGGGGGCCTGCGACATGGGCGGCCTGCCCAACGTCTTTACCGGCTACCAGCCCGTGGCCGACGAAGCCGCCAACGCCAAGTTTTCCAAGGCCTGGGGCCGGGACCTGCCCAAAAAACCCGGGCTCACCATCCTGGATATGTTCCACGCCATCGAAGCAGGCAAGGTCAAGGCCCTGTACGTGGTGGGAGAAAACCCCCTGGTCACCGACCCGGACCTGCGCCACGTGGAAGCAGCCCTGAAGCACCTGGATATCTTCATTGTCCAGGATATCTTCCTGACTCAGACGGCCAAGTTAGCTGACGTGGTCCTGGCCAGCACCTCCTTCGCCGAGAAAGACGGCACCTTCAGCAACACCGAGCGCCGGGTGGAACTGGTGCGCCAGGCCATCCCGCCGGTGGGGGACTCCCGCCCCGACTGGGTGATCGTCCAGGACCTGTCCACCCGGATGGGCTATCCCATGCACTACGACTCAGCGGAAGCGATCTTCGAGGAGATGAAGAGCCTCACCCCCAGCTACGCCGGCATGAGCTATGCCCGCCTGGCGGACCAGGGCCTCCAGTGGCCCTGCCCCACCCCGGACCACCCCGGCACCGTCTTCCTGCACAAGGACCGTTTCAGCCGGGGCAAAGGGGCCTTCACCGCCATCGACTACAAGCCGCCGGCGGAAGTGATCGACGGGGAATATCCCATGTGGCTCAGCACCGGCCGGATCTTCATGCAATACCACTCCGGCACCATGACCCGGATCTCCCCCACCCTGAACCACGAAGGGCCGGAGGGCTACGTGGAGATCAGCCCCGCGGACGCCAAGGCCATGGAGATCAAGGACGGCGAACGGGTCAAGGTCAGCTCCCGCCGGGGCGAGATCCAGATCAAGGCCAAGATCAGCCGCAAGGTGAACCGGGGCGTGGTCTTCATCCCCTTCCACTTCGCCGAAACCGCGGCCAACGTCCTCACCAATTCGGCCTATGACCCCGTAGCCAAAATTCCCGAATACAAGGTCTGCGCCGTCAAGGTGGAGAAGCTGGCCGCGTAGAGAAAATTATGTTGGGGAGGGGGCTAAGGGCAGACGCCCTTACGCTTATAAAAAACTCCCCAAACCCCACCCCCAACCCCTTATGGATAAAGATGTAGGGGCGACCCGTTGGGTCGCCCC
>JBAVUP010000112.1:0-22300 GCA_049696835.1 Desulfobaccales bacterium
GACCACCCCTGGGGCAGGCCCCGGGGCCTGCCCCAGGGGTGGTCCAGAACCACCATGTCCCTTTGCCAACGTTAACCATGACCATGCTTTCAATAAAGCGTATCTTAACCTAAGATACAAGGGTGCGTTTTACGCACCATAATGTGGCATGTGAATCGCGTCCTACTGCTGCAGAGGGGAGACGCCGGTGCCACCAACGACCAAACCTGAAAGCTGGCGGCTATATCACAGGCCTTCCAGTTAATGTAGGGTGGGCACGGTCCACCAAAAAATAACCGCCGAGGGCGGCTGTTCCACGCTCACTGTTCACTGCTTACTGCTAACTGCTCACTCTCACGGGCCTTCCAGTTTCACGGAGGTCTCCACCTTGAGCCGGTATTTATCGATCTTGGCCAAGAGGGTCGGCCGGGAAATACCCAGGAGTTTGGCCGCCCGGCTGCGGTTGCCCCCGGTCATGTCCAGGGCCTCGCTGATGAGCAGGCTGGCAAAGTGGTCCATGTACTTCTCAAAGACGTCTTTGCCGTCCCCGGAAGCCAGGGTCTGCCGCACCCATTGCCGCACAATCTCGTCGGCCCGCTGGTCTCCCGCTTCCCGGGCCGGACTCTCGCCGCCGATGGCCCGGGAGATATCCTCCGGGTGAATGGGATAGCCCCGGCTGAAGATCAGCGCCTTCTGCATGGCGTTGGCCAGCTCCCGGACATTGCCGGGCCATTGAAAATTTTGCAGCAACAACTTGGCCTCTTCAGTCATGCCCGGATTGCCCACCCCCATTTCCTGGGCAAACCGGGCCAGAAAGTATTCCGCCAGCAGGGTGATATCCTGGCCCCGGCCTTTGAGCGGCGGCAGCCACAGGGTGACCACCTTGAGGCGGTAATATAAGTCCTCCCGGAACCGCCCCTGAGCCAGGGCCGCCTCCAGGTCCCGGTTCGTGGCCGCGATGATGCGCACATCCACCGGAATGGGTTCCCGGCCTCCCAGCCGCTCGATGCTCCTTTCCTGCAGCAAGCGTAGGATCTTGGCCTGAATAGAAAACGGCATATCACCGATTTCGTCCAGGAACACGGTGCCGCCGTGGGCCTGCTCGAACTTCCCCACCCGGCGGTTAACGGCCCCGGTAAAGGCCCCCTTTTCGTAGCCGAACAGCTCGGACTCCAGCAAGGTCTCCGGGATGGCCACGCAGTTGATGATCAAAAACGGTTTGGCCGACCGCAGGCTGTGTTGATAGATGGCCCGGGCCACCAGTTCCTTGCCGGTGCCCGATTCCCCCCGGATCAGCACCGTGGCGTCCGTGGGGGCCACCCGGCCGATGGCTTTATAAACCTCCTGCATGGGCTTGCTGCGGCCGATAATGACATCCGCCGCGGCCGTATCCGGCGCCACGTCCAGCTCCACCCGGGAGCGCATGCACCGGCCCGCCTCCAGGGCCTGGGCGATCAAAGTAAGGATATCCGGGATCTCAAAGGGCTTGAGCACGTATTCAAACGCCCCCAGCTTGGTGGCCTCAATGGCCGTGTCGGTGGTGCCGAACGCGGTCATGATGATCACCGGCAGCTTGGGCTCAATGTCGTGCATGGCCCGGAAGGCCTCCAGACCGCTCATCCCCGGCATGCGTACGTCCATGATCACCAGGTCCGGAACCCCCGCCTGGACCAGGGCAATGGCCGCCTCTCCACTGGACGCGGTTTTCACGGTATGCCCTTCCGCGGTCAGAACCTTCTCAAAGCTCTGCCGGAGCTGTGCATCGTCGTCCACAATCAGGATGGTGCCCATGATTCGTCTTCCCTGAGGGGCAGGGTGATAATAAAGGTTGCCCCCTCATTCTGCTTGGATGCCAATTCCAGGCGGCCGCCGTGGTCTTCGATGATGCGCGAGGCAATGCTCAGCCCCAGGCCCGTGCCTTCCTCCTTGGTGCTGAAGAAGGGCTGGAAGACCTTGTCCTGGATGGACTCGGGGATGCCGGGCCCGTTGTCGCTCACCCGGATAACCGCCGCCGGTCCCCGGGACGGCTCCCGGTTGACCTCTTCCTGGATGGTAATGAGGCCGCCGTTCACCATGACCTCGCAGGCATTGGACAGCAGGTTCACCAGCACTTCTTTCAACTGGTCCGGGTCGGCCCAGATCTCGGGGAGTTTTTCCTCCCGCCGCAGCTTTACTTCCACCCCGTAAGATTCCAGGCGGTAGCGTAGCAAGACCAGGGCCATGTCCACCACGTCGGAAGGACTGATTCTCTGCATCTTCAACTTGGGTGGCCGGGAAAATTCCAAAAAATTGCGCACAATGGAATCGATATGCCGGATTTCTTCCGAAATGACCTCGAAATCCTCCTGCTGGGACGGCGACATCGCCAGGGACCGCTTCAGGGAAAACAGCCGCATATTCACCGAAGTCAAGGGATTACGGATGCTGTGGCCTACTCCTGCCGCCAGCTTCCCCACCATGGCCCACTTCCCCGATTGTAGGAGATGCTCCTGGCTGCGCTCCAGCTCAACCTGGGCCTGGTCCACGTCTGAGATCAGGCTGTGCATCCGGCTGCTCAAGGCTTTCACTTCGTCCGGCACCGGGCTGCCCGGGCTAGCCGGCGCGGTCTCCAGCGCCAGTTGGCGAATAGGCCCCAGGATCTGTTTGATGAGGATATACGCCAGCAGTATCCCCAGAATCGCCACCGTGGCCACCGCCACCAGGGCGAAGGCGTTGATGAAGCGCGCCCGGGCCTGACTCTCGGTCCGCACCCGGGAGATGACGTATTCCTGGGTCAATTTATACCGCTGGCAGAGATTGAGGATCTCCGCAAACTGGTGGCGCACTTCCAGGTGCAGCTTGGCTCCCTCTTCCCGCTTGCCCTCCCGATATAAGCCGATCACCCGTTCCCGGCCAATGACATAGCGACGGTATTGCGTATTAATCCGGTTGATAGTCTCCCGCATAGGCTCGGTATACGCGGTTTTGCGGGCCTTTTCCAGCCATTCTTCGAAGCCGTGATGGTACCGCTCGATTTCCTTGAGCCACTCAGGATTGCCGTCCAGAAAGTAATAGGTCAAAAAACCTTTTTGCTGCAAGAGTGCAGATTCCAGTTCCTCCGCCGCATGGTAGGAAGCCACATTTTTATCGATCAGGGAGGTCAGCAGGGACTCCATGGCCACATTGTGCCACAGGGTCACCAGGCCCCCCCCGATCGTGGTGAGCACCAACGCGATCAGCAGCACGAAAATGCGGGCTCGCAGGCTGAGGTGCTTCCACATGGGCTTACCGAAACTCCTTCATCTCAGGCGCGGCAGACCAGGTAGCCCACCTTGATCTCCTGATCCGTCGTTGCCCGGGCGGCGGAATCCGTCGGACTCGAGGCCTCCACGGTGGCCATTCCTACCTGCTGGCCCTCTGGATTATAAATGGCGACCTTGACCCCGGGCGCGGTGCCCAGGGCGAAACGGATCATCGCCCCGGATAACCCGCGGAAATAACTTTATCTTACCACAATACCTGAGAATCGCTCCGGGTTTGTACTCATGTTACCCCTGAGCGATTCTCGGCATGCAAGGACACAGGCGGGAAACTTATTTCTTGAAGATGTCCGTCCTGGTTATGTTCATCCAGCTTGCGGCCTTACCCGGGTGTAAGTAATAGATGCGGACTTCGTCCCCAAAACCGAAGGTGTTGTCCGGCATGGCGAAGTATTCGTCGGCAAGGGGGAGACTTTTCCCGGCGCTCGCCGGGCGCCGCAGGTCTTGGCAGTGGCCTCCAGGATGCCGGCCGGCAACCCTAAGCCTTGCCTTCCTGGATCATCTTCCGTTCATACGCCTGACGCACCTTCTTCAGGAGCTCATCCAGACCCACGGGCTTCATGACATAATCGAAGGCCCCCAGTTGCATGCACTGAATCCCCGATTCCACCGAGGCATGACCGGTGAGGATGATGACTTCCACCAGGGGCTTCTTCTTCTTGATCTCCCGCAACGCCTCAATCCCATCCATCCCCGGCATCTTCACATCCAGGATGATGACGTCCACATCCCCCTGGTCCAAAAATTCCAGGGCCTTATAGCCGCTTTCCACCCCGGCCGTGTCAATGCCCCTCGTCTTCAGCCGCTTGATAATGGTCTCCAGGAAGTCTTGTTCATCATCCACCACGAGAATCTTGAGTTTCTCCATTATCGCCTCCTCAAATCATCTCACCGGTAAATACAGGGTGAAGGTGGTGCCTTTGCCTTCTTCACTGGCCACCATGATCCTACCGCCCAATTTTTCCATGATGCTGTAAGAAATCGATAAACCCAGGCCGGTGCCCTTGCCCACCTCTTTGGTGGTGAAAAAGGGGTCGAAAATTTTTTGCAGCAATTCTTTGGAAATCCCCGGGCCGTTATCGCTGATCTCGATGGAAAGTTCGTTGTTCCTGGTGATGCCCTGGGTATTGATGGTGATCACTCCGTCCTTGCCGATGGCGCCGATGGCATTGTCGAGCATATTGAGAAATACCTGCTGCAGCTGGGTGGGATCGGTGCTCACGAATGGCAGGTCCGGAGCGTAATTCGCCTGGATCTCAATGTTGCGGTAGCGGGCCTCGTTCTTTAAGAACTCGATGCTCTCATCCAGGACATCGTTGATGTTGACCCGCTCGGTGAGCGGCTCCATCCGCCGCGCGAACCCCAACAGGCGGTGGGTCACCGTCTTGGCCCGCACCACGTGATACTCGATCTTGTTCACCGCATCCGCCAATTCCTGCAAGTTCTCACTCTTGGCCACATCCTCCATGGCCAGCAAATCCTTCATCCACCCTGCCTTCTCGCTGATCACCGCCAACGGGTTGTTGATCTCATGGGCAATCCCCGCCGCCATCTTTCCCAGGGCCGCCATCTTGCTGGACTGCATTACCAGCTCATCGCTGGCCGCCTTTCTCCGTTCCATCCGCATCAGTTCCTGCATCATGGCCCGGGTGGTAAAAACCGCCCCGATGATGATGAGCAGCAGCCCGCCGAGACCGATCATGGCCGCGAGAAATCTGGCTTGCAACAGCGGCGTCAATTGCTCTTTGGGGTCCTCCCGGATCACCAGGACCCACCTTTTCAGTTTGCTGATGCCGGTGGCAAAGAGGAAATCCTCCCCTTTATAGGTTGAGTCCTCCACCGTAATCCCGGTGACCGCGGAAAAATCGGGCGCATTGGGGCGTTCCATGATCGTGCCGCTGAACCGGGGTTGCGTCTGCAAGATGTCTTCCCGGTTGACCAGAAAGGCGTCGCCCTTTTTACCGATCCAGGCGGCCCGGACAATATTTTCAATGATGTCCGAATCAATGGTGGCCCGAAGGATCCAGCTCCGGTTCTTCTCCCGCACCATCACCGCAATGATGAAATGGGGAATTTTCCTGAATCCCATAAAGACATCGCTGACATAGACCCCGGTGGCCATGACCGCGTGAAACCATGGTTCATCCTTCTTATAATTCACATTTTTCAAAATATTGTAGTATGGGCCCACATAGGCCAAGTGTTTACCTTCCTCGTCGATGACTCCCAAGTCCAAAAATGACTTGGAACGGCTCTGGATAACATTAAATACCCTGTGTAAATAATCCTCGTCCTGTAATTGTTGCAAGCTATGCGTATTGGCCAGACCGGTAAGTTGGGAGATCCGCTCCTCCAGAAACAAGTCAATGGAACTGGCGCGATTTTCCGCCAGGGTCTTCATATTGTCCATGATCTTGGCGGTATAGGACACGCTGAACTGGTGATAGATCACCCCTCCCAGAATAAAGAGCGGGATCACGGAAAAACTGAGGGTGGCCAGGATGATGTCCCACCATAATTTTTTATAGTGTTGTGCTTCCATCAACACCCCTTCAGGGTTGTGATCCAAGAGATAAGCCGTAGGGGCGGACCTGTGTGTCCGTCCTTTTCCGGACCGTCAAACATTTCGCCCCGGAAAAGTCATCTGCCCCCGGACATACCCCTGCACCCATTGACTAAGCAATGGTTGTTCCAAGACGGCCTGATCGCCTCTGAGAAGATAACTAACGGAATAAACAGGATAAAATTGTGAATGTGACGAGGTTGGGAACGAAACTTTCCCCGGTATCTGTCAATAATTTTTACAGGTTGTAAAGGGGCGGACAAACCTCTCACCCTTTTTGTTATAATAAAAGTATCCTAAGTGCAGGCTTCCGATGATGTCAAGGGAAGTTTGGCCGGTCAGGCCACCCGCCGATTCCCCTTGAATCTCCCGGCACTCTGGGCTAAAGTTTTAAGACAAGGCAATTTTTCGGTCGCAGGCGTTGTCCCGGCCGCACTGCGGAAAGCGACATGTCCATGAAGCGCTACGATGACCCCAAGTGGGTCCAGAGCATGATACTGCACCTCGACCACAATTATGCCATGGCCGAGTTCCTCGGAGCGCCTGGCCTTCAAGAAACGGACCTGATCGAGTTGGCCCCCCGGCTCCAGGCCTTGGATCAACACCTGGCCGCCCAAAGGCAGAGCGGCCAACTGGGCTTTATGGCACTGCCCTACGACACCCAGATCGTCAAAGAAGTCCGCCGGGTGTCCAAGCCCCTCACAGAGTGGTGCTGGGATGTGGTGGTGCTGGGTATCGGCGGCTCCGCCCTGGGAGCCCGCGCTCTGCATCAGGCCTTGCGTCCCCCCCAATACAACAAGTTCCCCATGGCCCGCCGCCAGCATCGGCCCGGACTCTGGGTGGCCGACAATATTGATCCCGACTACTTTTACGGCCTGCTGGACGGCCTGGATATGCGCCGCGTCGGCTTCAACGTCGTCAGCAAATCCGGTAATACCGCCGAAACCCTGGCCCAGTTCCTCTGGTTCTATCAATTTCTCAAAAACCGGGTGGGAGAAGTCTCCGCCCGGGAACGCCTCATCATCACCACCGACCCGGAGCAGGGTCCTCTCCGGAGCCTGGTGGTCCAAGAGGGCCTGGCCTCCCTCACCGTTCCTCCCCAGGTGGGAGGCCGCTTCTCGGTGCTTTCCGCCGTAGGATTGCTGCCCGCCTCCCTCACCGGCATTGAGGTGGAGGAACTCCTGGCCGGGGCCCGGTTCATGGATCAGCGACTCAAAGACGCCGACCCCGACCGCAACCCCGCTTATCGCCTGGCGGCCCTCTATTATCTGTTCGCCACCGTCAAACAACGGCCCATCCTGATATTCATGCCCTATGCCAGCAGCCTGGCCGGCATGGCGGAATGGTTCTGCCAGCTCTGGGCCGAAAGTCTCGGCAAGCAGCGCGATCTGGCGGGCCGCGTCGTCCATGCCGGCAGCACCCCGGTCCGGGCCCTGGGCGTCACCGACCAGCATTCCCAATTGCAGCTTTACATGGAAGGACCTCCCGATAAGCTCATCACCTTCCTGGCCGTGGATAAGTTTGAGTATAACCTGGAAATCCCCGACCTCTATCCCGACCAGGACGCCCTGAGCTACCTGGGGGGCCACTCCCTGGAAGAATTGCTCCGGGTGGAGCGGCAGGCCACCAGCTTCAATCTCATGAAGGCCGGCCGGCCCAGCCTGACCTTGCACCTGCCGGAGATCAATCCCTTTACCATCGGGCAATTAATCTACCTCCTGGAAGTCGCCACCGTCGCCGCCGCCTTCCTCTTCGAAGTTAACGCCTTTGACCAGCCCGGGGTCGAAGGAGGCAAACAGACCACGTACGGCCTGATGGGCCGGCGCGGCTTCGAAGACTATTATCGGGAATTCGCCGAGGCCCCTCCGACTTTGGAGAAATACCGGATTGCCTGAGCCATGAAGCCCCTGAAACTTACCACCTCCTGGCGGCGTTCGCGGCAAGATCTGGACCCCTTTGGGTTAGTAAAATTTTTCTCCTTGCCCGGGTTTGTTGTCATTTTGGTGGTCACCGGCATCCTGACGGTGCTCCTGACCTTGCGGGCCCAGCAGATGGCCCTGAAGAAGAATGAAGACTACCTCATTCTGTTGGCCTCCAACCTGAACCATCAGATTTATCAGCAATTCGTCCTGCCCACGGCCTTTGAGAAGGGCGGCCGCATCACCCTGTCGGACCCCGAGCAGTCCAAGCGCCTGGACCTGGTGGTTCGCAACACCATCCACGGCTTCCACGTGGAGCAGTTGAACCAGTACGATCAGGAGGGGGTCTTTTCTTATAGTACCGCCCACCTGCCCCTGGGAAAAAGATGCACTGATGTGGTCGGCGTGCGCAAGGCCCTGGCCGGAGAAAACTACTTCGAATTGCCCGGTTACAGCACCTTTTGGAGCATCTTCTGGCCCCGCAGTTATAAACACCAGTATCTCAGGGCTTACATCCCCTTCCGTCTGGAGGAGAAGCTCCTCCCCCAGGCCGGCCCGGTGGTGGGCGTCATTGAAATTACCCAGAATATCTCCGGCGACCTGGCGGAAATCGCCAATTTCCGGCTGATTATCATGGTCACCCTGGTGGTGATCATGGGCCTGCTGTTTATCGTGTTGCGGCAAATCGTCAGGCAAGCCGGCATCATCTTGGAGCGCCGGCAGGAGACGCAGCGTCAACTTGAAGCCCAGCTCCACCAGTCCGAGCGGCTGGCGGCCCTGGGGGAGATGACCGCGGGGGTGGCCCACGAAGTCCGCAATCCCTTGGGGATCATCAGCTCCACCGCCGAGCTCCTCCGGGAACGGCTGGCCCGTTATGAACCCAGTAACCGTCTGGCTCAGATCATCGTGGAGGAATCCAACCGCCTCAACGAAAAAGTTACGGAGTTTTTGGATTTTGCCCGACCCCGCATCCCCAACCTGCGCCCCTGCGATCTGGAGGCGGCCTTGGACCGGAGCCTCGAACTCATGCAGCCCGAAATCGACCGCCTGGGGATCACCATTTCCCGGGATTATCAGCTGAATGGCCGGGCCCTGGTGGTGGATCAGGACCTCTTGCATCAGGCCTTTTTGAATATCCTCTTGAACGCCGTCCAGGCCATGTCCCAGGGTGGCCACCTCATCGTGTCCACCAGGCCCGGCCCCCACGGCCAGGGCGGGGAAATTCGGTTCCATGATGACGGCGAAGGCATTGATCCCGAAACCTTGAAAAAGATCTTTAATCCCTTTTTTACCACCAAAGAAAAAGGGAGCGGCCTGGGCCTGCCCATTGTCAAGAGCATCATCGAGGCCCATCAGGGAAGTTTGCAGATCAGCAGCACTGCCGGGGTAGGCACCACGATTGCCGTGACGCTTCCGGAACTGGCGGTGCAGAAGGCCGGCTGAGAATTCCCCGACGCCTTCCCGTTCTGATGAAGAAAAGCGAGTCCTGACTGATGGATACCATCCTAGTCGTTGATGATGAAAGCAACTACCTCACCGTCATGGAAGCCCTCCTGGGGGAGGCCGGCTATGAGGTTCTCACTGCCCCCAGCGCCCCCGAGGCCCTGAAGATTGCTGGCGCCTCCGATCTGGACCTCGTCCTCACCGACATGAAGATGCCCAAGATGAGCGGCATCGAGCTCTTGGAAGAGCTGCATCGCCTCTATCCGGATCTGCCGGTAATCATCATGACCGCGTACGGCACCGTCGAAAAAGCCGTCACCGCCATGAAGAAAGGGGCCTTCGACTACATCCTCAAGCCCTTTAAAAACGAAGAGATTCTGGTCACTATCGCCAAGGCCTTGGAACACCGCCATCTCATCCTCAAAAACCGCCTCCTCCACGAGGAATTGGACAAAAAATACGGCTTCCCCAACATCGTGGGGGAATCCCGGGTCATGCGGGAAATCCTGGCCCTGGTCAAGCGCGTGGCCCAATCCCGGGCCACCATCTTAATTACCGGCGAGAGCGGCACCGGCAAGGAACTCATCGCCCGGGCCATCCACCAGTGCAGTGCCCGGGCCGCCAAAAGCTTCATCTCCGTCAACTGCGCCGCCTTGACCGAAACCTTGCTCGAGAGTGAACTCTTCGGCCATGAACGGGGCGCCTTCACCAGCGCCGTGGCCATGCGCAAGGGCCGCTTCGAGCTGGCCGACGGCGGCACCCTGTTTATGGATGAAGTGGCGGAAATGTCCCAGGCCCTCCAGGTCAAGCTCCTCCGGGTCCTCCAGGAAATGGAATTCGAGCGCGTGGGGGGCAACCGCACCATTCAGGTGGATGTCCGGGTGGTGGCGGCTTCCAACCGGGATCTGAAAGAGGAGGTCGAGGCCGGGCGTTTCCGGGAGGACCTGTTCTATCGCCTCAACGTGGTCCGTCTTCACCTGCCGCCCCTGCGCCAGCGCCAGGAAGATATCCCCCTGCTGGCGGCCCATTTCATCAACAAGTATGTCCGGGAAAACCTCCGGGGCAAGACCCGCGTCACCCCGGAAGCCCTGAAAGTGCTGGTCCAGTACTCCTGGCCGGGCAATGTGCGGGAGCTGGAAAACGTCATGGAGCGGGCCGTCATCCTGTGCAGCAATAACGTCATCTCCCCCCAGGACCTGCCCGCGGAGCTCGCCCCCGCCGCCCCCGAAGCCAGGCTCGACATCGACCGCTTCATCCCGCTGGCCACCCCGCTGCCCGAAGCCCTGGAAGCCATTGAAGAGCAGATGATCCGGCGGGCCCTGGAAAAAAGCGGCCAGATTCAGGTCCGGGCCGCGGAATTACTGGGCATCACCAAGAGCCTGCTACAATATAAACTAAAAAAATATCACCTGACTACTTGATCCGGTAGCACGGGCGTCCCGCCTGTGTGTAGGGTGCGCCCTGCGTACCATGAACATGACTATCTCCCCGGAGGCCCCTTGAAACCCGAGTACTTCCCCGATGACATCCGCCCCCACCTCATCCCCTCTCCCACCGGGGACCTGGTCTACCGCTGTCTGGAATGCGGCGCTGAATTCGATATTACCCAGCTCCTCTATACCTGCCCCCACTGCCGGGGCCTCTTTCTGTTGGTGGATAAAAACGAAGCCCTTCTGGCGGAGCACCCCGGGGCCTTCTGGCGGCGGCTGTTCGACTACCGCAAGATGCTCAACCTCCCGGCCCTCAAAGGCATCTTTCTCTTCTACGAACTCATTGCGCCGGTGATCCCGCTCACTGACATCATCTACCTGGGCGAAGGCCACACCCCCCAGGTGGCCGCCAATGACGACCTCCGGGCCGAAGTGGGGGCCTCCTTTTATTTCAAGAACGACGGCCAGAACCCCAGCGCCTCCTTCAAGGACCGGGGCATGGCCGCGGCCTTGAGCTATCTCAATTTCCTGGTGCGCCGGCCCGGCGCCGGCCGCATGCTGGCCATCTGCGCCTCCACCGGCGACACCTCCGCCGCCGCGGCGCTTTACGCCTCCTATCTGGGCGAGAAGGTGGCCTCCGCGGTGATCCTGCCCCAAGGCAAGGTCACCCCCCAGCAACTGGCCCAACCCCTGGGCAGCGGCGCCCAGGTCCTGGAGATCCCCGGCGTCTTCGACGACTGCATGCAGGTGGTGGAGGCCCTGGCCGACAACTACCAGGTGGCCCTGTTGAACTCCAAGAACCCCTGGCGCATCCGGGGCCAGGAGTCCTATGCGTATGAAATTGCGCAGTGGTTTGATTACGACCTGACCAACAAAGCCGTGGTGGTGCCCATCGGCAACGCCGGCAACATCACCGCCATCATGCAGGGGTTCCTGCGCCTCCATGACCTGCACATCATCGACACCCTGCCCCGGGTCATCGGCGTCCAGTCCCGCCACGCCGACCCGGTGTTCCGCTACTACCTGGAGCCCGATCAGACCAAACGCGTCTTCGTGCCGGTGACGGTGCAAGCCTCCGTGGCCCAGGCCGCCATGATCGGCAACCCCGTGTCCATGCCCCGGGTCATCCGGTTGGTTGCGGAGTACCACCGCCGCGCCGGGGCCGGCAGCGTGGCCGTGGTCCAGGTCAGCGAATAGGAAATCATGGACTCCATGCTGCTCGCCAACCGTCACGGCCATATCGCCTGCACCCAGGGGGGCGAATCCCTGGCGGGCTTCCGGGTGGCGTTAAAAGAGGGCGTGGTGGGGCAGGACGACACCGCGGTGCTGGACGCCACCGCCCACCACCTGAAATTCATCGGCTTTCAGCAGATGTACTTCGAAGACACCTTCCCGCCGGAATTCGAAGTGACCCCGAAGCCGAAATACCAAAACCGGCCCCGGCTGCTGACACCCCGGAGCCAGGACCCGGAGAAGAAAACCGCGGACCTGGCCGGCCAAATCGTCGCCCTACTGGGCTTGACGCCAAAGAAATAAAAGCTTTCTAAGATGAATTGACCAGAAACCGGAAACCGAAAACCGAAAACTACCCAAGCCATGACCATTCCAACTTCCGACAACTACTGCTTCGTCTGCGGCAAAGACAATCCCCGGGGGTTCAGGATCAAGGTGCGCTACCTGGAAGACCAATTGGCCGCCGAGACCGAGCTCTCCCTGCCCCGAGAGTTCCAGGGCTGGGCCGACGTCATCCACGGCGGCATCCTCTCCACCTTGCTGGATGAAATGATGGCCCACGCCGTCTGGCACTTTGCCGGCCCCGGTCTGACCCTGAGCATGGAAGTGCGCTTCCATGCGCCCCTCAAACCCGGCGAACCCATCCTGGTCCGGGGTGTCCTCCATACCTTAAACGGCAGCCGCCGGTTGGCTGAAGGCGAGATCCTCCGTCTGGCCGACGGCACCCGCATCGCCTCGGGCAAGAGCCGTTTTCTCCTCCACAATGAAAAAGCACCTTAAATCCTCCCCCCGGGGATCTCGATGCTCCCCGTAACCATCCTCATGGTGGGCAAGACCCGGGAGAAATTCATTCAAGAGGGCCTCGCCTTCTATCAGAAGCGCCTGCAACCCTTCCTGCACCTCACCCTCACCAGCGTCCGGGCGGAAAAAGAAGCAGCCGGACTCCCCCCCGAAACCCTCAAGACCCGGGAAGGCGAGCGGCTCCGCGCCCACATCCCGCCCCGGGCCTGGGTGGTGGCCCTCATGCCCCAGGGCCGGCAATACACCTCGGAAGCCTTCGCCGCCTGGCTCACCCAACGGGAACAGGCCTCCCGCCCCCTCGCCTTCCTCATCGGCGGCCACCTGGGTCTGGACCTCGCCACCCTGGCTGCCGCCCAGGAGCATCTGGCGCTGTCCCCCCTGACCATGACCCATGAGTTAAGCCGCCTTGTCCTCCTCGAGCAACTCTATCGGGCCATGTCCATCAAGACCGGCCATCCTTACCATGTCTAAGTCCGCCGGGGCCGGTCCGGCGCCCGCCACCCCTCCTTAAATTCGCAGCCTGGCCCGGACTTCCCCTTGTATCCGCGGGACTCCTGAGATATGAATAGGTTAAGATACGGTGCCGTGTCCTCATACACGGCCAGGGGAGGCATTTATGGGATCGGTCTGGCACATCATCGCCTTTCCGGTGATCCTGCCATGGCGGGATGAGTTTTGGACCTTGCCGCTGTACTTTCCTGACTTAAAGGTGGGAGTTACCGAGGGGTGGCCGGCCCAACTGTCCTACCAGGGGATGCCGTTGCCTCCGGAAGCCGAGGTTCACCCCGGGGAGTTGCAGCATTATCAGCCTGGAGACCTGCGTCAGTGGCAGGCCTTTGCCGATTATCAACGGGACCAGGGGGAGGAAGGCGACGTGATCCAGGCCATTCGCGGCTATGGCCAGGCTCCCCCGCCGGAGCCGTCTTCGCCTGCCCCGGACCCCTGGAGCCTGGCCTGGCAACTCGAGAAAATGCAAGCCGACCAGGATGCCCAACTCCTCCTGGTGGATAAGGGGCAGGACTGGCTGAAGGATATCTTCAAGCCGGAGCCCTGGGACGAGGAGACCTCCCCCGGGGTGGTCCCCGGGGTCGAAGAAATGGTGGACCCTGAATTGGCCCAGCTGCGCTATCGCCTCTGGCGCCGGGTGATGGCCGCCTTCCTGGAAGGCCAGTCGGTCCCCCTGCTCCTGGGCCGCACGTCCCGGGCCCTGTTCCTCACTTTGAAAGGCTGGCCCGATTGGACTGCGCTCCAGAAGGTGTCGCTGGCCTTGCCGGGCTGCCGGAGTGACGCCGAATGGCAGACGGTCTGCGGCAACCATGGCCGGCCGCCGTGGCAGCCGCAGTTTGTTGATCTCCTGGCGGCCCTCCTCACCCAGGTGGCCGATCACCAGGATCTCCAGGCGGCCGCACGAAAACTGCGGGAATTTGTGGCAGAAGAGATCATGGCGCCCTGGCCCTTCCCCGCGGTGTGGGACTGGAACCTGGAAATCTGGACGCCTGCCGCAACAGATGAAGAGAAATCGCCGATCCTCTGCTGGGACGGCGCCGGCACGGGTATCCTGCCGGGGTGAGCCCGGGGGCTTTTACGGCATTGCCGGTTCCGAGTCTTGACGGCAGAACTGCCTCTCCGGCTGCCAAGGCGGGGCCGCGGACCTCACCCCCAATATGGCTTTACAACTCCGGGACGCTGAGCGGTGCGGGAGGGGGGGCGGGGTTTATTCTTCTGCTTCGGGTTCCGGCAAGGCTTTTATCGGTTTGGTCGGCACAATCTTGCCCGCGGCGATCTCCCGCAGGGCCATGACGATTTCTTTGTTGTCGCCTTTCACCAGCACCGGCGCGCCGCGATAGATCTGGCGCACCCGCTTGGCCGCCAGGTGGATCAGGCCGAAGCGCGTCGGCACCTGCTCCAGGCAGTCTTCAATAGTAACCCGGGCCATAGACGGTCTCCGTTACGTTTGGTCGCAGGGTCTGGCCAGCCTAACGGCATCACCCCACGTCAAGCATATATGTACCTTTTTTCTGAGCTTCTGTCAAAGGCCCCGCTGATCCAGATATGTTCTTATACTGATCTGCGACCAAACGAACCTTTTCTGACAACTTTTTTGGTGGCACAGGCGTCTCGCCTGTACAGCGCAGGCTAAAGCCTGCGGCTACAACAGCAATCATTTGAGCGGTATTAATCTCCAAAGGAACCCTCAACCGGGCTTGCGGGGCGTGATCAAGTCTTCCAGTTCGGCCAGCAACTGCGTCACCTGCACCGCCAGATTGACGCATTTCTTGCCGGCCATGCACTCGTCGGCGTCTTTTTTATCCAGATATGACCCCACCTCTTCTCCCGCCTTGCTGAGCTTGAGAGCAAACCGTTTACCGGCCTCGTCCCGGCCGATGCTCAGGTTCACCCCGGTCCGCGCAATCTCCGGATGAAATTCCCGAATTTTTTCTTTGAGATTATCAATGCTGTAACTCATAGCCATTTCCTGGCCTCCCGGTTCGAGAAGATCACATCCTCTAGGCTTATTGGCTGGTTGTCTGGAATCTCGGGATCGCTTGACTGCTCCGACCCAACCCGTCGTAATCGTCGCCCTTCTTTCTATTCTGGCCTGCCTGTTTCTGGCGAGTTAAATCTTTCAGTTGCGCACTCATGAGACACCTTCATGGGGAGGATACCTTGCTTACCGGGGATACCTTTTCCGGGTTGAAATGATAGGCCATAAATTTGCGCCCCTTGCTTTTATTCCATGGATTTCTCACCGCCACTTGAAACTCTTTGGGGCCCGCAAGGGAACCGGTAATTCCTGGGGCAAGGATATCTCTGACGTAGTCAGGTAGGGAAAGAGGTATGACCAGGGTATTGACATGATTTGCCCTGATGATCCTCTTAAATCTTTGCCGCTCATTGGGCTGGCGGAGGTCGTAAAGGCCGAAAATATCACCGCTTAAAGAAGGCCGGGGCATCAACGCCATGGAACGAATTGGGGTCAACACCACAGCATTCTGGGGAAGGACAGCATCGAGCCACCTGGTCTCCGCAAAGCTGTAGGCCGAGCGCATCATGACTTTATCCCGCAGAGAGGCTGTCAATGCCCCGGGGAATAAGGTGACCGCAGCAAAGCCGGCCATAACCGCCATAAAAGCTAATTGACACACCATAAGCTTAAATAATCCGGTTTTTAACGGGCGCCATGCAGCTGCCGCAGCCGCGGCAATAATCCAGAGGTATATTTCAAAGAAAAATCTCCCCGTCAGCTGGCTCAAAGCCAGGGTGCAGATGATCGCAATGACCGTGCAGATTAAAAAGATTCTCGGGACCAGGTGTTCCCTGGCTTCTCTTAAGTCTACAAAAAATAATAATACTCCTAAACCGAGAACCTCGGTAAAACTGCCTATATAGGTAGGGATGAAAATATTCAAAGGAAAGGGTAATTGGCTTTTGGGGGACCAATGTCGCAGAGCTGAAGCAAACTTTAACACTACAGGATCGCCAGGCGATTTAAATCTCTCCAGGAAGGGGGAAATAGGGTCACCATAATCCAGAAGATGCTGCAAATGCACCGGAAAGACCAGGATCAGATAAAAGAGCAGGGAAATGCCAATGGCCTTGGCGAGAAGTCGGGCGCGGTAGGCCGCCATCATCCCTAATATCCATATAATACCGCCAGTTAGCATGAAATTATATTTGACCGAAATGGCAAAGAAGATCGAACCCAGGGCAAGAATCAGGGTAGTTGGGTCAATTGACCTGAAATTCTGGGCAATTAAGATTATCGCAATGGCAGTAGCCGCAACCGGCAACATCTGCGGTTTTTGAGTCTGTACGAGAAATCCCACAACCGGACAGCCAATAATGCAAACGAATAATAAAATGCTGTCGAGATGAGTCTTGGCCAGCGAATTTATTGCCACCAAGATCGCTATAATACCCGCATATTGTAATGCCGCTCCCAAGACATCCGTGCCGCCGGCGAGTCCGAGCATATTCAAGGATTCACCCAACCCCGTCAGCCGCATAACGAGCCAATCCGGGCGCGCATAGATACCATGATGGCGAAGTATATCCAGGGGGACACCCAAATGGTAAGCCAGCGAATCGTCATCGGTAGGAGGCCCCAAGGCCGACAAAAATAGGCATACCCCGGTAAATATCAAGAGTGATATTGCTGCCTTTCCCCAGAATGACTGTGCTTGGAACACCTCCTTCAGGCGCTGGTAGACCCGGAGTAACCGTTCACGGTTGTAGTTGGATAATTCCACGATCCCGAAGGCGAGAAGAGACCAGGCCATTATTCTGAGGAGCCAGAGATTTGCCGCTCCGATCACAGCCAAGAAATGCGCCGTGGCCGCCAGGATGGCGGCAACGAGAATAAATCCAGCCGCCTCTTGGATACCCCGGGGAGGCTCGACATGAAGCTTGCGCACCAGTCGGCTCCCCAAAAACTTTAATCCAAGTGGCATGAGCACCGCAATAATGGCAGGGAGGGGGGCAGGTGCAAGAAAATCTTCAAGTTTCAGAAACGGCGTCAATACTTCCTCTTACTTAAACCCTCTAAAAATCCCTGACTACTTCTCTTCGGCCCGCGGCGCTGCCTGACCAGTTCCCTGATTTCTTCCGCCGAATAGACGCGGCCGCAACCCGGGCAGCCGATTTCCACTCCGGTTCACGTGGGCCGTATGCGGATACTGGCGTTATGGCAGAAGATACATTTCATCCGATTAAAAATACCGGGACAATTGCGGCAGCGTCTCGTCCACCTGGCGGCACTCCCGCAAGAGCCCATTGATGTACAGCCAGGCGAAGCTCATGAGGAATTCCGGGCCGTACTTCCGGGCTCCATGGCTGTCAAAGGCCATCTCCGGCCCCGCCGGGCCGTATCTGAACCGGAAGGCCAGGTCCCCCAACACGGGCCACGTCACCTCCCAAAAGCCGGGCCGCCGGGCGAAACTCCCGCAATCCATCCGGCGGACCGCCACCTCCACTACCCCGGGGTCCACCTTTTCCAGGATCTCCTCCCGGGCGCCCAGGGAGACGTCCTGCATCGGGCCCGCCCCCTCCGGCGCAAAATCGCCGAAGGGCAGCCACTTCGGCCCGGGACCGGCATTCGTAAGCGAAAACGCCCCCCGGCCATAGCGGGCCAGCAGGGCCACATAGTCCCAGGCAAACACGTAGGCGTCCTCCGTGGGCACCGCCAGGCTTTTCCGGGCATAAAAGACCCTGAGGTCCGTGCCGAACTCCGGGTCCTGGTCGAAGAGCAGGTAGAGTTCCAGGGGTCGGAAGGGCGCCATCCGCAACACCCACCGGATCGTGGCGTAGGGGCGGCCCGGCAACAGTTCCCCCCGGAAGAGCCCGGCCAGGGCCGCCGGGTCAATGCCGGCCAACCCCGCCAGGTCCTGACGGTACTTCTTGCGGACGTACTGGCGGATTTGGGCCTCCCAACCGCTGCCGGCCTCGAACTGCCCCAGGGTTACCAAGTCGTAGGGAAAATCCAGAGAGGGCTGCGCCGTACTCAGCTTTTCTTGGCCTCCACCCGCTGATTGAACTTCTCCTCATTGATTATAAAACGTTCGTGCACGGCCTCGCCAATTTTTTCTTTTTCGTCAAACGCCTCCAGCTTGAAGGTAATCTTGCGGCCCTCCACCTGGGTGACCTCCGTGACCGCCCGCACTGCCATGCCCAGGGGGGTGGGGGCGGTATGCTTCAGGTTCATGGAGATCCCCACTGAGGTCTCTCCTGCCCCCAGGTGAGGCGCCATCAGCTCGGCGCTCACCCCCTCGAACAGGCCCCCCAGGAAAGGGGTGCCGAAGACATCGGGAACTTTGGGAAAGAATTTCTGGGCGGAATGCTCCGGCCCGGTCTTCAGTCGCATCTCATGGGTCATACCCACTGCCAGTGCCATAAGACCTCCTTAATGCAGGTTTCAGGTTTTAGGTTTCGGGTTTTAGATTTTAGGTAAAACCTAAATACCAATATTTCTAAATGGTAGCATTAAAAGAATTCCTTATTCATTCCCTCTCCCCCAATGGGGGAGAGGGTCAGGGTGAGGGGGAAGGTAATTGCTTTTTCGCTCCGAGAACTACGTGCCCCTCCTCTTCCCTACCCCTGACCCCTGACACCTAAAACCTGTCTTTCTAAACCGCCAAGGGGTCCATCTTGATGGGGTCCAGTATCTCTCCCAAGGCCAGCCGGCGGCCCAGGTCCCGGGCCTGCTCCAGGACTTCCCGGCGGTCGTTGATGGCGCCCTTCTCATCCACCCCTCTTACCAGGATTTCCGCGGCATACCTGACATTGATGGCGTCAAAAAAATATTTGGCCGTGAGACGGCACCCCACGAACAGGAGCTTGCCCTTGGTGGCCCCGGTGCACAGCAGGACTCCCTGGCGGCGGCCCCCGGGAAAATCTTGTTTCATCACGTAGCGCCGGGCCCACAGGGCCTGCGTCCGGTCGATCATGGCCTTGGCCTGGGCCGAGAGGCCGTAAAAAAACACCGGCGACGCCAGGGCCACCACGTCGGCCTCCAGCAGCTTATCATACAGCCCCCGCATGTCATCTTTAATAGGACAGGTGCCGTCCTTAAAACAATGATATATTTCCAGGCAGGGGGAAATCTTGACCTCCCGCAAAAATACCTCTTCGACCAGGGCTCCGGCTGTGGCCGCCCCCTGGAGAAAGGCCTTCATGAGCAGGTCGGAGTTCCCTTGCCGCCGGGGACTGCCGAAAATACCCAGGACTTGCATGACGTCTCCTTTCGGTGATGAGTAACAATATGGAAATCCACCGCTGGATGTCAAGGTAAGACGTTTTCTGTTTCCAGATTTCTCTTTTCCCCTTAGTCTGGTGGGAGGATGCGGTCTGTGGCCCCAACCGCTATCCGGCTGTATCTTATAAGAGACCTCTGAAAAAAACCGTAGAGGCGTGATTTATCACGCCCTTGAGGGCGCAATAAATTGCGCCGCGACCATAAATCCCATGAAAATCATCGGCCGCCAGGCTGGCGGCCGCCGCTGAGGCAAGAGAGTCAACCCCATGGAATTGGTGGTGCATATTCAGGACCAGGAGACCCTGGCCACCGCCCTGGACCAGGCAGTGGGAGGTGTGGCCGCCTCTCTGCCCCGGGCTCCGGACTCCCGGGCCTGGCACGAACTCCAGGCATGGCGGGCTGCGGCCCGGCGCCGGGGGGTCAAGTTCTTTCTCACCTGGGATTGGCTGGTGCGGGAACCCGAACTTCCCGGCGCGGCGGACCTTCTCGAGGCCGTGGCCGGCCTCGATCCCGATGGCGTGCAGCTCCGGGACTTGGGCCTCGCTCGCCAGGCGCGGCGGCGTTATCCCCGCCTCGCCCTCCAGGCCGCCGGCAACCTGGGGATCCATAACTCTCCGGGGGTGCGGCTGGCCGCGTCCCTGGGATTCACCCGGGTGGTGGTGGCCGAACCCATCAGCCTCAAGGATCTGGCCCTGATCAGGCGGCAGACCACCATGCCCCTGGCCGTTACCCTGGCGGGCCCCTGTCAGGGCTATCCAGGTCTATGCCTGCTGGAAGAGTACCTGGGGATCAACTGCGCCGCCTGCTGCCTGGCCCGGCCCGCCGTCACCCCCGAGACCCTGATGGCCTCCCTGGAGACCTTTTCCGGCCTCTGCCAGTTGGACGTGGAAGCGGTCCAGATAACCGGCGAACTCTTTCCCCCCTCTTCCCTGGCCCAGGTGATCGGGCTCTATCAAACCGTGGCCGCGGCCGCCCCCATGGAGCGGCCCCGGGTCCTGGCCGCGGCCCGCCGGGTGTTGGAGGCCTTGGGGGACACGCTCCGGCTGTCGCCCCCGGAAACCTCCCCCGGCCCTCTGAGGCACCCCCCCGCCCCGTCCCACCGGGGTCCGGCCCGGCCCGGGTCATCCGGGCGCCATCGCCTCTGGCTGGAGGCCCGGGATTACCCCGAGGCCGCCGTCCTGGCCCGGGAGTGGCGGGAGCCGCTGTTGCTGGCCTTGACGCCGGATAACTACACCGCCTTTTTGCAGGAGCATCGCCGCTGGGGGCCCCGGCGGCTCATCTGGCGCCTCCCCCCCGCCATCCCGGAGTCGGCCCTGGCCTTCTACCAGAAAGCCCTCGAGACCCTTGGTCAGGGGGGCTATAACCGCTTTGTGGCCGGGGACTGGGGGGCGGTGGCTTTAGCGGCCGCGGCCGGCGGCCGCATCTACGGCGATCAAACCCTGGGGCTGCGCAATTCCTGGTCCCTGCAAGCCGCCCGAGAATGCAAAGTGAACCGGAACTGTCTCCCCCCGGGACACCGGCCGGAGCACTGGCAGGAATTGCTTGCGGCGGCCCCGTCCGGCAGTTTCTGGGGTTACCTCTACCACGGTGCGACCCTGGCCGTCTGCCCGCCGGCCGCCGCCGACCTGACCCCGCCGGAACCTCTGCACTGGATTGCCGAACCCGGTAAGGCCCTCCTGGTTCTCAAAGCTCCCGTCAATCTCCGGGATCTGGAAAACTGGTTTAGACAGCAGGCCATCTCCCCCCTGGTGGTGTCTTTGCCCCACAGCCCCCGGCCCCGGGGCCAACTCCCCGCCTGGCTGGGTCCCCCTCCCCAGGGCCCCTCCCGCCGGGAAAAAATTGCAGGCCGGGGGCCTTTTTGATATAGTTGGCCAAGCAAAGAGGCACCTGATCCCCAGAGTAAGGAGAATAATAGTGGCTCAAAAGTCATGTCAAATTTCCCGGGCAGTCGCTCGGATGCTGTTGGTGATCGTCTGCGTCCTGACCATGGCGTCTTCAAGCTGGGGAGCCGCCGCCCCGGACTTTACCCTGAAAGACGTGCTCACGGGCAAGGATTACACCCTCAGCCAGTTCAGGGGCAAGGTGGTGGTTCTCAACTTTTTTACCTTCTTTTGCGGTCCGTGCCGGGATGAAATGCCGGACCTGAGCAAAATCTATACCCAGCTCAAGGGCAAGGGCTTGCAAACCCTGGGTATCGCCCTGAGTTCCGACCCCACCCAAATTCGTTTCCTGGTGAAACAACTGGGTCTGCAATATCCGGTGCTCATCGGCAACGACAAGGTCAGTGATGCCTATGGCAGCATCGCGGTCGTGCCCACCACGGTTATCATCGACAAACAGGGCAACATCGCCCAGAGGATCGAAGGCACCCGGAATAAAGCCACCTTTTTGAAATTGATCGAACCGTTATTGTAACGCGCCGTAAGCAGGCGCGCCCCGGCCCGTTGCGGCTTATTCTCAGCGTCCGGACACGACCGACGCCGGAGGAGGGGAGGCAGGTTCCTTCACTCATGTGCCTAAAAAGGGGGAGAAGGACTGAGGTGCTCCCCAAAAATGAGACTGTTATAATGAGAGGCCTCGAGAGCAGGAGAGACCTTCATGCGGCAGTCTCGGTTTACAGTGGAAGAGATCATCCGGATCATTGCGGAGTCGGAGTTGCCCACCTCCAGCATTGCCGGTACGGCCCGCAAGTACGGCATTAAAGAGGCGACGCTGTACCGCTGGCGGGCCAAGTACAAGGGTTTGGGCAAATCGGAGGCCAAGCGCCTCAAGGTCCTGGAGGATGAGAACCGGCAGTTAAAAAGGCTGGTGGCGGACAAGGAACTCATCATCCAGACCTTGAACGAGATCCTTAAAAAAAACTTTTGACTCCCGCCCAGAAG
>JBAVUP010000113.1:0-57002 GCA_049696835.1 Desulfobaccales bacterium
CCCAACCCTCTCCCCTCGCAGGGGAGAGGGGGTTTTTGATGCTACCAAGCTTCAGCCTGTGGCTGCATTTTTCATTTCCAAGCTCCCACCTCCCATGCAAAATCTCTGCCGGAAACGCCTGCCCTAACTCCCCTTGAGAAAAGGGGGGAACTATAAGGAATTGTTTCTAAAGTCCCCCTTTGAAAAAGGGGGACTTAAAAATAAGCAATCCGCATAAAATTATGGCAAACGCTAGATGTGTCCGCCCTGAGCATGGGCCGACACGCAGGTCGGCCCCTACAAAAGATAGACAATGCCCAGGCAAAGCGCTTTGATGTCTGACGCAGGCGAAGCTTATCGGGAGGACGTAATCCAGTGGCCGGCGGGCGGGGCCGACGGGATGGCGGGGGGCGCGGGGCTGCGGGGCTCCGGGGCTTGCCGGCGCGGGCGCGGTTCCTGCGCCTCCCGGACGGGAACGTAGTATTTCCGGGCCTCGGGCAGGAAGGCCTGGAGTTCCCGGAGGCGGTTGGCGTCGTTGGGGTGGGTGGACATGAACTGGGGCAGCTTGGCGTTCTTGTCCTTGACCATCATGCGCTGCCAGAATTCCAGGGCCTGTTCCGGGTCATACCCCGCCTTGGCCATGAGGATGAGGCCGATGTGGTCGGCCTCGTACTCCTGGGTGCGGTTGTAGGGCAGGAGGATGCCCAGTTGGGTGCCCAGGCTGTAGCCCTGCATGGCGGCCTGGCCGGCCACCGGGCTCACCCCGCCCAGGGCCGCCCCCAGGCCGATGCCCCCGGCCTGGGCCAGCATGGATTGGCTCAGGCGCTCCCCTGAATGGCGGGCCAGGGCGTGGGCCACTTCGTGGGAGATCACCGTGGCCAGGCCGGCCTCGTTCCTGGTATACTTCAGCATGCCGGTGAAGATGCCCACCTTGCCCCCGGGGAGACAAAAGGCGTTGGCCTCCTTGTCGTCAAAGACCACGAATTCCCAGCGGTAATCGGGACGGTGGGCCGCGGTGGCGATGCGCTGCCCCACCCTGATCACTTCGGCGTTGAGCTCCGGGTCCCGGGAGATCTTGTATTGGTGCTTGACCTGCTGGAAGGCCTGGTAGCCCATCCTGGTCTCGGTGCCTTCGGAGGTCAGGAGCAGTTGGCGGCGTCCGGTAAAGGGCGCAGTGGCGCACGCCGCCACCAGCAGGGTGAGCCCCAGGACCAAAGAGAGGATCAGTGTTCTGGACGTTGGGAGCATGGCTGCCCCGTGATTGAGGAAAAGCTGGAAACCCGGTTGACTTTCGCCATCGGATAAGCGCACGCTTGCTTATAATGTAGCCATATCGGCCGGCAAATGCAAAAAGTTTATGGGGACGTCTGGTTGATCACGCCGGCATAAAGGGGGAAACATGGCATCACCGGTGTATATCGCGGTAATCGGGGGCAGTGAGATCAGCCCGGAGACGGCGGCCCAGGCCCGGGAAGTGGGCCGGGAAGTGGCCCGGCGGGGCGCGGTGCTCCTGTGCGGCGGCCTGGGCGGGGTCATGGTTGCGGCAGCCCAGGGGGCCCAGGAGGCCGGGGGCGTCAGCCTGGGGATCCTCCCCGACGGGGACCGCCGCCGGGCCAACCCCTACCTCACCTATACCATCGCCACCAACCTGGGACACGCCCGCAACATGCTCATCGCCCACAGCGCCGACGCCCTCATCGCGGTGGACGGGGGCTACGGCACCGTTTCCGAGGCGGCCATCGCCTTGAAACTGGGCAAACCGGTGATCGCGCTGGAGGTCACCTGGGACCTGCCGGGGCTGCGCCGGACCACCACCCCGCAGGAAGCCGCGGCCCTGGCCTGGGAGGCGGTGAAAAGATAGTTGCCAGTTGTTAGTGGTCAGTTGATTTATTGGTACTGACCACTGATCACTGGCCACTATCTTCTCAGGAACCGGGCCAGTTGGCGGCCGTAGTAGTCTTTGGTGTCTTCGTCGGTGGGGCGGCTGAAGGTGGTGGCGCCCTTACCTTCCGGGGCTTTTTTCAAGACGATGCCCTTTTCTCCGAAGATCTTCAGGGCGTTTTGGAAGGTAGCCTCCGACAGGGCTTCGGTCCGCTCCACTTCTCCCATTTTGTGGAGTTTGGCGCCGATGGACTGGATGCGTTTGAGGAATTCTTTTTCGCTCCGGGGCTTTTTCTGGAGGTACTTGATGGAGCGGAACACGATCCAGTAGCTCTCGAGGCAGTTGAACAGCAGGTTGGCGAAATAGGCCAGCTCCTTGAGGCCGGAAGCCGACAGGGTATAGGAGGCCTCCTGGGGGTCGAGGGTGATCACCACGCCCCGGGAGGCAAAGTAATCCAGGGTTTGGTTAACCTGGCTCTCCGGGTCGGCGTCGCTGAAGATGAACTCGTTCCGGAAAAAATCCTGGAGGAAGCCGTAATCCTCGAGGATTTGCTCGCGCTTGAATTCAAAGCCCTGCCCCGCCAGAATGGCCAGGGAGACCATGGCCGCGGGCAGGAAAAAGTGCAGGATATTGTTCTTGTAATATTCCAGCAGGGGGCGCTTGGTCTCATCGATGCTGTAGCCGCCCAGGCCCAGTTCATCGGTGAGGCCTTCTTCCTTTTCGATGGGGGTGATAAGCTTACGGGACTCGCAGAGGGCCAGGGTCTCCTCCACGGCCTGGTTCAGGTCTTCCAGAGAATCGGTTTCGGGCACCCCCTGGTGCTCCAGATAATCGGAGAGCACCTGGATGATTTGCAACAACTCCCGGCGGTAAACGCCCTTGCGGGGATAGGTCAGCAGGGCGGAGCAGACCAGGGAGAAGGGGGTGACCACGGAAATCTGATTAATGGCCTGGATGATGCGGGAGGCCAGCTCCTGGCTGTGCTGACGAGTCTGAAGATCGCCGGGTTCGGCCTGGGGCAACTGGGCCAGATAAGCTTTCAGAGAAATGGGGTCGCTGAACTGGATATAGGCCCGGCCGTAGCGCCCCTGCAAGAATTTTCTGGCCCTGACCAGCTGGCCCACTGATTCCGCCTCCTTCTTGCCGCCCTCCAGTTCCTTGAGATAGGCTTTCTCCTCCGGAACCTGGTCGTAGCCGATAAAGGTGGGAACAAAGAGGATATCGGGAGCGGCCCCTTCGTCGTAGGCCCTGAGGATCATATTGAGGAGTCCCAGCTTGGGGAGCACCAGTTTGCCGGTGCGGCTGCGGCCGCCCTCGATGAAGAACTCCAGGTTATAGCCGGTCTTGAGCATGGTTTTGATATAGGTGTACAGGACCTCGGCATACAGTTTACCGCCGAGGAACCGGCGTCGGATGAAAAAGGCTCCGGAGCCCCGGAAAATCGGGCCCAGGGGCCAGAAGGAGAGGTTCTTGCCCGCGGCGATGCGGGGGGGTTGCATGTGATGCTTATAGATCAGGTTGTTGAGGATGAGATAATCCAAATGGCTCTTATGGCAGGGCACGAAGATCAGGGGTCCCCGTTGGCTGGCCTCCCGGGCCTTTTCAAATCCCTTGGCATCAAAGACTATGCCGTCAAACAGATGTTTGGACAGCCAATCCACCACCCGCAGCATGGAATTGATAAAGAAAAAGTGGGGATCGGCGGACATCTCCCAAAAATAATCCTGGGCCGACTTTTTGATCCTGGCCAGCTTCTTTTTTTCGGTTTCCGCCAGATGCTCCATAGAGCTGGTCAGCACCGGATCGGTGAGGGTGAGTTCCATGACTTCTTCCCTGGACTTTATCACCGGGCCGGTAATGATGCGCCGCTGGACGTCGAGGCGCCGGATCAGCTCCCGCCGGATTTTCTGGGCCAGATCCCGGAGGCGGACGTCCGGGGAGGCCGCGGCCAAGGCCTCCTGAAGATTCATCGGTTCCGTCACCTCCACCACTGCGCTCTTGGCTTTGAGGAGGCACAGGCCCAGTTTCCGCAACCTGCCGGGATTTTCGCTATCGCCGAAAAAGAGCTGCCACAGCCCCTTGTTTTCCCGGAAGGGGGCCTTTTCATACATGATCATCTGGGGCACCAGGAAAATGGGAAAATCCACGGTCTCCTGGATCTCCAGGAGATGGCGGATGGGGTCTTGCCGGGGTTTAAGGAAGCGCTGCCGGAACCCCACCTGGTCCACCAGGAAGAGAAGAGAGCCACGCTTTTCCCGGATAGTGTCGGAGAAATAACCATCCTGGAAAGGATTGGGCCAGGACCGACGGCGGGTGAAATAATTGACCGCGGCGGAGATGATCTGCACCAGGTGAGACAAGGGCTGCCACATCCACAGGTTCAGGTCAAAGGCCACCTCCGGGGCGGTCACCCCCAGCCTCTGATAGCGGCGGTTAAAAAAGAGGAAATCCAGATGACTGCGGTATTTTAAGGCATAGACCACGGCGCCCCGGTCGGCCAGCTCCCGGAGCCGCTCCAGATAGCGCGGCTTCACCGTCACCCGTTTGAAGAACGGGTCCAGGGTATAGCGTAACAAGAACCCGGGGCGGCTGGGCAGGTAGCCGGCGTAATGGAATTCCTGCCCTCCCAGCCAGCCGGCCAGGCGGCTAAGGACCCGTCCCAGCGTGGAGGCGGGCTTGTCGCTCTCAGGAGGGCCCGGCTGGTGGGAGCCCGGTCTTTCCATGTCGGTGTTCATCAATAACCTTTTATCGTCGGGAAATAGTGAATATATAAATCAGGCCACAAATATGTCAATCTAATTGGCATCCCCGTCTGCAATCAGATGAGGCCGGGCAGGTCGAGACCAGCATCTCCCGGCGTCGAAGACGCAGGCAGGGGAGCCTCTCGCCCTCGGGGTGTAGCGACCCGATCGCGCCGGATTAAGGTTCGGATGGCGGCTTTACCCCGGTTTCCGCCGGCATGGAGGCCGGTTCCAGATCCTCCTCCCGGCCATGGGCGCCGCCGAACATCCAGACGGTGAGGATAGAGAGTTCATACATGGCGTATAGGGGAATGGCGATGGCCCCCATGGTGAGCAAGTCGGCGTGGAAGGCCGCCACCACCGCGCTGAGCAGGATGGCCACCCGGCGCTGGCGGCGCAAGGACTCGACCCGCACGATCCCGACCCGGGCCAGAACCAAAAGAATCAAGGGCAATTCGAAGATCACCCCGAACAGCAGCAGCAGACGCAGGCAGAAATTGACAAACTGGGTCAGGTTGAGCATGGAAAACAGGAATTCGCTCTCATAGCGCAGAGAAAAGGAGATGATCAGGGGCCACACCAGCTTGAGGAAAAAGAGATCCCCCAGGATAAAGGCGACCGTGCCGACGGGCAGGAAATAGTAAACGATCTTCCGCTCCTTGGGGTACAAGGCCGGCGCCAAAAAGAGCCACAACTGATAGAGGATGACGGGAAAGGCCAGGGCCAGGCCCGCAATCAGGGCGATCTTCATCTGGACGAAAAACGGCTCGAGAGGCGCCATGTAGTTCAATCGATGGGGGTTGACTTGGGGAGGCTCGGGGTGAAGCCCCACCTTATGGGCCAGGTCGGGGTATTTTTGCACGGCCCAGGTTTCCAGGAGGTAAGACCACTTTTGGGTGACGGACGGCTCCTGCAAGGGCCTGGTGATGTATTCCTGTACCGTGGGGACTAGGGGCCAGGCGATGGCCATGCAGATGAGGGCGGTGACCACGCAGATAATGAGCCGACGGCGCAGCTCCTCCAGGTGCTCCAGAAAGGACATGGTGGTCACGGGAAGCCCCCCTGCCGCCGGGCAGCTACGGGAGCCGGACGGAGCCCGGCCAACCCCGGGCACTCCATGAAGCAGGGCCCCCAGAAACGACACCACTGAACCATGGGGCTATTTTACCCCATGGCACCAGCCTTGGCAATGCAGACCGAGGGTCCACGCCAACCTTCATCCAGGACTGCTCTCCTTATCATCGGGCTCATTGAGTATTAGGCCCCAAGCTTTTTTTCCACTTCGGCGGGGGCGGAGTTTCCCGGATGCGGTCGAGCCGAATGGCCGGATGATCCTTGAAGGGCCGGTACAGGGGATCGCCGATGAGGATCTGCATCCAGGACAGTTCGGGGACGGAGCGGAAGTAAACCTCCAGGAGGGTCAGTTGGCCGGTCATCAGGAGGGGAAAGAACTGGTCCGGGAGGGGAAAAGACATCAGTAATGGTTCGGTGACGGGCCCCATGGTGGCGGCCACCCCTTCCTCGAGCATGCGCTTGCACCAGACGTTGCTGTCGGGCTTCTTCAAGGTGCTGGCTTCGTAGCTGGCCACGTGGTAACCCACGGAGCCTCTGTTCCACCTGAAGGCGGGCACATAGGTGCCCAAAGAATACCACCCGCAATAGAGGGCCGTGTTGGGGCAGGACCCCGGGGGAAAGACCTCCGGTTTCTTATCCAGAACCACCTTCAGGGTGGAGTACTTGTTCACCAGGTCATAGAGATGGAGCAGATGGTGGTCGAACCAGACGTAGTTGCCGAGATGTTCCGGGCCCGTGAGCCCCCGGGCATCGATATAAAAGACGCCGGTCAAGCCGACGCGTTCCGTGGCCAGGGCGTCGTCCACCAGACGCCGGGCAATGGCCGGGGTGGGGCCGTCAAGGCGACCCACCATCACGGTCTTGGCGCGAACGTCATTGATAAACGAGACACGTTCATACATGATGTTAAAGGGGTTGGGGAGCCACCCGGTCTTCTGATAGGGGCCGGCCACGATCAGGGTCAATTCGCTGTCCACCGCCGCCAGGCTCTGGGTATTGTTGGACGATTTCCAGGCCTCATACCAGAAGGTCAGCTCTCCCAAGAGGCCGTGGTTAGCGCGGAAGGCCGCGGCGGTCTTTGGGGCGGTTTCCGGCAAAATGCCGCGGAACCACTCTTTCTGCAATTCCACCTCTTGCCTGGCCTGATCCGGCCCCAGGAGTTCTCGCGGTTGCAAGGCCAGGCGCCGGTTTTGACTCCGGGCCATTCTGGCCATCAAGGCTCGGCCCTCCGGGGTGGTTCCCCCCAGTTTGACCAACAGGGACGTAATTTCGACCCGATTCGCCTCGTTCGCCGGGGTAGCCGCTGGCTTATTGAGGTATTCCTGCCCCCGGACCATGGCTGCCCGGGTTTTTTGGAGGAATTCCACCGGCGGGTAGGTCAGCCGGGGCGCGGGTGTCGCCGCACCCGTGAGTTGGTCAAGCTTTTGGATGAGCGGTACCGCCTGGTCTTGACATTCCTTGACCCTGGCCGCGGCCAGAGACCTTAACTCCTGTTCGGGTTTGGTCTGGGGCGCCTGGCCTACCCGCAGGGGGATGCCGTACACCAGCAAGATGGCCGGAGTCCGGCCCTGGGCCAGCAGTTTCTCCACCAGGGCGCGGACCGGCGGGACCAATTTTTTCTCATAGTCCTCCCGGGACATGTCTTCCGCGGTGGAGACGTCGACTCCCACCAGGTGGTCGTGCGGCACCTGGCGCTTTTGGGCATAATAGGCGGCGACGGCCTGGCTGTCCGGCAGGTTGCGATTGTACACCAGAACCAGGTCACGGGCGGATAAGGCGAAGGCCCCCGCCGGGACCGCCAGCAGGGGTACCAGGACCAGGAAAGCGATGAGGCCGTACGGTCTGAAGTAATGGCGACGGGGGGGCATAGGACGTCCTTTGGGCCGCGTGGCGTGGCGAGGAAAACCGGTGAACTCGCCCGAGGCAGACAACTATCAGGCTCCTTCCCGCAACCGCCGGGCTTCCCCGACCCGGACCGTGGTGCGGGTGGAATCGAAGTATTCCATGAGGGGGATGGAGAATTTCCGGCTGGTTTGGGTCAATTCCTTGAACTGGACCACGGTGATCTCTCCATGTTGCTTGAGGAAATCAATGAGCGCGGCCTTGAGCGCCGCGATGGCCTCCTGGTGGAAATAGAGGTCTTCTTTCACCTTGACCAGCAGGCCCTGGTTGACCAGCACCTGGAGGAGTTGCTTGACCTTCTCGGGCGGGATCTTGAGGGCCTCGATGGCCTCCTTGAAGGTCGGCGGCGACAAGTGGCCCCGGCGGTACTGGTCGGCCAGGCGACGGGACAGGTCCTCCTGGTCCCCGGCCAGGGTCACCTTATGGGCCGCCAGGCGCACCAGGTCCTTCTCCGTCACGAGCCGTTTCTTCTGGGCCATGTCGGTGAGCAGGTAGTTGAACAGGCGCACTTCCATCTTGGCGGGGAGCTGCCGCCGCAGTTCTTCCTTGGACAGACCCGGTTTCAACGGGAATTTCTGATGGTAGGCGGTGAGGAGCCGGTGAATCCGGTCTTCCAGCTCCTGGGCGGTGGCGGCCAGGAGGTAGCGCTGATGTTCCTGGTCATAATGGAGCACCTGGCCCTGGCGCGTTAGATTATTCAATAAATTGGCCAGGTCTCCCGGGTCCGAGGGGAGCAGGGCGGTCAGTTCCGCCCGGGAGAGCCCGGCGGCCCCGGCCTCCGACAGATACAGGCGCAGAATGTCCTCGGGAGCGCCTTGCTCCAGGGTTTTAAGACCGGCCAAGACCTCGGGGTGGTGGCGTTTGTGGCGGGGCGGGTTGACGTGGAGGACCTGGCCGCCGCCCCAGGTGAAGGCCGGGGAGAAGCTGCGGATCACCAGGCGGTCGCCGGGTTTCAGGGCCATGGGTTCCCGCAGGAAAAACTGCACGTAGCCCGAGGCCCCGGGGGGCATCTCATCGGCGTCCAGGATGAGCGGCATGGCGACCCGCTCACTGGTGCCGGCATGGAGGCGCACCGCCTGGCGGTGCTTCAGGGGGCGAGGGGCGCTGGCCAGGACCTCCAGGAAGGCGTCCAGGCGCCGGCTCGAGATCAGGGCGCCCGGGGGCGCCACCACCATGCCCCGTTCCAATTCCTCTTTTTCCAGGCCCTGGAGATTGATGGCGGTGCGGTTGCCGGCCAGGGCCCGCTCCACCGCCTGCCCGTGGACCTGGAGACCCCGCACCCGGGCCTTGAAGGCCGGCGGATAGATGAGGACCGCCTCTCCCACCTTCAGACTGCCGGAAATGGCGGTGCCGGTGACCACGGTGCCGAACCCCTTGATGGTAAAGACGCGGTCGATGGGCAGGCGGAAGATGCCGCTCGCCGGCTTGGGGGGCACCTGGGCGGCCAGGGCCGCCAGAGTTTCCAGGAGCTGTTCCTTGCCGAAGCCGGTGGCCGCGGAGAAGCGCACGATGGGGGCATCTTCCAGAAAGGTGCCCTGGAGGGCCTCCCGCACCTCCTCTTCCACCAGTTCCAGCCAATCCTCCTCCACCAGGTCGGTCTTGGTGAGGACCACCAGTCCCTGCTTGACCTTGAGGAGCTGGCAAATCTCCAGGTGCTCCCGGGTCTGGGGCATGACCCCTTCGTCCGCCGCGATGACCAGGGCCACTAGGTCCATGCCGGTGGCGCCGGCCACCATGTGGCGCACAAAGCGCTCGTGGCCCGGCACGTCCACGATGCCCAGGCGCTGGCCGGTGGGTAGGGTCAGGTCGGCGAACCCCAGCTCGATGGTGATGCCCCGGAGTTTCTCTTCCTTGAGGCGGTCCGGGTCAACGCCGGTCAAGGCCTTGATCAGGGCGCTTTTGCCATGGTCAATGTGGCCAGCGGTGCCTAAGATGATGGGGGCGTTCATGTCAGTGGTCAGTTGTCAGGTTTTAGGTTTTAGGTTCTGGGTTTTAGGTTCTGGGTTTTTTTCCCTCGTTCCCAATCTTGGCTTGATATTCTTGTTCTTAAAGAAAATGTCGGGTGGGCACTGCCCACCATCTTCCTGTAGCCGCAGGCGAAAGCACGCGTCGGCACAGGCTGGAAAGCCTGTGCCACCAAGGGTTTTGATTCTCGTTCCCAAGTTGTACTTGGGAACGCCATTATGGCCCAAGCTTGGCTTGGGCAAACGAATTACTCATGGCGCAGCAAAGCCAAGCTTTGTAATCGATTGGGTTCCCAAGCGCAGCTTGGGAACCAGAAACAATCCAGCGGTGACATTCCTATTGCCAAGCTGGAGCTTGGCGCCCATATGCGTCCCCAAGCTAGAGCTTGGGGACGAGAGGAATAATCCCCCCGCCTTCGGATTCATTTACCACTATCTACTATCCACTGACAACTGATAACTGGCAACTGATAACTGTCTAACCCATAACCCCTGACCCCTGATCCCTGAAAACTGCTCACTGCTCACCGCTCACTGCTCACTGGCCCGGGTGATGGTGTAATGCTCCCGGGCGAACTCGGGCTCGGGGGTCAGGGTCACCCGCACCTGGTGCTCCCGGGCCAGTTGGTCGAACAGTTGGGCCCCGTCGGCCTCCAGGATCTCGATGACCAGGGGATGAGCCGCAAGGGTCAGGTGGCTGCCGGGGAACTCCCGGGCCTCGGCGCGCAATTGCCGCATCAGGTCACACGCCAGGGTCCGGAAGGTCAGCACCAGGCCCCGGCCGCCGCAGGCATCACAGGCCTCGCTGATGGTCTGGGCCAGGCTGTCCCGGACCCTTTGCCGGGTCATCTCCACCAGTCCCAGGGGGGAGATGGGCAGCACCATGGTCTTGGCCCGGTCCCGGCTGAAGGCCTGCACCAGGGTCTGATAGACCTGGTCCCGATGGGCCGCCTTTTCCAGATCGATGAAGTCGATGACGATGAGGCCGCCGATGTTGCGCAGCCGCAATTGCCGGGCGATCTCCTTGGCGGCCTCCAGGTTGGTCTGGAGGATGGTGTCCTCCAGGTGATTGCGGCCCACGAAGCGCCCGGTGTTGACGTCGATGGCGGTGAGGGCCTCGGTGGTGTCGAGGAGCAGGTAACCGCCGCTCTTGAGCCACACCCGGGGCGACAGGAGCCTGGACCAATCGATTTCCAGGCCGAAATGGCTGAAGATGGGCTCCGGTTCGGTGTAGAGTTCCACCCGGTATTTGTCCCAGGGATTGAGGGAGGTCAGATAGTCGGCGATCAATGCAAAGGCCGCGGGATCGTCCACCAGGACCCGATCCACGTCGGGGGAATAGAGCTCCCGGATGGCGCGCCGGGCGGCTTCCAGTTCCTGGTGGAGCAGGCCCGGACAGGGGGTGGTCTCCTTTTTCCGCAGGAGGCGCTGCCACCTGGCCAGGAGCATCTCCTGCTCCCGGGCCATCTTCTCCGCCACCTGGCCCCGGCTGGCGGTGCGGGCGATGAGGCCCCCCTCCGCCGGTTTCAACTCCTCCAGGATGGCCTTGAGGCGCTGGCGTTCGGCTTCGTCGGTGATGCGGCGGGAGACCCCCAGTGGCGGCAGGGTGGGCATGTAAACCAGGAAATGGCCGGCCAGGCTGACGTGGGTGGTGAGGCGGGCGCCTTTGTGGGGGGTGGGGCCGCGCAACACCTGGACCATCACCTCCTGGCCGTCGTGGAGCAGGTCGCTGATGGTGGCGGGGGGGAGACGCCGCGCTTCGGTGCGGTCGTCCACCTCCCCTTTGAGCCAGAGCTGAAAAAATTCATCTTCCTGCGCCGTAACGTCTTCCGCAAAGAGGTAGGCGGGGCGCTCGAGGCCGACATCCACAAAGGCCGCGGCCATGCCGGGCAGCAGCCGGACCACCCGACCTTTGTAGATGTTGCCCACGGGGCCGTACTGGGCACGGCTTTCCACATGGAATTCAGCCAGGCGGCCGTCTTCGAGGAAAGCCACCCGGGTATCGCACGGCGTGACGCTGATGAGCAGCAAATTGGCCATAGACTTAATGTATCTGCGGGGGGAGGCGGGGGGCCGCCCTCCCCGGCCTAACCTTTCTCAGTGGTTTTGATCTTCACAATCCGCAAGTTCCGGGCCTGGGCGTCGCTGAGGGCGAAGATGGCAGCCAGGGCGTCCGTCACCTTGAGGTTGCCTCTGTCCTGCAGGCGCATGTCCACCGTCAGGTGGGCGGGGTCGAGCACCGCCAGGTCGGCCACCAGGCGCCGCAGGTCCAGACGCTCTTCTGCCCGGGGCCGGCGCCGGGTCACCAGGAATTCTGCTTGAGCCAGGAAGTGCGCGGCGGCCCGGGCTGCAAAGACCGGGTCCCGGCTGGCCACCTCATAGACCGCGCCGGCCCGGATCGGCGGGGCCAGGCGGCGAGCCAGGCGGCGGGCCGCCAGGATCTTCACCCCCGGGGGCAGCACCCGGTTCAGGGCGGCCACCACTTCGCCCTCGAGGACGGGCGCGGCAAGCTCCACGTCCATGGTCTCGGCCAGGCTCTCGATCCCCACGGGCAGGGCAGCGTGAAAGGAGACCCGGGGCAGGGGATGGAAGCCGGCGGAAAACGACAGGGGCAGGCCGGAGCGGCGCAGGCTGCGGTACAGGGACGCCACCCACTCCAGGTGGCCCAGCCAGCGGCCCTCCTCCAGCTTGGCGTAGGTCAGGCGGTAGCGACAGGGCTCCAGCGGGACGGCGGCCGGCGGCGGCGCCGGCGGCAGGTCCCGGGCCGCCTCCAGCCTGAGGCTGAGGCGCTCGTGATCACAGACGCCGCAATCCTGGCAGCCCGCCTGGCGGCAATCGGGGGTCTCGACCCCCGCGTCCGCCCGGGCCCGCTCCTCCAGCAGAAATTCCCGGCTGACGCCGCAGTTAAGGTGGTCCCAGGGCAGAACCTCGTCGAGGCGGCGTTCCCGCAGATAGAAATCCGGGTTCACCCCGGCGTCCTGAAAGGCCTGGCGCCAGGGTTCGAGGCGCATATGTTCGCTCCAGGCGTCCAGGCGGCAGCCGAGGCGGTGGGCCGCCATGAGGACGGGGGCCAGCCGCCGGTCGCCCCGGGAAAACACGCCTTCAAGCCAGGTTTGGGCCGCGGCGTTCCACTTGCTCTGCATATTTTTCTGGCGCAGCCGGTCTTTGAGGTCGTGGAGGCGGCGGCGGCACTCCTCCATGTCTTCCTGGCGCTCCCACTGAAACGGGGTATGGGGCTTGGGAATGAAGCTGGAGAGACTGACGTTGAGCCGGGGGCGGCAGCCCCGGGGGGCGGCGGCGAGAATCTGTCGGGCCAGGGCCGGGATGCCCTCCCGGTCGGCCTGGGTTTCCCGGGGCAGGCCGATCATAAAGTAGAGCTTGAGGAGCTGCCAGCCGGCGGCAAAGGCCCGCCGGGCCGAGTCGCAGATGGCGTCCTCGGTGAGGTTCTTATTGATGACCTGGCGCAGGCGCTGGCTGCCGGCTTCCGGGGCCAAGGTCAAACCGGTGCGCCGCACCCGCCGAATCTGCGTCATCATGTCCGGGGTGAGGGTGTCGGCCCGCAAGGACGGGAGCGACACGGCCACCCGGGCCGGGGACAGGCGGTCCATGAGCCCCTGGAGCAGGGAGGCCAGGGGGCCGTAGTCGCCCACGCTGAGGCTGAGAAGGGAGACCTCCTCAAAACCGGTGGCGGCCAGGGCCGCCTCCACCCAGGCCAGGGCGGCGGCGGGGTCCCGGTCCCGCACCGGCCGGTAAATCATGCCGGCCTGGCAGTAACGGCATCCATGGGTGCAACCCCGGGAAATCTCCAGGTTGAGGCGGTCGTGGATAATCTGACAGGAGGGCACCAGGGGGCGGGGGGGGACGACGATGCGGTTCAGATCGTCCAGGACCCGTTTGGCCACTTCGCGGCGGCGACCCTGGGGGATGATGGCCTGAAGCCTGCCGGCGTCATCGAAGTCCATGCGGAACAGGGCCGGGACGTAGAGGCCGTCCAGCTCTTCCAGGGCCTGCCACAACTCCCGGCGGCTGCCCCGCCGGGCCTTCCAGGCCGCCACGACCGCGGCAACCTCGAGGATAACTTCTTCGCCGTCGCCCAGCACGAAGGCGTCGAAGAAGGGCGCCACCGGCTCGGGGTTGAAACAGGCGGGGCCGCCGCCGATGACCGCGGGGTGGCTGGCGTCCCGGTCCGCGGCCAGCCAGGGCACTCCGCTTAAATCCAGCATGTTCAGGAGATTGGTATAACCCAGTTCATACTGGAGACTCACCCCCAGGAGGTCGAAGTCCCCCAGGGGGGTGCCGGACTCCAGGCTGGTGAGGGGTTGGCGCCGGGCCCGGAGCTCCGCCTCGAGGTCGGGGGCGGGGGCGTAGGCCCGTTCGGCCCAGAGGTGCGGCTCCCGGTTTAAAATGCCATAGAGCAGCCCTATCCCCAGGTGGGACATGCCCACTTCATAGAGATCGGGAAAGAGCAGGGCCACCCGCAGGTCCACGGCCCGGGGGTCTTTCACGACCGCGTTGATCTCCCGGCCCAGGTAACGGCTGGGGCGCTGGACCCGGCTGAGATAGTCATGGTTATCGGCAAAGGTCATAATATGTTTTCAAAGGTTTTGAGGGGAAGGCTGGGGGAAGTTTTTCGTAAGTTCCCCCACCCTCCCCTCAAACTCCCCTCCCATCCCCCTGTTGGGGTTGGGGGTGGGAGTTTAAGGGAAGAGGGGCTCGCGCCCCTGGCCCCCTTCCTCAAAAAAATCAGCCCTGGGCCAGCTTGATGGCTTCGGCCAGGTCCAGGCTGCCGTCGTACAGGGCCCGGCCGGTGATGACCCCCACCACCCCCAGGGCTTCCAGGGGCAGGAGGGCCCGGATATCATCCAGAGAACTGACGCCACCGGAGGCGATGACCGGAACGTCCACGGCTTCGGCCAGGGCCCGGGTGGCGGAGATATTCACGCCGCGCTTGACCCCGTCCCGGGCGATGTCGGTATAGATAAAGGCCGTAGGTTTTAACGGGGCCAGAGCCTGGGCTACCTCGAGGGCGGTTTTCTGACTGGTCTCGGTCCAGCCCTCCACGGCCAGGAGGCCGTTTTTGGCATCCAGGCCGAAGGCGATGCGCCCGGGATAGTCGGCGCAGGCGTGGGCCGCCAGGTCGGGGTCCTTGAGGACCACGGTGCCCAGGATGAGACAGTCGATGCCCAACTCCAGGTAGAAATCCATGGTCTCCAGGGTGCGGATGCCGCCCCCCAGCTCGATGCGGATGGAGAGGGCCCGGCGCAGGCGGCGGATGGACTCGAGGTTTTGGGGCCGGGAGCTGAAGGCGCCGTCCAGGTCCACCACGTGGAGGAGTTGGGCGCCGGCCTCCTGCCACTTAAGCCCCATGGCCACCGGGTCATCGCCGAAGACGGTGACCTCTTCGGCGCGCCCCTGGCGCAAACGCACGCACTTGCCGTCTTTGAGGTCAATGGCCGGAATAATCAACATAATTTTATTATTTTAACCTGAAAAACCTTCTCCTGACAATCGCGGGGGCGGGATAATTCGCTCCAGAAGAGCAAACCAATGAACATATCGGCTGCCATGGATGATAAAAATTTAAGGATAACAGGATAGCGGTTACTACCCTATTATTGAATCAATGCTGTAATTGTGCTAAATTTTTATATAAGCGAGGATAAAAGTATGAATACCCGGCTTGAGGAAGCCTTCGCCCAGGCTTCCCAACTTCCCCCCGAAGAACAAGAAGCGCTGGCCGCGCTGCTGCTCGATGAAATTGCTTCCGAAAGGCTTTGGAACCGGGCCTTCGCCCAATCCCAAGACCAGATTTCCCAATTGTCTGATGAGGCCTTGACGGAATTTATGGAAGGCAGAACCGTCTCCCTTGACGAAGAACCGTTGTGATCTCCCACGTTACCGAAAAGTTTCGCCAAGCCTTCCGCAATCTTCCCGAGCCGGTTCAGCGCAAAGCCCGAAAAGCCTTTAACCTGTGGCGACAAGACCCCGGCAATCCATATGTTACACTACAAGAAGATTTTTCATAAGATGAAGGCTATATGTCTGATTTAGGCCGTTTTTTGATGGTGGCGGGGGTGATCCTGGTGATCGCGGGGGCGGTGTTGCTGCTGGCCCCCAAGATCCCGTGGCTGGGGCGGTTGCCGGGGGATATCAGCTTCAAGCGGGGCAATGTCAGTTTTTACTTCCCGTTGGGGACCTGCATCCTCATCAGCATCATCCTGACCCTGATCATGTACCTGTGGCGTAAGTGAGCAGTGAGCAGCTTTTAGCCGTCAGCTATCAGCAAAAACTACGGATTAGCGCAGGCGCTTCACATGCGGGGGGCGCGCTGCGCACCATTTTTTCGCCGGCGCCTGGGACCGGGACGGCCCCCCCACCGAGGGATATTGCCGCACCGGCGAAGACGCCTGGGACACCCTAGATGGCCTGGCTGGACTGGATTATCGCCGATTCCGTCTTATAATTGGTGTTTAAGGGGAGTTGCAAGAAGAGGTTCGACGCCTGAAGCCCATATTGAGCCGGGACCGGGTACCGGGCCCCGGGCACCCCATGTCCGCCGAATCCCTTGCAAAATATCCCCAGGGCAGTATACTGTGGAACATCTTTCATCCCCGTGGCGCCACCAGGGCCGGCACCAACGTCCCGGAGTGGCGGGGGCCAGGAATACCAGCACATGCCTGAATTGCGCAAAGACCCCATCATTGGCCGTTGGGTGATCATTTCGACCGAGCGGGGCAAGCGCCCCCATGATTTTGTGGTGGAACCGGAAGTCACCAAGGGGGGTTTTTGTCCCTTTGATCCGGGCAACGAACATACCACGCCGCCGGAGATCCTGGCCTACCGGGACCCGGGGACCGAGCCCAATACTCCCGGCTGGCACCTCCGGGTGGTGAACAACAAATTCCCGGCCCTGGCCCAGGAAGGACAGTTGGACCGCGCCGGCGAAGGCATGTTCGACAAGATGAACGGCATAGGGGCGCATGAGGTTATCATTGAAAGCCCCGACCACCAGGCGACCCTGGCCACCATTCCGGTGGACGGGTTTGCCCTGGTGCTCAGGGCCTATCGGGACCGCATCGTCGGCCTCAGTGAAGATCCCCGATTTCGCTATGTCCTGATCTTCAAAAACCAGGGCCGGGCCGCCGGCGCCTCCCTGGAGCACAGCCACAGCCAGCTTATCGGCCTGCCCATCGTACCGGAGCTGGTCCAGGAGGAATTGAGCGGCGGCAGGTTCTACTACAACTACAAAGAGCGCTGCGTGTTTTGCGATATGATCCGCCAAGAACTCCAGCAACAGACCCGGGTGGTGTTACAGAACCAGGAATTTCTGGCGATCTGCCCCTTCGCGCCCCGCTCGCCCTTTGAAATCTGGATTCTGCCCAAGACGCATAGTTCTTCTTATGTGGATCTGGCGGAAGCGTCTTTCCGATTACTGGCGGAGTTGTTCTCGGAAACCCTGAAGCGTCTGGAGAAGGCCCTGGGCAAGGTGCCGTACAACTTCATCCTGCATACGTCGCCCATCCGGGAACCGGACCTCAATTATTACCACTGGCATTTTGAGATCGTGCCCAAGTTGACTCTGATTGCCGGATTCGAGTGGGGCTCGGGCTTTTACATCAATCCAACGCCTCCGGAAGATGCGGCTCAGTATCTTCGGGAGTTGACCCTGTAATCCGCGAGGGGTGACAGATGCGTATCCTCATGGTAACCCCGGAAGCCAATCCTTATGCCAGGAGCGGCGGGCTGGCGGAGGTGATCTACGCCCTGGCCTGGGCTCTGGTCAAGTTGGGCCACCAGGTGTCGGTGGTCTTGCCGCTCTACCGCCAGGTGCGGGAATCGGGCCGGCCCATCACCTCCACCGGCCAAACCCTGGCTATTCCGATGTCCTGGAAGACCCTGGCGGCCGAGATCTTTACCTCCCAGGTGGATCCCAACCTGAATTTTTACTTCATCGGCCAGGACGCCCTGTTTAACCGGGAGGGTCTCTACGGCACCTCGTATGGGGATTTTGATGATAACGCCGAGCGGTTCATCTTTTTCTCCCGCGCCGTGGTGGAGATGATCGAGGCCCTGAAGCTGGAGTTCGACTGCTGCCACGCGCATGAGTGGCAGACCGGCCTGGTGCCCGTCTATCTCAGAACCATCTATAACGGCATTCCCCGCCTGCAGCGGCTGCCGGTGGTGTACACGGTCCACAACGTGGGTTACCAGGGGCTGTTTTCCTCCTATGATCTGCCCCTCACCGGCCTGGGGTGGGAATTACTTTCGCCCAAGGGCCTGGAATTTTATGGCAAGCTTAACTTTATGAAGGGCGGGTTGGTCTTTGCCGATCTCCTCACCACCGTGTCCACCAAGTACCGGGAAGAGATCCTGACGCCGGAATACGGCTTCGGGTTGGAGGGTCTGTTCCGGGAACGGGCCCCTGAGCTGTACGGCGTTCTGGAAGGGGTGGATTATGTCCGTTGGGACCCCAGCCGGGATGCCTTGCTGCCGGCCACCTATGACCGGAATAACCTGGCGGGGAAAAAGACCTGCAAGCTAGAGCTGCTGAAGCGCTTCGGGTTGAAGCAGTCCCCGGGGCAGCCGCTCATCGGCATGACCACCCGGTTCTTCGAGCGCAAAGGCATCGATCTGGTGGAAAACATCCTGGATGACCTGATGCGGATGGACGTGAGTTTCGTCATCCAGGGAACCGGGGAAGAACGGCATCATTATCTGCTCCAGGAGATCAGCCTCAGGTATCCCGAGCGCATGGGGCTCATGATCGGCTACACCGAGGAATTGGCGCACCTGATCATTGCCGGAGCCGACATCTTTCTCATGCCCTCACGTTATGAACCCTGCGGCCTGGACCAACTGTACTGCTTGCGCTACGGCACCATCCCCGTGGTCCGGGCCACCGGCGGATTGGATGAGACCGTCACGGAATTCGACCCCGCCACGGGCACCGGCACCGGGTTCAAGTTCTCCGGGTATACCCCGGCGGCCTTCCTGGGCGCGGTGCAGCGGGCCCTGGCAGTGTATCAGCAACCCCGGGTCTGGGAAGCCCTGCTGAAGAGCAACATGGCCCTGGATTATTCCTGGACCACGGGCGCGGGCCCCAAATATGTGGAATTATACCGGCTGGCCGGGGAAAAACGGCAGCGCCGGTTGGGTGAGTAAGGGCTCATGGCTTTAGAACGTGCGGCGTTCTTGACCCAAATGGTAGAGGTGCTCACCTCTACCGTGAGCTTTGGGGAGCGGCTCGGCAACATGGTGCACCTCCTGGCCCGCAACCTGAAGGTGGACCTGGCGCTTTACTTCGGCCTGGATAAGGCCAGGGAGACCCTGTCTCTCCACGTCAGCAGTCAGGGGCCCGTACCGCCGCACCTGCGCCTGGAATTCCCGATGGGACAGGGTCTGGTGGGGGAAACGGCCAGTACTCGCAAGTTTGCCCTGGTGCACCGTCAGCAGCCTGGGGTGGTGACCGCCAATGCGCCCCTGGAAAAACTGCACCCGAACTATGAGACCATGGCCGCCTTCCCGGTAGCGGACGACAATTATCTTTACGGCGTCCTGATCCTGGTGGATCGGACGGAACGCAGCTTTCCCTCCTCCGAGCGCCAGAGCGTCCAACTGACCTGCCTGATGCTGGCCGCGGCCCTGCGGCAGGCCATCGTGCAGGAAGAGGCCAAGAAGCGGATCGCCGAGCTGTCGGTGCTCTTCGAAGTGGGCAAGGCCTTGGGCGCCACGGTGGAACTGGATGAACTCCTGGAGCGCATCGTCAGCACCACCGCCAAGGTCATCACCGCCCGGGGCGCGGCCCTCCATATCATCGACGGCGCCACCGGGGAGCCCCGGGTGTCGTCCCGCTACGGGCAGATTCCCCCGGAATGCCCGGCCCTGCCTAAAATGGGGCCCAGCGGGGCGGGGGAGCCGCCCTATTTTGAGGGGGAGTCGTCGGATGCGGCGGGCCACACCCATTACTGCCTGGCGGTGCCCCTGACCTTCAAGGGGCAGTTGACGGGCACCCTGGGGGTGTATGACAAGTTCAACCCCAACGGCGACCACCTCCCCTTCGACCCGGAAAACCGCCAGTTGCTTTTCACCATGGCCGGCCTCATCGTCAACGCCATCGAGAACGCCCTCACGTATCAGCAGGTGGAAGATCTGGCGGAAAAGAACGAGCGCATGGTGCGGAACCTCACCGCGCTGCAGGAAATCTCCCAGGTCTTGCTGACGTCGGTGCAGGAGGAGCGTCTCCAGGAGATTATCCTCCAGGGCCTTACCCTGGAGCCCGGCCTGGGTTTTGATCGGGCGGTGGTGTTGATGGTGGATGAGGCCACCCAGACCTTGAGGGGCGCCAAGGGCGCCTGTCGCACCCCCCTGAGCCGCGAGGCGGCCAGCCTCACCACCCTGCTGCTGCCGCCGCCGGAGCTGATCCCGGTGCAGGATTGGGAAATTCCCCTGCGGTCGGATCAGGGTCCCCTGGCCATGGCGGTGCTCAAGAAGCTCCCCTATCATCATCACCGGAAGAACCACGAGCGGGGCTTGCCCCCGGCGCTGGCAGGCAGATATACAGCCCAGGAATTCTTCGTGGTGCCCCTGGTGGTGAAAGACCGGGCCACCGGGGTGATTTTGGTGGACAACCAGGCTTCCGGGCGGCCCCTCGAGTCGGAACCCCTCCACGTGCTCCAGATGTTTGCCACCCAGGCGGCTCTGGTGTTGGAAAATGCCCATCTGTATTCCACCATCGAAACCAATAACCGGGAATTACTCCTCATCCGGGAGCGGATGCTGGAATCGGACCGTCTGGCCGCCTTAAGCAGCCTGGCCTCGGGCATGGCCCACGAAATTCGCAACCCCCTGGTTTCCATCGGCGGCTTTGCCCGGCGGATCGCCAAGTTAGTGGAGTCCAGTTCGCCGCTGCGGGGGTATGTGGAGGTCATCCAGGAGGAAGTGACCCGGCTGGAGAAGCTCCTCCGAGAAATCCTGGACTTCACCGGGGAAAATCTGTCCTATTACGGCGACCACGATATGGCCAAGCTCATCGAGGATACCCTGATCCTGGTGCAGCGGGACCTCGATGCCAATAAGATCAAGGTCGTCAAGGAATTTGCCCAGTTACCCCGGCTCCATTGCGATGACCGGCAGATGAAGCAGGTTTTCTACAATCTCTTCCAGAACGCGATCCAGGCCATGGCCCGGGGCGGTACCCTGACGATTCGCACCTTCCCGGTGGAAAGGCCGGACGGCCTCTATGCCGCGGCGGCCATCTCGGACACCGGGGGCGGCATTCCCATGGAAGTGCTCCACAATATTTTCAACCCGTTTTTTTCCACCAAGGATTACGGCACCGGCCTGGGGCTGGCCATTGCCCAGCGCATCATCTCCCGCCACTACGGCCAGATAGAGGTCAACAACGAGATGGGCAAAGGCGTGACGTTTATCGTTTCCCTGCCGGTGGCCAAATATTGTCTGGTGAAAGAAGTCGGTCAGGGCGCGGTCCCCGCCAGCGCGCTCAAGGCCCCTAAAGGAGGATGGCAACCATGAAGAAGATCCTGGTGGCGGACGATGAAATGAGCATTCGCCTCCTCTACAGCGAAGAACTCAAAGAGGAGGGCTACGAAGTCTATCAGGCCGCCAACGGGCGGGAAGCCCTGGATATCGTTGACAAGGTTCCCCTGGATCTGGTCATCCTGGACATCAAGATGCCGGAAATGGACGGCATTGAGGCCTTGCGGCAGATCAAGGAAAAACGCCCGGATTTGCCCGTGGTGCTGAGCACCGCCTACGGAGAGTATAAGCAGGATTTTGCCACCTGGGCTTCAGACGAATACCTGGTCAAGTCCTCGGATCTGGAAGATCTCAAGGCCGTGGTGAAGCGGTATCTGAAAGAGTGACCCCCAAAGAGAGGCGCGCATGACTAAGCTCAAAGCGGTGATCCTGGTCATCCTGGCGATTGTGTTGGTGGATTTTGCCGTGGAAAACGCCCAGCCGTTGCCGGTGATCAAACTCTTCAAGTTTCCGTTGGGGGAGGCGCCCACTTTTCTGCTGACGTATATCAGCCTGGCAGTGGGCCTGGTGGTGGGTTGGCTCGCCCACGTCGTGAGAGTGCGGCGGAAGAAGCGGGAAGCCGAGGTGGCGGCGGTCTTAGCCCAACAACAGCAGCAGGAATCCCAGGCAGGCCAGGGCGGCTAAGCCCAATGACCAGATCATGCCGAGCGCGGCCTGCAGCGACAGGAAGATGGCCAGGGCCCCTAGCGAGCCCCGGGCGGAGAAGCCGTAACCCTGTTTGGCGCCGCAATACAACAGGGCCAGAGTCCACAGGCCGGCGAGCCCCAGGCCAAAAAACGGGATGAAGGCCAGGGCCATGCCGCCCTGGGCATAGCAGAAAATTCGCCAGGCCGGGGTGAATTTCCGGCCGGCCCCCAGCATTGCCCCACTCCCCCACCAGCAAAGACTCCCCACGCCGAGGTTGACCAACACCAGAAGCGGCGAGGCGGCCATCAAGGCCACCAGCACTTTCTCCTCCAGGGCCGGGCCAAGAGTCAGCCCGGCGACGTCTCCCGGGCTGGCGGCCGGCGCCAGGACCAGGAGCTGCCAGAAGAGGGCGCCTAAGAGACCGGCAGTGGACACGATGAGGGCAAAGGCCAAGGGTTCGGCCCAGCCTTCTCCCTCCAGGGTCTCAAAAAACCGGTCCGGGTGGAACAGGAGGTGTCGGAGGGTTCGGAAAAAACCCGCCAGGCCGGACACCTCCGGGTCTTCCCACGGCACCGGCCGCCTGGGCGCCGGGGCGGGGACGGCGGCTGCCCCCCAGGTCTCATCCCATGCCATCATGGCCGCCGCCGATCGACCAGGTCTCTCACGACCTGGGGTTGGGGCAAGCCGAACCAGAACATCTCGGGCCCCCCGGATTTATCCGGCAAGGCGAGATTGCCCACCCGGAGCATGGTCTGGGTGAGGCCCCGGAGCACCTGGATTTCTCCCAGGTTCTCCCAGGCAATCTCGTGCCGCCGGGGAGAAGGCCACCGCCAGATCCGGGCCACGCCCCGGGAGGTGACCCGGTACTCCGTGCCGTACTTCAGGTAGATCACCACGGCCACGATGACGCACCCCAGGAGCGTCCCCAGCCAGACGGGCAGTCCGGCCTCGGGATTGATCCGGGGTCCCAGAAAGACCAGGGCCATGGCCACGTAATAGACAAAAAAGGCCCGGGCGCAGGGTTTGAAGATGAGGTCGTCCGAGGCCGTCGGTTCCGTGGTCGCCATGAGGTTCCTCCAGAATGCGAGTTACGGGTCGAGGTATTCTCAGTAAAGTCTACCCCAGAAGATACCGGTATAGATAGCTGCGCCCTTATGGGCGTGAGTATGGCGTTCACCCAGACATTGGTGTCAAGAACGACCCGCATCATCCCTGGGCGCTGGCCTTGGGGCTTCTCGTAGTCCGAATCGCCTCCTCCAGGGCCTCCTGGACCTCCTGGGTGTCCCCTCCGGCCATTTTCTCCCAGACCTTTTGCAGCGCCTGTAGAGCGATCCTTTGATCTTCTGTCGGAAATCTTTCCAGTTTGTCCATGGCCTTTACGGTCAATTGTTCTGGGTGATAAATATTATAGTTGATCGTTGGCTGTCAAACATCCCCATCCCATCAATACACGATGCGGAAATCCGTCAGGTCTCCCAGGTAAGCCTGCCACTCCACCTCCACGTGGTCCACGTAGGCGTACGGGGGGCCTTTATAGCACCACTTCAGCATGTCTTCCACGATCCGTTTATCGCCTTCGAACAGGGCTTCCACCCGGCCGTCCGGGAGGTTGCGGGCCCAGCCGGTGAGGCCCCGGGCCCGGGCCTCGTCCCGGGTGGAGGCCCGGAAGAACACCCCCTGGACCCGGCCTCCGATCAGCACATGGACTCGCGCCTTGTCCGCCATCACGCACTCCCCTTGAGTAAGTCGGCAAAGGCCGTCTCATCCAGGATTCTCACCCCCAGCTCCCGGGCTTTGGCCAGCTTGCTGCCCGGGTCGGCCCCCGCCACCACGTAATCGGTCTTGGCGGAGACCGAGGAAGTCACCTTGCCCCCCCGGGCCGTGACCTGGGACTTGGCCTCCTCCCGGGAAAAGTGGGACAGCCCGCCGGTGAACACAAAGGTCTTGCCGGCCAGGAGCGAGGGGGCGGGGGCCTCCGGCCGCAAACCCCGGACGCCGTTCTCCCGGAGTTTTTTGATCAGGGCCCGATGGCGCGCATCGTCGAAAAATTCCCGGAGGCTGGCGGCCACCTGTGGGCCCACCCCTTCCACGTGTAGCAACTCTTCCTCGCCGGCGGTCGTCAGGGCATCCAGACTCTGGAAGTGTTGGGCCAGAAGCTGGGCGGTGGCTTCGCCCACGTAACGGATGCCCAGGGCGTTGATCAGGCGCCACAGGGGCACTTCCTTGCTTTCTTCTATGGCGCTGACGAGGTTCTGGGCCGATTTTTCCGCAAAGCGCTCCAGGGGAATGAGGTCGTCTTCGGTGAGCCGGTAGAGGTCGCTGACGTCCTTGACCAGGCCGACTTCCACCAGTTGCTGGACGATCTTCTCCCCCAGTCCGTCGATGTCCATGGCGTTTTTGCCGGCGAAGTGCTGAATTCCACGGCTGAGCGACCCAAAGCAGTCGGGGTTGGGGCAGCGGGTGACCTTCTCGCCGACGGGCCGGACCAGGGGGGTGCCGCACACCGGGCAGGTGGCGGGCATCTGAAACGGTTCGGCGCCCGGTGGACGCTCCTCAATGATCACTTTCACCACTTCGGGGATGACGTCCCCGGCCCGCTGCACCAGCACCGTGTCCCCCACCCGGACGTCCTTGCGGGCCACTTCGTCTTCATTGTGGAGGGTAGCCCGGCTGACGGTGACCCCGCCCACCTCCACCGGCTCCATTACCGCCATGGGGGTGACCGCGCCGGTGCGGCCCACATTGACCTCGATGCTCAACACCTTCGTGGTGGCCTGGGTGGCGGCGAATTTATAGGCTAGGGCCCAGCGGGGGCTGCGGGTTTTGGTGCCCAGGCGCTCCTGGAGGATAAGAGAGTCCACCTTGATCACCATGCCGTCGATTTCATATGGCAGGCCGTGGCGCTGGTGCTCCAGTTGCCGGTGATAAGCGATGCCCGCGTCAATGCCCTGACCCCGCTCGATCAGGGGATTGACCCGCAGGCCCCACTGCTTCAGGGTCTGGAGCACTTCCCACTGGGTGTCAAAATTCCGCCCCCGGACTTCCCCCACGCCGTAGCAGTAGATTTTCAGGGGCCGGGCTGCGGTGATCTTGGGGTCCAGCTGGCGCAGGGACCCGGCGGCGGCGTTGCGGGGATTGGCGAAGGCGGGCTCGCCCCGGGCCAGGCGGTCGTCGTTTAACTGCTTGAACTCCGGGAGGTCCATATAGACTTCGCCCCGCACCTCCAGGAGTTCCGGGACCGGCGCCGCCTCGGGGAGCAGGCCTAAGGGGATGGTGTGGATGGTTTTCAGGTTCTGGGTGACGTTTTCCCCCCGGTAGCCGTCGCCCCGGGTGGAGCCCACCGTAAAGCGGCCGCGTTCATAGACCAGTTCCACGGCGCAGCCGTCCATCTTGGGCTCCAGGACATAGTCGAACTCCGCCTCGGAGCGCAGGAACCGCTTTAAGCGCTCGTCGAACTCCCGGGCCTCGGCCTCGCTGAAGGCGTTTTCCAGAGACAGCATGGGCTGCCGGTGCTGCACGGTCTCGAACTTATCCAGGGGCTGGGCCCCCACCCGCTGGGTGGGGGAATCGGGGGTGGCCAGGCCGAAGTCTTCCTCCAGGCGGGTGAGTTCGGCCATGAGACGGTCGAACTCGGCGTCGGAGACCACCGGATCATCCAGCACGTAGTAGCGGTAATTGTGGAAATTGATCTGGTCCCGGAGGGCGGCCACCCGGGAGACTACCTCAGGGGGAGCGGATTGTTGCGCCATGGCCGGTGCACCGCGTCAGGGCACGGCCCGCCGTGCCCCTACATGGGAAAGATATTTTTTTGGCCGGTGTATCGTAATGAAATAACCCGGAAGAACCCTCCGTCCGGCGACTTGGGGGACCGCGGGACGCCAGGGTCTGTGATTAACATGATAGGGGGTTTTAGCGGGATTGGCAAGGGCCAAAGGGCGAAGGGGCGGGCGACCTCTGAGGCCGAATAAGATTAACGCGGGGCTGAAACCGGGAACCACACCCCAAATCGGGGAACCGCCTGCCGATCACCTCAAGGGAACCCGGCGGGCCGGCTGGTTTCAAGGTATGGGGGCTAAAGGCGGCTTGCTGGTTCTCTTCTCGTATTCTGCCGCCTCCCGGGCGAGTTGGCGAATTTCCTTGATAATCTCCGTTGCCCTTTCCAGTTGCCAGCTGACCATTTGGACTTCCTGGAACAACTTGTCATGTTCATCCATTTCCATCAGCAACAGATCAATGAGGCCGGTTACCGCGGACAAGGGCTGGGCCAGCTCATGCAAGTGTTGCCCGATATTTTCATAGTAAGAAGAGAATTCCGCCTCTTTCCCTGGCATGTTCACCCTTCCCTGGTTTGCATTACTTTATGGAGAGTCCAGCAAGAAACGGGCCAATTGGGGAGGGCAAGACGCGGCGGTCACGGGCCCAGGGGTCGGGCGAGCCCCGGGGAGCACCAGGGTGGCAGGCCAAACGTTTCCATGGCCGCGTCAAGAAAGTCGTTAATCCCGGGGGACGGCCAGCATGCGCTCCACTGCCAGCAGGGCGGGGCGGCGGACTTCCTCCGGTACCGTGATCTGGTAGCGGTTGTCCTTGAGGGCATTGATGACGTCCGCCAGGGTAATGCGCTTCATATCCGGGCACACGAGGTGGGAGGAGGGGGAGTAGAAAAGTTTATCCGGGTTTTCTTGCCGCATGGTATGGAGAATGCCCATTTCCGTGCCGATGATGAACTCGCGGGCGGAGGATTGCCGCACGTACTGGAGCATGCCGCTGGTGCTGCGGATCGCCTCGGCCAGGTCCAAGACCTCGGGGCGGCATTCGGGGTGGGCGATGAAAACGGCCTGGGGGTGGGCTTTTTGACAGGCCTGGACCTCGGCGGGGGTCAGGCGGTCGTGGACGTTGCAGCAGCCGTCCCAAGAGAGCACTTCTTTGCTGGTACGCCGGGCGGTGTAGAAGGCCAGGTTGCGGTCCGGGACCATCAGGACCCGGCCGGCTGTCAAAGAATTGACAACCTGGACGGCATTGGCGGAGGTGCAGCAGATGTCGCTTTCGGCCTTGACCGCGGCGGTGGAATTGACATAGGTGACCACCGGCACGCCAGGGAGCTGAGCTTTCCGGGCCCGGAGCTGGGCGGCGGTGATGGTGGCGGCCATATAGCAGCCCACGTCCTCCCGGGGCAGGAGCACGGTCTTGTCCGGGCACAGGATGGCGGCGGTTTCCGCCATGAAATGGACCCCGCAAAACACGATGACTTCGGCCGGAGTCTGGGCCGCGGTCATGGATAAGGCCAGGGAGTCTCCCAAAAAATCGGCCACATCCTGGATTTCACCCGGCTGGTAATTATGGGCCAGGAGAATCCCCCGGCGGCGCTCCAGCCAGTGGCGCACTTCTTGTTGTGGTTCATTCAATGCCATGGTTTTTCAGCGAAGTATATACTTCAAGCCTTGGTGATGATTTTGATCATTTTGATACACATGTTTTTCACATGGTTATCGGCCATCTTTTGGGAGACTGACCCAAGTGGTGATCTGGGATAAGGGCGGACACACAGGTCCACCCCTACAACCAATCTCCCGAAATGAGCGGGTTTGGCCCCCGGGGTTAAAAGCCCGGGGTCTCCCGCACCACCTGGACTCCCGGCGGCGGGGTAAAGGTGAAGAACTGGGGTCCCAGGGGGACTTCCAGCTTTACCTGAGAGAAGGTGAAGCGGCTCTCTTCCCCCAGGGCATTGGAAAAATCCAGCTTTTCCACCAGATAGGTATCAGGGTTGATGGTCAGGGTGAGGCGCTTCAGCTCCGGCTGGTCCTTTTTGGGATACAGGTCGATGACGTAGCTGGCGCCCGCCCGGGGCGGCCGTTGCCAGGAGACGGTGAAATCTTTCTGGAACTGGCCCATGCCGGAGAAAAACCGCATGACCAGATCGGAACGCAGCACCTTGTCCAGTTTATAGACCATGACCAGGCCGTCAGCGGGCATGTACATCCATACCAGACGGCCGTCGGAGACGATTTCTTTTTTCTGTTCCGGCGGGATCTCATACTGCCAGCGCATGCGGCAGGGTTTCATAAAATACATCCAGCCGGCGGCCGAGTCCGAGGTGCCGGCCAGCGCCTTGAGGGTCGAGTCCTGGCGAAAGCGGGCCTGGAAGCCTCCGGCTTTGTCATATTGGGCCTGAACCCGGGTCATCACGGTTTCCGGGGTAACCTCGCCGGCGGCATACAGGGGCCACCAACAGATAAACAACGCGCAGAACGCCAATACTATTTTGCGGGTCACGATAAGGGTTGATCCTTGCAGGAAAATATGGCTGAGTTAAACTTACCAGATGCAACGGGCGGCGTCAATCGGGGCGGCGCGAGGGGCTCGCGCCTGAACCTGGGGACACCCGTAAGCCATGAAAAATCCGGTGGGGCGGGCCTCCGTGCCCGCCACACGGATTCCGTCCTTTGTAGGGCGCGACACCCCATTTGAGCTACAAAGGTCATCTTAAACACAGGATTCATGGTGCGTAAAACGCACCCTACGGGAATTTTTCAAGACAAGTCTCGAGTGGCCATGCCCCTGATTCAGGATTACGATTACGTGCTGCCGCCGGAGTTGGTGGCCCAATACCCCCTGAGGGCGCGGGACGCGTCCCGGCTGCTGGTGCTGCGGCGGGACGGGGGGGAGATCCGTCACGCCCGCTTCCGGGACCTGTCCGACTGGCTGGACAGTGATGACGTCCTGGTGGTCAACGATACCCGGGTCTTTCCGGCCCGCCTTTTAGGCCATAAGGACAGCGGCGGCAAGGTTGAGCTGCTGCTCCACCACCTGCCGGCGGCGGCGGGGAACGGCGCGGCCCGGGCCCGGGCCACGCACCGGGGGCACCTCAAGGTCGGCCAGACGCTCAATTTCGGGGCGAACTTGACCGCGGCGGTCCTGGCCCTGCCCGCCCCGGGGGTGGCGGAGGTGCGCTTCACCGCCCCCGGCGGGGACCCGGTAAGGGCGGTGCTGGAGGCGGGGGAGGTGCCCCTCCCGCCGTATATCCACCGGGCGGCCACCGCGGCGGACCGGGAGACGTACCAGACGGTGTTTGCCGCTCAGGCCGGGGCCGTGGCCTGCCCCACCGCGGGGCTGCACTTTACCGAAATGTCAATGCAGGACCTGGTCCGGCGGGGGGTGGAGATCGTACGCCTGACCCTGCACGTGGGACCGGGGACGTTTATGCCGGTGCAGGTGGAGGATTATACCCGGCATCGGATGACGCCGGAATACTTCGAATTATCCGAGGCCGCGGCGGCCCGCCTCAACGCGGCCCGGGCGGCGGGGAAGCGATTGGCGGCGGTGGGCTCCACCAGCGTCCGGGTGCTGGAATCCTGCGTTTCGCCTGCGGGCTTCCGGGCGCAGCGGGGCTGGTGCGACCTGTATATTTATCCGGGGTATCGGTTTAAGGCGGTGGACCGGATGATTACCAACTTTCACCTGCCCAAATCGACGCTGCTGCTGCTGGTGAGCGCCTTCGCCGGCCGGGACCTGATTATGCAGGCCTATGCGGAGGCCGCAAAAGACCATTACCGCTTTTATAGCTATGGCGATTGCATGTTGATTTTATAGGGCCTTTCATAAGCAGGACCCAGGTAGGGGCGGGTTTTAAACCCGCCCCTACAATCAGGCAATTTTTCTGCTCCGTCCAATATCATGAGTCAAGGCTTTTCATTTCACCTCAAGAAATCTTCCGGCCCGGCCGGGCCCCGGCTGGGGGAGATCGTCACGGCCCGGGGGGTGGTGGCAACCCCGGTGTTCATGCCCGTAGGCACCTATGCCACGGTGAAGACCCTGACCCCGGAGGACCTGGAGGAGCTCGGTGCCGGCATCATTCTGAGCAATATTTACCACCTGTATCTCCGGCCTGGGGTAGAGACCATTGCGGCCCTGGGCGGGCTGCACCGCTTCATGCATTGGGACCGCCCCATCCTGACCGACTCCGGGGGCTACCAGATCTTCAGCCTGGCCCCCTTGCGCCGCATCACGGACGAAGGGGTCACCTTCCGGTCGCACCTGGACGGATCCAGCCATTTTCTCACCCCGGAGCGGGTGGTGGGGCTCCAGGAGGCCCTGGGGGTGGATATCATGATCTGCCTGGATGAGTGCCCGGGCTACCCTAAGCCTGCAGCCGAGGTGCGGGGCGCCGCGGATTTAACGCTCAAATGGGCCCGGCGGTCCCAGGCGGCCCGGACGCGGCCCGACGCGGCATTGTTTCCCGTGGTCCAGGGGGGCATGCTGCCGGAGCTGCGCCGGGAGCAGGCCCAGGCCCTGGGGGAGCTGGGCTTCGACGGCTATGCCATCGGCGGCCTGAGCGTGGGGGAGCCCAAGGAACTCATGGAGGCCATGGTGGAGGCCGTGATTCCTGCGCTGCCGGAGAATAAGCCCCGGTATCTCATGGGGGTTGGGACCCCGGAAGACCTGGTGGAGGCGGTGGCCCGGGGGGTGGACATGTTCGACTGCGTGCTCCCCACCCGAAACGCCCGGAACGGCATGGCCTTCACCAGCACGGGCAAGGTGGTCATCAAGAACGCGGGGCACGGCACTGATCCCGGGCCGCTGGATACGGCGTGCGGCTGCTACACCTGTCGCCACTATTCCCGGGCCTATCTGCGGCATCTCTACGTGGCGAGAGAAATTTTGGCTTATCGCCTTTTAACTTTGCACAATTTGTATTACTATTTAAATTTAATGGTTAGCATGCGGCAGGCCATCGCGGCAGATCGGTTTGCCGCGTTCCGCCGGGATTTCTATCAAAATCGCACCGAGGGAGGTAAGACGCGTGTTTAATTGGGCCTATGCGGCAGCCCAGGGCGCCGGAGGCGCCCCCGAGGCCAGCCCGATGTGGAGTTTTGTCGTACCCATGCTCTTTATGGTCGTGATCTTCTATTTTCTCCTGATCCGGCCCCAACAGAAAAAAGCCAAAGAACACAAGGCGCTCTTGGAAAACCTGAAAAAGGGCGATCGCATCATCACCAGCGGCGGCATTATCGGCACCATCGTTAATATCGACGACCAGCTGGTGAACGTGGAAATTGCCGACAAGGTCCGCATCGAAATGGCCCGCCCCTATATCGCCGGGTTCGCCCCCAAAAAAGGCGGCTGAGCCGGCCCTGATGCCCTGTAGTCAAGTCATCCGGGAAGCTTGACGTGGCGGAGCCTCAAGCCCATCAGGCATTCATGGAGGAGATCGGCCGCCTCCGGGAGATGGCCCGGGAGTGGACCGGTCTCTTTCCCCAGGCCGCGGCCCAGGGCCAGCACTGGCAAAAGGTGTTGTCCCAGGTCGAGGCCCACGTGGCGGAGGACACCTGCCGCCTGGCGGTGGTGGGGGCGGTCAAGTCCGGCAAGAGCACCATGATCAACGCCCTGGTGGGCCAGGACCTGTTGCGCCGGGGAGCCGGCATCCTCACGGCTATGATCACCCGGGTGCAGCCGGGTCCGGAACCCCGGGCGGTGCTCCGGTTCAAGGAGTGGGATGAAATCAACGGGGAGATCCGCCGGGCCCTGGGGCTGTTGCCCAATCCCCGCCTGGTGGACCGGACCGAACCCCTGGACCTGAAGGCGGCCCCGGACCGGGAACTTCTGGCCCAGGTCCTGGCGGAGGCCAAGGATTCCGATCTCTGGACCGAGGGCAGCCTGGACCAGAACTACCTACTGCTCAAATCCTACCTGGAGGGCTACGACCTCCTCAAGGACCTGATGCCCGCCACGGGGGTGCTGCCCCTGGCCGGCCGGGACCTGGCCCGGCACCGGGAGCTGGTCACCCGGGAGGCCACCGCGGTCTATCTCAGGGACGTGCTCCTCACCATTCCCTTTCCCTGGCCGGCGGCGGGCGTGGAGTTGGGGGACTGTCAGGGGAGCGACTCGCCCTTTCCCCAGCACCTGGCCCAGGTCCTGGGTTATCTCGTCAAGAGCGACCTGGTGCTGTACGTCATCAGTTCCCGGGTGGGGCTGCGGCAAGCGGATTTCCAGTTTCTGGCGGAGTTGAAAAGAATGGGGCTGATGCCCCATATCCTGGCCGTCCTCAACCTGGACCTGGGGGAGCATACCTCCCAGCAAGAGGTGGTGAGGATCAGGGACCAGGTGGCCGGGGAGTTGTCCTCCTGGCAGGCGGACCCCCGGGTTTATGCCTTTTCCGCCCTGAAGGTTCTCCTGGACCGCCGGCAGGCCCGGGGCGAGACCCTGGACCCCCGGGAGGCCGCGGTCCTGCAGGTATGGGCCACGCTGCCGGAGGCCGCGGCGTTCTCGGAGGCGGAGGCGGCCCGGTTTGAACAAGACCTGAAGACCGCGCTGGGGGACTTGCAGACCCGGCGCCTGGCCGGGGGGAGCCTGGCCCAGGTGCAGATGGTGGCCCGGGGACTGCGGGAGCAGTTGGAGCTCACCGATGATCTCCTGACCCGGGGTCTGGACGCCATCAAAGAGCTGGAAGTCCGCCTGGAGGCCCGGCGCCAGCCCCTCACGGCCACCATGGCCACCGTCAGCCAGACCCTGGAGGGCGCCGGCAACCGCCTGAAGAAGACCCTGCGCGGCCGGGTGGACCACCTGCTGGACCGGCATAGCGGCCAGGTGGGCCGGGAGATGCACGAGTTCATCCAGAATTTTACGCCGGACTGGGAGCAGTTGGCCCCGGCGGGAGGCGCGCCGGTCTTTCGCACCGTGCTCTACCAGCTGTTTCAAGACCTTGCCAAGGCCTTGGCCCACCAGGTCACCGGGGAGGTCAACGTCGCCCTGGTGGAGTTCATCCGGGAGCAGGAAGAGTGGCTGCGCCAGGAGCTGGCCCATCTGTGGCAGCCGCTGTTTCTGGGCCTGCAGGAAGCGCTGACCCTCTATTACCGGGAAATTGCGGACCTGGGCCTGCCGGCGGCGGCCCCCGCCCTGGAAATCGCCGCCAGTCCCCGGCCTCCGGGGCTGGAGCTGCCCCTCCTGAACCTGGAAGTGGTCCCCGACTGGCGGTTTGCCCGGGAGGTGTGGGTGCGTTCGGGCATGGGATTTCTGGGCCGCGCCTGGGATGGCCTCAAGCGCCGCCTGGGGCTGGCCGGGGAGACGGAACCCCGGAAACAGCTCCTCCGGGACCTGGAGCGGGCCCTGGCCGCCCTGCAGGAGTGGCTGCAGGAGGAGGTGCAGGTGCAGCTCCTGGATTACCGGGAGCGCCTGAAGTTCCAGTACTTCTTTCCCCTGGTGGATAAGTGGCTGAAGTTGCAGGAAGCCAGTCTGGACGACACCCTGGGGTCGTTGCTGGGCAGCCTGGAAGGGGCGACGGCGGCCATGCACCTGGCGGAAGGAGAACGGGCGGCCCGGCGGCAGCGTCTGGAAGAGCTGATCCCCCTGGCGCGCCGCATCGAGGCGCGGCTGGAAGCGGGGGGAAGTCAGCCCTAAAGTAAATCTCGCCGGTGCAATTGCCTACCCAAACCTATCTGGTTGAGCTCCCACCGGCGCTCCCCCCAGCCGGATTCAGGCATGCAGAGTGTTCAGGGAAGCCTCGCCGATCCGAGGCATAATGGCTTGCAGTCGAATTCGGCGGCTGATGAAGGACAGAAGGTAAGTCGGATGATTTCCAGCCGCCGCCCAGGGCTTTGATAAGGAGCGCGCTGGCGCTCATCCGGTTGCCCAGGATGGTGACCGCGGTCCTTTCGTTGTTCCGGGCGTTGGTCACTACCACTAAGAGGTCAAGGGTGCTGATGGTCCCGGCCTGATACTGGTTGGTGCTCAAGGTGACGGACAGTCTCGCCGCCTTTACCGCCTCGTCCTGTACCTTGGCCTCTTCCTCCAGAATGCGCAGGGCCGCCAGATTGTCTTCCACCTCCTGGAACCCGGTGAGCACGGTCTGGCGATAGGCGGCCACCGTAGAATCATAGGCCGCCCGGGCCGCGTCTGTTTGGGCTACCAGCGCGCCGCCTTGGAATATGGTCTGCGCGGCTGCCGCCCCGAGTGACCAGAAACGACTTGGCCATAAAAACCATTTCGCCACGTCTGAGGCCTGAAATCCTCCTGAAGCACTCAGGGTAACGGTGGGATAATAGGCCGCTATAGCTACCCCGACCTGGGCGTTGGCCGCGGCCATGTTCCGTTCGGCGGCGGCGATGTCGGGACGGCGTTCCAGGAGTTCCGAAGGCACCCCGGCGGGGATCGGCGGGATGCTCAGGTTGACCGGCACCTTAGGAATGGAGAAGACGGAGGCCGGCTTCCCGAGCAAGGTGGCGATGGCGTGCTCCAATTGGGCCCGCTGCACCCCGAGGTCGATGGCCTGGGCCTGGGTGTTCTTGAGCTGGGTTTCGGCCAGGGCTAGGTCGTTCCGGGAAGCGACGCCGCTGGCGTAGCGGTTCCTGGTACGGTCGAGGATTTTTTGGAAGGCGAGGGCGATATCGTCCAAGAGGCGCTTTTGCTCATCCAGGGCCCGCAACTGAAAGTAGCTTTGGGCCAGGGTGGCCTGCGCGCTCAAACGGACCCCTTCCAGGGTGGCGGCGCTGGCCTGGGCGCTGGCCCGGCTTGCCTCCACGCTGCGGCGCACCTGGCCCCAGATGTCCAATTCCCAGGAGGCGTTGGAGGTCAGCAGCAAGTTCGATATAGTATTGCCCCCTAAGGCGCCGAAGCCTCCCCCGCTGGCAGAGCCGCCGGACACTCCGGGCGCTCCGCCTACAGACGCACTCCTGCTCCCCCCGCCGAGGTTGGCCGAATTTCTGAAGCGTGACCAGGAAGTCCCGCCGGTGACCGTGGGGAAATAGGCCGCCCGGGCGACGCGAATCAGCGCCAGGGCCTGACGAAAATTCGCTTCCGCCGCGGCGATGTTCTGGTTCGAAATGTCGACTTGTTCGACCAAGGCGTTCAATTGGGGATCATTATAGAGTTCCCACCACTTTCCCCGGGGCAGCTCGTCCCGGGGCTGGGCCACCTTCCAGCCGGCATTTTCTTTGTAGGCGGTCGGCGCCGCGGTGGGCGGCCTGACGTAATCCGGACCGACCGAACAGCCGGCGAACAGGGCCAGCACCCCGACCACTGCGGCCAGGGTGAGCCGGCCCGGCGCCAGGCATTCTACCAAGACCGTCCTTAGATGGATTAACATAAGAGGTTTCCTCAAAGCCTTTCCCGGGTTGCGGTCCGGGGTCCCACCTATATTTAATACCACGTTTTTTTACCCCCTTTTCTAAAGGGGGGTAGGGGGGATTATAATAGCCACTTGAAAATCCCCCTAAATCCCCCTTTTACCAAGGGGGATTTCAGTACCCCTCTTTCTCGGGTTTCGTACAACTTATGAAATACCACACTAATTTTCCACCACCCTCTCATTTGCCGGCCAACGCTTGCCGCCTCGACGCAGACGGTTAAACCAGAGCCGGAAGTGGTCCAGATAGAGATAGATCACCGGGGTGGTGTAGAGGGTCATCATCTGGCTGAAGATCAGGCCGCCGACGATGGAGATGCCCAGGGGTCGACGCAGCTCGGAGCCCACTCCGTGTCCCAGCGCCAGGGGCAGGGCGCCCAATAACGCCGCCATGGTGGTCATCATAATGGGGCGGAAGCGCAGCAGACAGGCCTCGTAGATTGCGTCGGCGGAACTCCTGCCCTCCTGGCGTTCCACCTGCAGGGCGAAGTCCACCATCATGATGCCGTTCTTCTTGACGATGCCGATCAGCAGGATGATGCCGATGACGGCGATGAGGCTCAATTCCGTACCGGTGAGCAGCAGGGCGAAAAGGGCTCCTACTCCCGCCGAGGGCAGGGTGGAGAGGATGGTGACGGGGTGGACGTAGCTCTCGTACAATATCCCCAACACGATGTAGACCGCCAGGAGCGCCGCCAGGATCAGATACGGTTCGTTGGCCAGCGAGGCCTTGAAGGCTTCGGCGGTTCCGAGAAAGGTCCCCTGAATGCTGGCCGGCAGCCCCATCTCCCTGGTGGCGGACTCGATGGCCGTCACCGCATCCCCCAGGGCCACCCCCCCGCCCAGATTGAAGGAGGTGGTAACCGCCGGAAACTGCCCCAAATGGTTCACCGACAGCGGCGTGTTGGTCAACTGGTACTGAGTGAAGGCGCTCAACGGAACCTCAGAGCCCCGGGAAGAATGCACATAGATCTGGCGCAGCGTGTCGGGGCGCTGCCAGTAGGGTGGGGCCACCTCCATCACCACGTGGTATTGGTTCAGCGGGGTGTAGGTGATCGCTACCTGGCGCTGTCCGAAGGCGTCGTACAGGGTGTCGTCGATAAGCTGCGTCGTCAGGCCGAGCCGGTAGGCGGTGTCTCGGTCGATGGTCAGAGTGGCCTGCAACCCTTTATCCTGTTGATCACTGTTGACATCCCGCAGTTGGGGCAAGGTGCGCAGTTTCTGTAAGACGCGCGGGCCCCAGTTGTTCAGCTCCTGGAGGTTGTCTCCCCGGAGGGTGAACTGGTAAAGGGCGGCGCTGGCCATGCCGCCGATCCGTAGGTCCTGAACCGGCTGCAGGAATGTGGGCGTCCCCGGCAATTGGGCCAGCTTGCGGCGCAACCTGGCAATTACCTGGCGGGCGGTGGCCCGCCGCTCCTCAAAGGGCTTCAAGGAGATGAACATGCGCGCCGTATTGGTAGTCGACCCGCCGCCGCCGCCGCTTATTCCGCCGCTGAAGCCCACCACGTCGATCACCTCCGGATCGCTCTTGATGACGTTGACCACGTTGAGCAGCTTTTGCCGCATGGCCTGGAAGGAGATGTCCTGGGCCGCCTGGATGATCCCGGTGAGGCGGCCGATGTCCTGTTCGGGGAAGAAACCCTTGGGAATATAGATGAATAAGACGATGTTGGTCGCCAAGGTGAGCAAGGTCAGGGCGAGCATTAAGCGGGAATGCCGCAAGGCCCAACCGAGGCTTCGTTCGTAGGTGTGGCGCAGGAATTCGAAGACCTGCTCGCTGGCCCGGTAAAGGAAGCCATGGGCCCGGCCTTTCTCCGGCCTGAGGAGCGCGGCGCACATCATGGGGGTGGTCGTCAGAGACACCACGAGAGAGATCAAGATCGCGGCGGACAGGGTTACGGAAAACTCACGGAACAGACGGCCCACCATGCCGCCCATGAGCAGAAGGGGAATGAAGACTGCCACCAGGGAGGCGCTCATGGAAATGACGGTGAAGGCGATCTCCCGGGCTCCCAGAAACGCGGCCCGCAGCGGGGTTTCGCCTTTTTCAATAAAGCGGGTGATGTTCTCGATCACCACGATGGCGTCATCCACCACAAAGCCCGTGGCAACGGTGAGGGCCATGAGGGAGAGGTTGTCCAGACTGTAGCCCAAGAGATACATAACTCCGAAGGTGCTGATGAGCGAGACCGGAATCGCCACCCCCGGAATGACCGTAGCCCGAAAGCTCCGCAGGAAGGCAAAGACCACGAGAATTACCAAGGTGCCGGAGATGATGAGGGTATGTTCGACATCCCTCAGGGAGCTGCGGATGGGAGGGGAGCGGTCGACCACCACTGACAGGTTGATATTTTGGGGGATGGAGGCCTTTAGTTGCGGCAGCAGGCCGCGAATCCGGTCCACCGTGTCGATGATATTGGCCCCCGGCGACCTGAAGATGACCACCATTACCGCGGTCTTGCCGTTCAGCAGGCCTTCGGCGCGCACATCCTCGACGGAATCCTGAACCTCACCCAAGTTCTTCAGCTTCACCGGCGCCCCATTGCGGTAAGTGACGATCAGATCCCGGTACTCCGCGGCCTTGAACAGCTGGTCGTTGGTCCTGATCTCCCGGCTGGTGGTGGCATCCGCCAGTTGCCCCTTAGGCCGGTTGATGTTGGTACTGCCCAGCATAGTGCGCACATCTTCCAGACCGATGCCATACTTGTGCACCGTCGAGGGGTTCAGCTCCACCCGGACCGCCGGCAGCGAACCGCCGCCCACGAAAACCGTGCCGACCCCATCCAGTTGGGAGAGCTTTTGCTGGAGAATGGTGGAGGCGGCGTCATACATCGTCGCCCGGTCGGCCGTATCGGAGGTCAGGGCCAGGATGAGAATGGGGGCATCAGCGGGATTGACCTTGCGGTAAATGGGGTTGCTGGGCAGGTTGGTGGGCAGATAACTGCGGGCGGCATTGATGGCGGCCTGGACATCCCGGGCGGCCCCGTTAATGTCGCGGCTCAACTCGAATTGCAGCACGATGGTGGTCGCGCCCCGGTAACTCGACGAGGTCATTTCGGTCAGGCCGGCAATGCGCCCGAATTGCCGTTCCAGAGGGGCCGCCACCGAGGTGGCCATGGTGTCGGGCTCCGCCCCCGGCAGACTGGCGCTTACCTGGATGGTGGGAAAATCCACCTGGGGCAAGGGGGAGACGGGCAGGAACCGAACGGCCAGGATGCCGGCCAGGGCCATGCCGAGGGTAAGTAGCGTCGTCGCTACCGGCCTTTTAATGAAGGGAGCCGAGATGTTCATGCCGGTTCCGTGAAATCCCCACCGTTATTTAACCTGCCGGAGCGACCTTTGCCCAGCCGCCGGGCCAACCGGTCGAACCAGAGATAGATGACCGGAGTGGTGTAGAGGGTGAGCGCCTGGCTGAAAATCAGGCCGCCGATGATGGAGATGCCCAGGGGGTGGCGCAGTTCGGAGCCTAAGCCGGTACCGATGGCCAGGGGCAGCGCCCCTAACAGGGCCGCCATGGTGGTCATCATGATGGGCCGGAAACGCAGCAGACAGGCCTGATAGATCGCCTCCTCCGGGGGCTTGCCTGAGCGGCGTTCGGCGTCCAGGGCAAAGTCCACCATCATGATGCCGTTCTTTTTGACGATGCCGATCAGCAGGATGATGCCGATAAGGGCAATGACGCTGAACTCGGTATGGCAGATGAGCAGGGCGAGAATGGCGCCGACCCCGGCCGACGGCAGAGTGGAGATGATGGTGATGGGATGGATGTAGCTCTCGTACAGCACCCCCAGGACGATATAAACCGTGATCAGCGCCGCCAGGATCAACAGCGGTTCGTTCTTCAATGAGGCCTGGAAGGCCAGGGCCGTGCCCTGAAAACTACCCTGGATGCTGGGCGGCAGTCCCAATTTTTGGGTGGTGGCTTCCATGGCCTGCACCGCCTCCCCCAGGGAAACCCCCGGCGCCAGGTTGAACGACAGGGTAGTGGAGGGAAACTGCCCCTGGTGGCTGATGACCAGGGGGCCGGTGGTCTCTGCCACCCGAGTGATGGCGCTCAACGGCACCTTGCCGCCGCCGGTGCTGCGGATATAAATATCGTCCAGCTTGCGGGGATGCTGCTGAAAGTCGGGCTTGACCTCCAGCACCACCCGGTACTGGTTCAACTGGGTAAAGATCGTCGATACCTGCCGCTGACCGAAGGAGTCGTAGAGGGTATCGTCGATGAGCTGCGGCGTGATGCCCAGCCGCGAGGCCGTGTTGCGGTCGATGGTCAGGAAGATCTGCTGCCCCTGGTTCTGCAGATCGCTGCTGACGTCCCGCAGTTCCGGCCGTTCCTGGAGGGCCGCCACCAGCCTGGGGGCCCATTGGTTCAATTCGTCGGCGCTAGGGTCTTCGAGGCTATACTGGTATTGCGTCCGGCTGACGCGATCCTCCACCGTCAGATCTTGCACCGGCTGCATGAAGAGCGAGATGCCTTCAAGCTTGGCGAGTTGCGGCTGCAGACGGCGAATGATCTCGGTGGCGCTGTCTCGCCGTTCTGCCAAGGGCTTGAGGTTGATGAGAACCCGGCCACTGTTAAGGGTGGTATTGGTGCCGTCCACGCCGATGAAGGTGGAGAGGCTGGCGACGGCCGGGTCTTTAAGGATCACCCGGGCCAGGGCCTGCTGCCGCTCTGCCATGGCGGGAAACGAGATGGATTGCGGGGCCTCCGAGATACCCATGATGATGCCGGTGTCCTGCACCGGAAAGAAGCCCTTGGGCACCACGATATACAGCAAAACCGTCATGATCAGGGTGCCCACCGCCACCAACAGCGTGGCGGTCTGGTGCTTCAGCACCCAACGCAGGGTGAGGGCATAGAAGTCGATGATCTTATCGTAGACGTGCTGGGAGGTGCGAAAGAGCCGGGTCTGCTGCTCCTCCGGGGTATGTTTGAGCAGTCGGGCGCACATCATCGGGGTCAGGGTCAATGAGACCACGGCCGAGATGAGGATGGTCACCCCCAAGGTGACGGCAAATTCGCGAAACAGCCGGCCCACCACCTCTCCCATGAACAGCACCGGAATCAGCACGGCGATGAGCGAGACAGTCAGAGACAGGATGGTGAAGGCGATCTGCTCCGAGCCTTTAAGCGCCGCCTGCATGGGGGGATCTCCCTGTTCGATGTAGCGGGACACGTTTTCGATCATGACGATGGCGTCATCCACCACGAAGCCCGTGGAGATGGTCAGGGCCATCAGTGTCAGATTGTTGAGACTGTAGCCCAGCAGATACATGACCCCGAAGGTGCCCACCAGGGAGAGGGGCACGGCCACGCTGGGAATGATGGTGGCCGGGATATTGCGCAAAAACAGAAAGATCACCAGGATTACCAGGACCACGGCCAGCATCAACTCCAGCTGCACATCTTCGACGGAACCGCGGATGGTGGTGGTGCGGTCGGTCAGCACGGTGACGTGCACCGCCGCCGGCAGGGCGCTCTGTAACACGGGCAGCAGACTTTTAATGCGGTTGACCACCTCGATGACGTTGGAGCCCGGCTGCCGCTGGATGTTGACGATGACCGCCGGGACATCGTTCATCCAGGCCGCCTGCTTGACGTTTTCGGCGCTGTCGATGGCGTCGGCCAGGTCGTCCAGCCGCACCGGGGCGCCGTTGACATAGGCGACGATCAGTGGCCGGTACTCCTTGCCGGTCAAGAGCTGATCGTTGGCCCCGATGACCGAAGACTGGCGGGGGCCATCAAAGCCCCCCTTGGCCTGGTTGGTGTTGGCCGCGACAATGGCGGCGCGCAGGTCTTCCAGGGTCAGGCCGTAGGCGGCCAGGGCCGTGGGGTTGGCCTGAATCCGCACTGCCGGCCGCTGGCCGCCGCCGATGCTGACGAGCCCCACCCCCGGCAGTTGGGAGATCTTCTGGGCGAGGCGGGTATCCGCCAGGTCTTCGACCTTTGGCAGTGGCAGGGTCTCTGAAGTGAGAGCCAGCGTGAGGATCGGCGCGTCCGCCGGATTGACCTTGCTGTAGACCGGCGGATTGGGGAGATCTTTCGGCAGGAAGGTGGCCGCGGCATTGATGGCGGCCTGCACCTCCTGTTCGGCGACGTCCAGGCCGATTTGCAGACTGAACTGCAGGACAATGACCGAACTGCCCCCGGAGCTGTTGGAGGTCATCTGCTTCAGCCCCGGCATTTGCCCGAGCTGACGCTCCAGAGGCGCGGTGACGGATGACGCCATGACGTCGGGGCTGGCACCCGGGAAAAAGGTGAGCACCTGGATGGTCGGGTAATCCACCTGGGGCAGGGCGGAAACCGGCAGTTGGTGGTAGGCCACCGCGCCGGCCAGCATAATGGCCACCATCAGCAAGGTGGTCGCCACGGGTCGCAGGATGAAGAGGCGGGATGGATTCATTACTTGCCGTTCCGCGGCATCCCGTGGCCTTGACCTTTCAATTCAACCTGGCTGCCCTCACGCAATCTCTCCGTGCCTTCCACCACCACGAGGTCACCAGGTACGAGCCCCTCGTCAATGGCGGCGTTATCTCCTTCAGTGGGCCCCACCCGCACCTGACGTACCGTGACGGTCTGATCAGCCTTCACCAAGTAAACGAAGGTCGCCTGGGGGCTTCGCTGGATGGCGGCCGTCGGTACCACCGTGGCCCCCCGTTTAACGTCCAGAAGCAGGCGAGCATTGACGAACTGGTTGGGGAAAAGCTCATGGTGTTGGTTGGCGAATTCTGCCTTGAGTCGGACCGTGCCGGTGTTGGGATCGATCTGGTTGTCGATTGTCAGCAAAAACCCGGTGGCGAGTTTTTTGCTTTGCTCGCGGTTATAGGCGTCTACTGGCAAGCGCTTTCCGGCTCTGAGCTTATCGAGCACCGCGGGCAGATTGTCCTCGGGGATGGTAAAAATGACCGTAATGGGTTCAAGTTGCGTGATCACCGCCAGCCCATTGGTGTCAGTGGCGTGAACGATGTTGCCCGGATCCACGATCCGCAGCCCGATGCGGCCGCTGGCGGGGGCGGTGATCCGGGAATAAATGAGCTGCAGTTTGGCATTGTCGATCTGCCCCTGGTCGAGCTTGACGGTCCCCTCAAGCTGACGCACCAAGGACTTCTGGGTATCATATTGCTGTTTGGCGATGGAGTCCTGCCTGGCCAGGACCCGGTAGCGCTCCAGGTCCACTCCGGCGTTCTTCAGCAAGGCCTGGTCGCGGACCATCTGCCCCTGGGCCTGGGTCAATTGCGCTTGATACGGCCGCGGATCGATTTCCGCCAAGAGGTGGCCCTTGCTGACAATCTGTCCCTCTTTGTACAAAACCCTCATCAGCTCCCCATCCACCCGGCTCTTCACGGTGACGGTACGGAGCGGGGTGACGGAGCCAAGCCCGGTGAGATAGATGCTGACGTTCCCCTGCTTGGCCGCCACTGCCGTAACCGGAACACCTTGTAGAGGAAGGGACGACCCCTGCTTGGTTGACCCCCAAGCCGTCTTACCCGACTTGCTCAACTGGGTATAGGCTGCGATCCCTAGGAGACTGGCCGCCAGTAGCCAAATCCACCAGCGCCTGAGCCAACCCCCTGATAGCCTGCGCCCCGGCACCTCATTTTTCTCGGAATTTTGATTAAACGTCATATTGAACATTGGATATACCTAAAGGTGAAGAGCACGCCACTGGGCCAAAGGTCCGGATTATCAGGCTGCTGAAAATCTGATTTTGCTCCACCTTGACCGAAATGGAGACCATAATTCATCAAAAGATAGCATAAAATTATGATGGTTTCATAGGTTGTTAATCAGTATCACCTGCCTCAAAACCGCCTCGGCTGAGGCATCTCATGCGGTTCAGCTGGGCCGCCGACAGGCAGGGGCTTGGCTGACAATGCCTATGACATCTAAAATTATGCTTCTTTCCGTAAGGATTAATTGGTGGCTGGGATGCATAAAATCGGATGCATAAAAGAGGAAGGACAATCCTAAGAAAGAATTGCCCTTCCCATTCACCTGGCTAATCAGATGAGGTGATATTCATATCCCGCCAAGCCGAGAGTTATTCCGCGGGGCGAGGTGGAGGTGTTTCTCGTCCTTGCCCGGGCTGCTTTGGTGAAGGCGAACCGGGTTGGTATATTCCAGGTTGCCCTGGCGGTGGCGTACCGCGGCCAGGACCGGTAGTTTCAGGATGACGATCACGATTATGTACATCCGCAGGACCGGGTTTATGACCGGGTACAACTTCCCGACCGGCAGGACCAGGTTGTCGTACATCAGATTGAGGGCCAGGCCTGGGTTGGGTTCGATTATAGGTTCCACCGTGGAATCCTTTCTGCCAGCCTGCACCCTGGCCATGATGGTATTTGTTATAAAAATTCTGGTCATAATGCCGACCAGGTTGATGTCCGCGCCAATAGGGATACGCTCGCTGAAAATTCGTCCAGTATACCGGATGGGCCTGATACCACGTATTCCACCTCGGAGCATACCAGTAAGTGGGCCTTACAATATAGGTGGGCGCATAAGCGTAATACGGGGCCCAGCCAATTTTATTGCCGAAGAAGTAATACAGGATCCCATTCATGAACCAATCACCTTTGTAAAAGACCCACGGTGTACTAGTGCCGACCCAAGGGACCGCGACAGCTTGCGGGGCCGGGGGTGGATAGACCTGAGCATGAGACGATGTAGACAACGCGCCGATCGCGCCCGCAGCCAGCAAAATTGCGAGCAGCAAAATAACACTGATCTTTTTCATAGTTAGCCCCCTGCGTATTATTATTGCTACATGATGCTGGATCAGTCTCTGGCGTTGTGTCTGGTCTAGGCGGTCTCAGAGCTTCGATCTTAACGCCAAAGTTGACCTGGTCAGGCTCGCAATAATAGGGCGCGCGCCTGATTTTTTCTTAACATATTAGATAATTCTCGATGCCATATGTTAGGCACCTTTCTGCTCCGGGGGACCATTTCGGCTAGGGCGATTATATCCCCAGTTCTTGGAAATTTTGGCCATGATGGATCATCGGAAAAGCAGGGGCGACCCCGTGTGCCTCAGGGCCGCCATCCCGACCGCCGCCTCCCCAAAGCCGTGACCTTGCGCCGCTGCCGGCCAAGCCAATCCAAGTATCAGGGGGAGACTAAACGGTGAAAGCCCATGACCATCTTTTTCTCAAGGGAATTTTAGGCATCCCTCATATCTCCTTTGGACCTCACTGATGATCTTGCCTCGATCTATAAAAACCCCAAAAAATAAAAAAATCGGCGCCCATCAGGTGTATTTTTCAGTTTTCCCCGGATTCCGCCATAACCGACTTTGGTGAACCAGGGCAGCCTTGATTTCCAACCCAGGCCCCCCAAGGGGATCGCGGGTAACTTGCTAAAACCTGAGGCTTATCAGCGGAATGATAATAATTCTGGATATGGTCTGAATAGGGAAATTGTCAACACACTTGAAATTGGCCGCCCCCCTAACTAATTTGAAATTATCTGCATCATAGGGGGCTAGCCATGCGAATGCTCTTAAATGTTAAGTTTCCTCATGAGGAGTTCAACAAAGCAGTCAGGGACGGTACCGTTGGCCAAAAGATACGCCGCATCCTGGAGAATGCCAAACCTGAGGCCGTTTATTTTACTGAGCAGAATGGACAGCGTGGGGCAATCCTGATCATTGATTTGATTGACCCATCCAAGGTTCCAGCGTTTGCTGAACCCTGGTTTCTCACCTTTAACGCTGATGTAGAATTCCAGGTGGTGATGACGCCGGAGGATCTCCAAAAGGCCGGCTTGGAGGATTTAGGAAAAGCTTGGTCATAAGCTTAAGTGGCAATTCTAAGGGGGGCCAAGGAAAGAGAGATAATCGTAAGGCTGCTGAAGGACCACCACCTGAAAGAGTCTCCCACCTGCGGCGAACTGCGAGAGATTTTCACCGTGGCTTTTTCCTTGTGCTCCAGTCCCAAATCGATTAGAACCGGAACGAGACGGCCGCTGAAGATGGCGGAATCAGGTAGGCGCGCCGTTCAGCTTCGGGTGATCAGCTCATTCGACAGTCAAAAACCGAAATGCCATGACCGACAAACTCCCCTGGCTGGGCTTGCGGAGTATCCCCGGGGTGGGGCTGGTGCTAAGCCAGCGCCTGCTCCAGCGCTTCGGCGGGCCCGCCGCGGTCTTTCAGGCCTCGTTTCACGACCTGACGGCTATCAAGGGCATCACTCCGGCCCTGGCCCAGGCCATTGTCGGGTTCCGGGATTGGGATAAACTGGAGGAGAGCCTGGCGCGCCTCACGGCCCAGGGGGCTGAGATGGTCACCCGGGACGATCCCCGCTTTCCCGCCCGCCTCAAAGAAATTCCCTATCCGCCGCCTTATCTCTTTATCAGAGGGACCCTGGCGCCCGCCGACGGCCTGGCGGTGGCCATGGTGGGGACCCGGGGCGCCTCCTATTACGGGCTCAAGGCGGGCCGCCGCCTGGCCGGGGCTTTAGCCGCCCGGGGGGTGACGGTGGTGAGCGGCCTGGCCCGGGGCATCGACACCGCCGCCCACCAGGGGGCGTTGGAAATGAGCGGACGCACCCTGGCGGTGCTGGGCTGCGGCCTGGACGTCATCTACCCGCCGGAAAACCATAAGCTGTATCAGGAGATTCCGGAGCACGGGGCCCTGATCAGCGAATTTCCCCTGGGCGCGCCCCCGGAGGCCCGGAACTTCCCCATCCGCAACCGCATCATCAGCGGCCTGGCCCTGGGGGTGGTGGTGGTCGAAGCGGGGGTCAAGAGCGGCACCGCCATCACGGTGCGCTATGCCCTGGACCAGGGCCGGGAAGTCTTTGCGGTGCCCGGCCCCATCGACTCCCCCACCAGCGCGGGGCCGCACCGCCTCATCCAGGAGGGGGCCAAGCTGGTCCAGGACGTGGAGGATATCCTCCAGGAACTGCCCGGTCTGCGGAAAGGTCCCGGCCCCCTGTTCACCCCCGCCGCTGCCGCCGGCCGGGTGGCCGAAACCGCCGACACCATCCGACCCGCGCCGGAGGACCCTTTGCTGCCGCTGTTGGGCTCGGAGCCGGTGCAACTGGAAGAACTGGTGCGGACCGCCCGCCTCCCCGCCAAGGACGTGTTGACCCGCCTCACCCTCCTGGAACTCCAGGGCCTGGTCAAGGAGCTGCCGGGGAAGTGTTACGTGCTGGAGAACTGAAAGCTTTTAATGGTCACTGATTTTATCAAGGACAGTCAATGGTTTTCTGTTTATTAACGCATACGAAAGCATTCTGAATTATATTATCGATAAACACGCATTTCATTAGTATGAATTTATATATGTATGGAAGCGATCATAATGAAGACTAAACAATCAATTCGGGCAGGACAGTATATTCAGCAACCAGGGGAATATAGGGCATTTATTCCTAAAAATCTATCTTCTGAGCCACCAATCCGCATGGATCAAGAAATGTAGACCCTAATAATTAATATTTAGGATATTTTTTTGATCCGTCGGGAATTTTGGCGTAGATTGTCAATATATTGACGAAGATGGCCGTTAGGCTGAGATGATAACCCGGGCATCCTCTTTTAACCATAACCACCTAACAATGCTCCATACCGATTGACCCCGAATCATTAAATTGTATATAACTTAGCCTATGCCAAAATCACTCTTAATCGTCGAGTCACCCACCAAGGCCAAGACCTTGCAAAAATACCTGGGTTCCGAGATCCAGGTGGTCTCCAGCAAGGGGCACATCAAGGACCTGCCCAAAAACGAGCTAGGGGTGGACCTGGAACGGGACTTTCAACCCAAATACGTCACTATCCTGGGGAAGGCCAAGGTCATCCAGGAGCTCAAGAAAGCGGCGGCGGACATCCCGGAGATCTATCTGGGACCGGACCCGGACCGGGAAGGGGAGGCCATCGCCTGGCACATCGCCGAGGTCCTGGGAGAGAAAAACCACCGCTTCCACCGGGTGCTGCTCCTGGAGCTGACCCCCAAGGCCATCAAGGCGGCCCTGGCGGCCCCGGTGGCGCTGAACCGGGACCGCTACGACTCCCAGCAGGCCCGGCGGGTCTTGGACCGCCTGGTGGGCTACCAGATCAGCCCGCTGCTGTGGCAGAAGGTGAAGACCGGGTTAAGCGCCGGCCGGGTGCAGTCCGTGGCCTTAAGGCTGGTGTGCGACCGGGAACGGGTCATCATGGCCTTTGTGCCCGAGGAGTACTGGACCCTGGACGCCTGCCTGGAGGCCGGCGCGCCTCCGGCGTTTGCGGCGTATCTCTATAAGCACAAGCACAAGAACCTCAAGCCCGGCAGCGTGGCGGAGGTTGAGAAGATCCTGGAGTCTCTGGACCGCGCCGAGTTCCGGGTCGCCAAGCTCGAAACCAAGCCCCAACGGCGCCACCCGGCGCCGCCGTTTATCACCAGCAGCCTGCAGATGGAGGCCAACCGCAAGCTCAGGTTCGCCCCCAAGAAGACCATGCGCCTGGCCCAGCGGCTCTATGAAGGGGTGGAACTGGGGGACGAAGGCCCCGTGGGCCTCATCACCTACATGCGTACCGACTCCACCCGGGTATCGGCCGACGCCCTGGACGCGGTGCGGACCTTCATCGGCGCAACCTACGGCGACGCCTATCTGCCCCAGGCCCCCAACCGGTTCAAGAGCCCCAAAGGGGCCCAGGAGGCCCATGAAGCCATCCGGCCCAGCGGGGTGACCCGGCGGCCCCAGGACGTCAAGGCGCACCTGGGCCGGGATGAGCTGGCCCTCTATGACCTGATCTGGCGGCGCTTCGTGGCCTCCCAGATGACTCCCGCGGTCTTTGACCTGACCACCGTGGACATCAACGCCGGCGATTACCTCTTCCGGGCCACCGCGTCGGTGTTGAAGTTTCCGGGATTCACCAAGGTTTACCAGGAGTCGATGGAAGGCGAGGAGGCCGCGGGACCGGCCAAGCTGCCGTCTTTGGCCCCGGGGGACCTCCTCCAGCTGCGGGATTTCGACCCCCAACAGCACTTCACCAAACCGCCGGCCCGCTACACCGAGGCCTCCCTCATCAAAGAACTGGAGGTCCAGGGCATCGGCCGGCCCAGCACCTACGCCACCATCCTCACCAACCTCCAGGACCGCCTCTATGCGGTCAAGGAGAAGACCGCGCTCAAGCCCACGGAGATGGGGCTGGTGGTGAGCGATCTGCTGGTGGAGAATTTTCCGGACATCATGGACCCCAAGTTCACCGCGGGCCTGGAGTCCGATTTGGACCGGGTGGCGGAAGGCCGGGTCTCCTGGCAGCAGATCATGCGGGACTTTTACGGCGCCTTCGTCCAGGACCTGGACGCGGCCAAAACCGGTATGCGCCGGATGAAGAGCGTGCCCACCGGGCTGACGTGCCCCAAGTGCGGGGCCGAACTGGTGGTGCGCTGGGGGAAAAACGGCGAGTTCGTGGGGTGCTCCGCCTATCCCCAATGCGACTTTACGGGGGATTTTTCCCGGGATGCCCGGGGGCGGATTATTCTCCAGGGCCTGGAAGCCGCGGCCCCTGCAGCCCCGGGAGAGCCAATGGCTCAGGCCCCGGCGGTCCAAGCCAGGCCTGCGGCCACCGGGCTCACGTGCCCCAAGTGCAACAAGGAGCTGGTGGTGCGGAAAGGCAGGCTGGGGGAATTCCTGGGCTGCTCCGGCTATCCCAAGTGCCGGTTCACCCAGAATTTCACCCGGGACGCCCAGGGACAAATCGTCCCCCAGTCAGCGGCAGCCGAGGCCGCCCACCCCTGCCCCCGGGAAGGCTGCGACGGCCACCTGGTGAAGCGCCGGTCCCGCCGGGGTTTCTTTTACGGCTGCAACAACTACCCCAAATGCGACTTCACCCTGAACCAGCCGCCCCTGGACCAACCCTGCCCCCAATGCCAGTTCCCCTGGCTCATGAAAAAGGGCAAGAAAATCCTCTGCCCCCGGGACGAATGCAGCCACCAGGAGGCCACCGCGGCGGCTGCGGCGGTTAATGAGTGAGGCGAGGACGGTAAAGTTTTTCGAGGGAGGGGGCCAGGGGCGGACAGCCCGCTTACAATCCTCCCTCGAGCACCCTCCCCCAACCCCTTATAATTTTCTTGGAGGGGCGCGGCTGTTATCCTCGTTCCCAAGCTCCTGCTTGGGAACGAAGTTTTTTGGCCCAAGCTCTGCTTGGGCACCTGAATAATTTCCATCAAATTATTTTGCCAACCGCAGCCTTACGTCTAGGGGGTCCCCAACCAGGAGCTTGGGAACCGGAAAAAAGAGCTGCCAGGCGGGTCGCCCTTACGGTTGAGGAATTGGTGGCACCGGCTTTCCAGCCGGTGCAGCACAGGCGAGAGGCCTGTGCCACCCAAGATTAATGAGTTTTGGAGACGCCTAGCTTACATAAGATGTCTTCCATCAGGCACCACTTCGTGAACGCCGACTGGAGCAGGTTGGCGCCCACAAAGGCGGTGAAGAGATGCCAATAGGGGCTGTAGAGATAGCCCAAGAGCAGGGACAGCAAGATAAAACTGCCGGCGATGGCGCGGATGCACCGTTCCATGGTCATGGTAAGCCCTCCGATGCGTGAGTCACTGATGCATCCGGTAACGTGGTAAACGCCCCCCTCACCCAATTTATGAACCGCTGTACCTGGCTTTCCTGGAAGGGGCGCCGGCGGGTTTGCCCGCCAGAGAGCGGACGCCAGGGTCCGCCCCGACAAGAGCTATGCTACTCTTATTGAACCCACCTTGGCAAGTGCAGGCTAACCTTTCATTCCCCGGTTGGTATCACCACGAAAGATGAAAATGTGGAACAGACTCATTCTGCCATTTTCAAAAGGAATTATGGCGGGTAGTGCCCGTCCTCCATGTTGGCCGCGTCGCGCCCATAAGTCTTGGCTGATGGCTGAAAGCTGAGCGCTGGCAGCTACTTCATCTAAAAGCCTGCGGCTACAGACCCATGGCGGGCACGGAAGCACGCCCCACCTTTATTACTTTACCATCTTAATACAAGCGGCTGATGAGTTTCCCGCCGCGGTAGAGGGAGATATAGCTGTCCTGGGAGACGCAGATGCCCAGGACGGTCGGGGCGTAGGCGCTGAACTCCCGGGTCACCTGGTGGCGCATGCCGCCGCCCAGGTCGTCCTTATCCGGGAGCAGGCAGATGTTGGCGGGCTTCAGGCGGGCCCGGAACTGGCAGGCCTCCAGGCGGTCGTTGAAGATCACGGCGCCGTCGGACTTGGCCAGGCCCCCAAGATGTTGGAGCCAAGATTCGGTGAGGGGCACCGGTTCTGCCAGGCGCACCTGGTTTTCGATGGGGGTATGGGGGTCGTCGAGTTGGGCCTGGGTGAGGCCCGCCAGGAAGATGGCGCCGTGGCCGCTGCGCCGCACCAGTTCGAGCAAGGCTTTGAGGTGGGGCAGGACCCCGGAGCCTTTGATCCGGCAGCCGGGGCAGACCTCCTGCAACTGGCGCTCCAGTTCCTGCCAGAAGATGTCCTGGAACAGGGGGATATGGAGATGGCCCTGGCGGTATTCCAGGATGGAGAGGCGGATACGGGGGTTTTTCCGGCCTTTCAAGGTCACCCAGAAGGTGACCCGGCCCCGGTGAGAGATGCTGGCCAGGGGCAACACGGCGCGCCAGGCCGCGGTCGTGGTAAGCTGCCGCTGAATGCCGCGCTCGTGTTTGAGGAGGCCAACGATGCGGCCGTCGTACATGGCCAGGAAGGTGGAGCGGCCATCGGCGTTGAGGAGGAACTGCCGCAGACCCTGCAATCCCAGGTCCAGGGAGGTATGGTTGGCTTCGTGGAACCAGAGGAGGGAGGGCCAATGCCGGCGGTAGTATTCCAGGGGCCGGTAACTGGTGAGAATGGCAAAACCGGTGAACAGGCGCTCCCCTTCCACGGAATAATAGAGGAGGCGCTTAAACAGGCGCCAGGCCCGGATAATGGCCTCTTCCCGACTCTGGTCGGGCATGCCGCAACGGCGCAGGGTGGCGGCGGTATGCAGCATGGAGCCGATATAGGGGTTGTCCTGGGCGTCCAGCTTAATGGTGGCGCAGGGGGCCAGGGTGAGGCTCTGGAGATAGTCGGCCACCACCTGTTCTTCCAGGGAGTAGGGGGTGAAGGGGTGGATGCCCTCCTGCTCCCGGGTCGCCAGGGACAGGTGCATGATCACCAGCCGCCCAAAGAGCATGCTGAGGAACCGGCAGTGAAAGGGGGAGAGGAGAAAGGCGGTCTGGGTGGTGCGCAGCCGGAAGAAGAAATGGAAATCCGCCAGGTCCAGGCGGATCACGTGATAAATGACATGCTCATTTTCCGTGAGGTTGGGATAGATGACGCCCCGGACTTCCATGAGGTGCCGCTGCAAATAGGTGGTGAAGCAGGGAAAGAGCTCCCGGCCGCGGGCCTGCTCCAGGGCTTCGAGGTCGGGATGGTCTTCCCACTCCACCGTGCAGGTGGTGATATCGTAAACCAGGCGCTGGACTTCGGGGGTGGTGAGGAGGAAGTTAAGCCGCGAGGCCAGGAACTCCCGGGTCTGGACTTGAATTTTGGTCATGGGGCGGTGATTTTCCTTTACGAAGAGATGAAATGGGCCTCGGAGCCCTAACCCCTGCCAAATATTATCATATTTTTCCTGAAGTGCCATCCCGGGTCAGGCGCGGGGCCGGAGTTGAGCGCAGAAAGCGGCCAGGTCCCGGCTGATAACCCGGGCAGTTTCGGCCAGGGCGGGCCAATCCAGGGTGGTGAGCCGGCGGTCCGCGAGGAGCCAGCGGCCGGCCACCATGACGTGGCGCACGTCCGCGGCCCGGGCGGCATAGACCAGATGGGAGTAGGGGTCGTAAAGGGGGGTGAGGTGGGGCTGGTTCAGGTCCACCACGATGAGATCGGCGGCCTTGCCCGGGGTCAGGGCGCCGGTGGCGCCGCCCAGGCCCAAGACCGCGGCGCCGTCTTTGGTAGCCATGGCCACCACTTGGGCGGCGGGGAGCAGGGTGGGGTCATGGCCCCAGACCTTGTGGAGCCGGGCCGTGAGGCTCATTTCGCCCCACAGGTCCAGGTTGTTGTTGGAGGCGGCCCCATCCGTGCCCAGCCCCACGGTCACGCCGTTGGCGAGCAAGGCGGGGATGGGCGCCACGCCGGCGGCCAGCTTCAGGTTGCTCTCGGGGCAGTGGCTGACCTTTACCCCTCGCTTCGCCAGGAGCTCCTGGTCGCCGGGCTCCAGCCAGACGCCGTGGACCACCACCGTCGTCTCATCCAGGACGCCCAAGCGATCCAGGTAGGCGGCGGGGGACAGGCCGGTTTGGCGCTTGAGGTCGGCGACTTCCTCCCGGGTTTCCGCCAGGTGGAGAAAATAGGGCACTCCCCGGGCCCGGGCCAGGTCTTTGGCCTTGGTCAGGGTCTCCGGCCCGCACGTGTAGGGGGAATGGCAGAAGATGGCGGAGGTGAGCCGGTCGCCGAACGCCGCACCGGTGTCCAGAAAGGCCGCGGCCACCTCGAGGTTGCGGGCGGGGTCTGGGACCCCGGGAGCCGGGAAGTCCACCACGCCCTGGGCCACCACGGCCCGCAGGCCCGCGTCGGCCAGGGCCCGGCGCACCTCGGCCGCGAAGAAATAGCCGTCGGCCACGGTGGTGATGCCGCCCCGGATAAGTTCGGCCGCGGCCAGGAGCGCGCCCTGGTAAACCTTGTCGGCGTTAAGCCAGCCGCCCTCGGCGGGAAAGATGATGTCCGTCAGCCATTGCTGCAAGGGGAGATCGTCGGCCAGCCCCCGGAACCAGACCATGGGCGCGTGGCAATGGGTATTGACCAGACCGGGGAGGACCAGGGCGCCCTGGGCGTCGAGGCGCTCCCGGGCGGGGGGGAGGTCCCGGGGAGAGGCGGCCTGCCCCACCGCGGCGATGTTGCCGCCCTGGACCGCTACGAAGCCCCGGGGCAGCGGGACGGCTCCGGGCTCCATGGTCAGGACCAGGGCATTATGGATCAGCCAGTCCGACGCCACGAGGTTCTTGAACCCTTCAAAGCCGATGAGTTGAGCAGGTTGGCCTCAGGCGAGGCCGGCGGATTAACTCTAACCGGCGGGAGAGGAGGGTGTGGCCTCTTCCCGGTATTTTTCTCTGATGGCAACAATGACCTCATAAATGTCCAGGAAGGCGTCAACCACGGCCGGATCAAACTGCTTGCCGGACTGGGTTTTGATGTAGTCGAGGGTCACATCTTCAGAGAAGGCCTCCTTGTAGACCCTTTTAGAAACCAGGGCATCATAGACGTCGGCCAGGGCCACGATGCGGCCGGAAAGGGGAATCTCCTCCGCCGTTTTCCCCGGTCCCAGGGGCACCGGGTCCTGGAAGATGTCGTCGATTTTGCCGGGATAGCCCTCGCCGTCCCAGCGCTCATGGTGATTCAGGGCGACTTCGGCGGACAGTACGTCCAATTCGGAGGAGGTATTCCGGAAGAGGCGGGCGCCGTGAATGGTGTGGTACTTCATGAGCCTCAATTCTTCGGTATCGAGGCCCGCGGGTTTCTTCAAGATGAGGTCGGAGATGGCGATTTTTCCGAGATCGTGGAGCATGCCGGCGATGCGGAGGAGGTCCTTGGTGCGCTTGATGTCGTCTCCCGCCACGCCTTGCTTCCGCGCCCACTGGTGATAAATTTCCGCGGCGTAGGCCCCGACCCGATTGGCATGGACCCCGGTTTCCAGGGGGTCGCGCAGTTCGCACATCTTGATCATCCGCAAGATGATCTCCCGGGTCATCATGGCCCGTTCAATGGCCGCGGCGGCGTTATTGGCGAAGTAACGCAAGATTAGCTGATCCTGGGGGGTGAAGGCCTCAAGTTCGCCGGCCTCATTCAAGGGATTGATAATCTGCATCACCCCCACCGTCTTGTTGTTGCTGGTGATGAGGGGCACCGCCAAAATTGATTGCGTCCGATAGCCCGAGAGCTGATCAAAGGAGGGGTTGAAACTGAAAGGCATCTCCGCCGGAATGTGGTAGGCGTCGTCAATAATCAGCGGCTCGCCGGTGAGGGCGACGTATCCCGCCAGGGATTGGTTATCAATGGGCAGGGTGTTACTGGTATAGAGATATTTGTTGCTGCCGGAGGAGCCGAACAGGGTATCGTTGTGAATGTAACTGAAATTGAGGACCTGGTTCTCGATGAGGTAAATGGAGCCGGCGTCGGCATGGGCAAATTGCCGGGCCTGGAGGAGCACCGCGTCCAGCAAGGCATTAATGTCTTTGATGTGATAAAGCTTTTCCATAATTTTCAAGAGGTTGCCGTAGATAACCGATTCGTCGCGGACTGCCATAATCTTACGCTCGCTTGGGCGGGAGGCCTCTGCCATGCATCAGCTTCCCTGAATCTTACCCGGCCAGGTGGTCGACGGCCGGCGCCATCCCGGCAAGATTGGCCGGGGATCAAAACTTATCGGGTAATGTCCACCGGCGCGCCGGTGCGTTCTTCCACGGCCCTAAGGAAACGGTGCCAGTTGATGCGGCCGGCCAGGTCCCGGTCCTGGAGACGCTTCACGGCGTACTGGAGCATATCCGGAACCTTAACGTAAATATCCTCATGCACTTCCACATAGATGCGCCCGTGAAGGAAGCCGAACTTTACCGGCTCATAAATCATCTCCACTGTGGTCCCCACGGGGGTCATGTCAAAGAGTTTCTCGATGTCCTCCGGGTAGTGGCGGATACAGCCGTGGCTCACCAGGCGGCCCACCCCCATGGGGGCGTGGGTGCCGTGGAGGCCGTAGTGGGACAGCCCCATCCAGCGGCTGCCGACGGGACAGTCATCCCCCGGGGGCATGTAGGCCATGCCGTACTTGGCCTGGAGCCCCTTGGGAATACGCCAGCCCGGATTGACGGACTTGCTCTGGACCCGGAAGCGCTTGCCGATGGGGGTTTTGTATTCGAAGACCCCGATGCCGATGGGGAAGGTCCAGACTTCGTGTTTATTCGGAAAAAACCGGTAGCCCCGGAGCTCCGCCACATTGATCAGGTAGCCGGGAGGATTGCGGTCTTCGGGCAAAATCCACTGCGTGGGGATGACGATGTCGGTTTCCCAGGGCAGATAGAAGTGATCCAGGGCGCGGTGGAAGCGGGCCAGCTCCCAGAAACCCAGGTCATACTGCCGGGCGATGCCGTAAAGATTCTCATAGCGCACGATGTGGTGGGTCTGGGGCTGGCCCACCACGGTGACGGCTGCCGGGTCTACGCCGGGGCCCTGGGGGAAGCGATAGGTGAACGGCCCGGCGGCCCCGGCGGGGTTCACGGCGATGACCAGCCACCCCAGCAGGAAAAGGGCGAGAAATCTCCAGAGCTTTGCCATCACTCCTATTCTATAGAAAAAAAGGGGGCAGATAAAGGGAAAAGGGACGGCTAGCAGTCCGGCGCCTGGCGATCCCCATGAAAAGATCAAAGTTTCCTGAGAGTTATAGTGAAGAATTGGCTTGCGCGCCATCGGGTTTGGGGCCATAGTATGGGCATGATTCTGGACGGTCACACCCACATCTTCCCCGAGGAAGTTATCCGCCGGCGGGAGGACTTTTTCGGCTCGGAGCCGGCCTTCCGCCTGCTCTATGAATCTCCCAAGTCCAAGATGGTTGGCCCCGAAGAGATGCTGGCCGCCATGGAGGAGGAGGGGGTCGAGGCCTCGGTGGTTCTGGGCTTTCCCTGGCGGCAGGAAAGCCTCTGGCGGCGGCATAACGAAGTGATCCTGGAGGCTCAGCACCGCTGGCCCCGCAAATTTTTCGGCTTTTGCGCCGCCCATCCGGCCATGCCCGGAGGCGTCCGGGAGATCGAACGTTGCCTGGCCGCCGGCGCCCGAGGTATCGGCGAGCTGGCCTTCTACCTGCGGGACCGGAGCGCCGACCTGAAGACCATCCTGGCCCCGGTGGCCGAACTCTGCCTGCACTATAAGGTGCCGCTGATGCTGCACGCCACCGATCGGGCCGGCTCCGAGTACCCGGGCCGGTCCTTGACACCACTGGCTGCGGTTTACCAGGTCATCAAAGCCTTTCCGGAGACCACCTGGATTCTGGCCCATTGGGGCGGCCGCATCCCGTTCTATGGGTTGTTGAAGAAGGAGGCCCCCGAGGTTCTCAGAAATGTCTATTTCGACACCGCCGCTTCGCCTTATATCTACCGGCCGGTGATCTACCGGGTGGTTGCGGACATGGTGGGCCCGGAAAAGATCATCTTCGGCAGCGACTACCCCTTGCTGCCCCCCAGCCGCTACCTCAAGGATATGCAAGAGGCCAACCTGCCGGAGGACTGGCGGGAGATGATTTTAGGGAAAAACCTGGCGCAGTTGCTGGGATTTTAGCGGTCATCTGTCAGCTATCAACTTTGAAACATAGCATCATTAATTTATGCTCATAACTATTCAAAAATACGCATGATTATGTATACTGGAAAGATAATAGCTACCCTTGAATACCGCCTCTCTCTAGTCTGCATTCACCGTTTTATGCAAACTGTATAATAATTGTTCGGAGGCGCAGAATGCCTTACCCATTCCCAGAACACATCAAGCCTTGCGATATAATGATATTCGTCGACGGGGAAAACTTAGCCATCAGATGGAAAAAGCAGCTCGGTGATAAAGAACCACCCGCACACGTTCAATACGAGACAGATGTGTTCGTATGGTCGCAGTTTCTTAACATGCGCCATCATGTTCATTGCAACATTATACGCAAACACTACTATACATCAGCTTTACGCGATGAAGCCAACCGCTATAGAATCTTTGATCAACTTAAATCACTCGGCATAGAATCTCCTTATGTCTTTCCACGCACAGAAAGAAAAGGTTCCAAACGCGTTGACATCACGTTATCGGTAGACATGCTTGCCCATGCGTACCAAAAGAACTATGATGTGGCTGTACTTGTTGCTGGCGATGAGGACTATGTTCCACTTGTTACCGCCGTGAAGAATGCTGGTCGGCGTGTTTTCCTGTGGTTTGTAGATAATGGACTTAGCCCTGCACTGATGCGATCCGTTGATTATTATTTAGATATTGCATCGGTACTCTGTAATCCAGATGTGGAGCGGTATTTCGATGTCTAAAAGAAGAAGTCGGAAAGCCTGTAGCGACTGTCTTTTCTGTCAAGCTGCAAGAGGCAGCTGTGGGTTCCAATAAGTGCGATTTTTAAGCATGGCATTAAGGATCACCAGGAGCTTGCGCATACAGGCGGTGAGGGCCACCTTGGCCG